>NZ_BORE01000005.1:0-330191 GCF_018333015.1 Bacillus sp. J14TS2 | reverse complement strand
ACTTTAACTTTATCAGAAGGTATCCTTTTTTTGTATATTTTTTCATTTTTTAATCAAATTAAAAAAGTGATTTCCTACTTCATCTTAGTAGAAAATCACTTTTTCTGTTTTTACTGGGTTTTGTCCCAGCCTCTTTTTCTTATAGGAGTCGAAATAAATAAAAGTATTTACAGAAGATTATAAAACACTATACATTCATTTTCGTATCTGAGAAGATATAGACAAAATAAAAAGCTGAAAATCAGGAGGCGTTCATTATGGTAGGAAAAGGTATTACTGAATTATCATTCAAACCATTCACCACCAATGAATTAAAACCCAAAGGCTGGCTGTTACGACAACTACAAATTCAAGCAGAAGGACTCAGTGGGAATCTTGATAAATTTTGGCCAGACATCAAGGAGAGTAAGTGGATTGGTGGGGATAAGGAGGGCTGGGAGCGTGTACCATATTGGTTAGATGGTTTTATCCCATTAGCTTATTTATTAGACGATGAAGATATGAAAATGCGGGCCGAAAAATATATAGATGCGATCATAGATGGCCAAGAGGAAGATGGTTGGATATGCCCATGTACGAGAGATGAAAGAAATAGCTATGATATGTGGGCATTGTTTTTAATTCTAAAAGTATTGGTTGTTTATTATGAATGTAGTAATGATAAGAGGGTAGAAGAGGTAATCTATAAAGCTACAAAAAACTTTGAACGTCATATAGATACATTTACAATTTTTAATTGGGCTTCAACAAGATGGTATGAAATGCTTATTCCCCTATATTGGCTTTATGAAAGACGAAAGGAAGAGTGGCTATTAAACTTAGCTATTAAAATAAGAGTTCAGGGATTTGATTATAAGTGTTTATATGAAAATTGGCCATATGAAAGCCCGCAAGCATTTGGACACTGGAGTCAAATGAATCATATTGTCAACCAAGCAATGGCGGTTAAATCCTTAACATTATTTAGCAGGATTAGTAAGAGTGATGAAGATAAACAGTTTGCCGAAATGATGATTCAAAAGTTATCTAATTATCATGGTACAGCAACGGGCATATTTACCGGTGATGAATGTCTCTCTGGTGACAGTCCTATTCAAGGAACGGAGCTGTGTGCTGTTGCAGAATATATGTATTCCTTGGAGCATCTTCTTCAAATAACAGGCGATATGGAATGGTCAGATAAGCTTGAGTATCTTGCTTATAATGCATTGCCCGCTGCTTTTAGCTCTGATATGTGGTCACATCAATATGATCAACTCGTTAATCAAGTGGAATGTAGTCGGATTGAGGAAGGAAAACAACCCTTTAACACAAACAATGGCGAAGCACATATATATGGTCTTGAGCCACATTTTGGTTGCTGTACGGCTAATTTTAATCAGGCTTGGCCTAAATTTGCATTGTCTACATTTATGAAAACGGATAGAGGGATTGCTTGCACGGCAATTGCGCCTTCGGAAGTGGAAACAGCCCTAAAGGTTGGGACAGTAAAAATAAGTCTATCTACAGATTATCCTTTTAACGGGAAATTAACCTTTACCGTTACAGCAAATAATCCACTCGATTTTGATTTTGATATTAGAATACCTAGCTTTTGCTCACATGCTACCGTAAATGGTGAAAAGGCGAAATGCGGAGAATATTTTAATCTATCAAAAACCTGGAGTGGTATAGAAACAATCGAAGTCTTGCTTGATTTCGAGACTGAATTTATCAATCGACCAGAAGATATGGTGGCAGTGAAAAGGGGACCACTTCTATATTCCATTGCGATTAAAGATGAGTGGAAAATGATTGATTATGGGCAAGAGGAAAAATTACGGGTATTCCCTCATTGTGATTATGATGTATTTCCACAATCACAATGGAATTATGGATATGTTGATAAGGATATCCAATATAAGTTTAATGGAATAGGGAAGTTTCCATTTAGCGTAGAAGAAGCTCCAATTGAAGCCACAGCAAACGTTGTGGAAATAAACTGGCCTAAAGAAAATGGAGTTGTTTCTAGAGTTCCAGCAGATCGAAAGCCACTGAGTTCAGTGAAAAAGGTAAAACTTTTACCATATGGTTGTACGAATCTAAGAATTACGGAAATTCCATTTATAGAAGATGAGTGATTGAGCGGGAGTTAATCCGAATGTATAGGAGTAAGCCCTTACTTTTCACTACTAAAAAACCACAGGAATGCTTGATATAAAAGCATTTCTGTGGTTTTAACTGTCAAAGGTGAACTAAATTAGCGTTATCGCACGCACAAGGATGTTTAATAAAAATTGTGGTTCCCCAACCTTTTTTACTCCTGATAATAAAAATATAATTGTTATTAAATACTAGTGATAAACGCTTTTTAATATTAGCTAAACCAATATGATTCGTGACATATTCATCTTTATCAAGTTCAGTATGTAATTGCCGCAAGGAATGTTTACTCATTCCTTGTCCATTATCAGTAATACGGAAACTCATACTATTATTTCGTCGCTCTATTTTTATCCTGATCTTGCTCGTGCTCTCGCCGTCGGTCCCATGCTGAAGGCAGTTTTCTAGTATTGGTTGCAAGATGAATTTCAAGACTTGCTGATCAAGATCAGACTGGTTATATTCCCAGTATATATGAAAATCATTTTGGGATCTTATTCTCATGATCTCTACATAATTTTTAGCATTTTCAATCTCCTCTTTCAAAGTCACTGTATGACTTTTAGTTCTCAATGAGAAATTTAGAATATCGGTTAATGTTCCCAGCATTTCAGTTACTTTATTTGGTTTCCCAGTCAATGCTATTGCCCTCCAATAAATAATAGCAAGTGTATTTGATAAGAAATGTGGATTAATCTGATTATGTAAGGCAGATAACTCTGCTGATTGAAGCTGGTATTTTTGTTCGTTTAATTCTTTTTCAAGATTGTTTTGGTTTATATAATTTTTTAAAATTCCTCTGACAATCAATTGATATTCATTGTCTCTGAATGAGATATCGTTGGTTAAGTTTTCTTTCTTTTGATTCGTCATATTTAAGATCATAATAATATCACTAATATGGCGGGCATTTTTTCGGGATAAATAGTAGATGATCGCAATTCCTATAATAAATGATAAACAGACAAAAATGATGGTTAATAATCGTAACTGATTGGGGATCCAGTAAATAATATTCTTTTCAACAATAGAGTAGTATCTAAGATTATAATTCTTCGAATGAAGTTGGTTCACAATATAGACTTTATGATCCATTTTAACTTCAAATGTTTGTTGATCAGTTGTAAGATCCCAATCTTCTATATTTAACATTTCACTATTTTTATTGCCATATAATTTGTTATTCTGGTCATCTAAGACAAAAATGCTTTGATTATGATAATTATTCCATTCATTGATTAGGTCTTCAAAATAGTTCTGTTGGATATTTAAAACAATCAAACCTTCAGAAGTAGGTGCATTTGTTTTGAACACATTTTTAAATATAGTGATAAGCGGTTTTGGCTCTTCAAATGGAAATTGTGCCTCATTTCTATTTTTTATCCAAATATTTTCTTCAGTGGATGTGGGATCAAACTCGTTAAACCAAGACTGGTCATTCATGGCATCTATTGAAGTAATCCCTGTTTGAGATGTTAAAACACGATTTTTCGTATTCGTGTAAAATACATAAATGGAATGAATATAAGGTGTGGCAATTTCCTTACGCCGAAGTGTCCCTTCTTGGTATTGCAGCTTCTGGTTTTGATTAAGAGTTAGATAATCCGAATCTAAAATATCTTGAAGAGAAAGGATAATTTCAGGATTCCAGTTGTAATCCAAATTCAACAAGTGCATTTCATTTAATACAATATCCGTTTGTTGCTCTAGCTGTTGTAAGGCATTAAAGTTATTACTAGTAATGGATTCTTTCATATATTTATCTGTAATGACTATGGCAAAAGATCCTAAAATGAACAAGGGAATTAATAATGGGAAAAGAAATAGTAAAGTATTCTTTAATAAGAATTTTCTATTTCTAATCACAATGACATAGCCCTCTGATTTCGATATTCTCGCGGGGACACGCCATAGTACTTTTTAAACATTCTAGTAAAACTCTTGGGATTATTATAGCCTAAGAGGTGACTAATCTCATAAGTTTTATAATGGTAATCAATTAAAAGTTCTGCTGCTTTCTTCATTCTAATCTCCGCTAAATAAGTAGAAAAGTTTATCCCCGTCTTTTCTTTAAAAAATGTACTAATATAATTTGGGGACATTTTTAATAACTGGGATAAATCCTCAAGTGTCACCTCTGAGTAATGCTCCTCTGTATATTTTTTTATGGTCTGAGTAATGTTTTCCGAGTAACTATTGGCAGATTGGTTTCTCCTTGCGTTGTTCCATTCTTGATCCAAGTCTTTTTTGAGTATGGTAAAAACCTCTTCAATTTCTTCGTACTTTCCTGGCTTTATAATATAATCTCTTACCCCATATTTAAGGGCATTTTGGGCATAGTGAAAGTCCTTATATCCACTTAGAAAAATGATTTGAATAGGGAATTCCCTTTTCTTAACCTCTCTAGCTAAATCAATGCCATCTAATACAGGCATGCGAATATCTGTTAATACGACATCTATCGGATTTTCCTTCAAAAATTCAAGAGCTTGTTGTCCGTTTTCGCAATCATGTGTAACTGTGAAGCCAAGATTGTTCCATGGGAAGTAATTTTTTAAACCGAAACGAATTTCTTGCTCATCATCAACAAGAAGTATTTTGTACATATCGAAGCTCCTTCCGCGAAAAAAGGTATCATATTTTATGAAACAAAAGAAGAAAAGCTACTTTTATATGTAAACGCTTAATATATTGGCGGTTATAAGAGATAGGATGCCTTTTTTTGATTGGAAAATTACTATACTCTTTTTATACAGTCATTCTAATGGAAATGAAGAACAATAACAACTAATGATGAAAGAGGTGACAAACCATACTTCAAACAAAATTAACGGAATCTGTGTATGTGTTTTGTATTTACGCATTGAAGCTCGTTTATGTAAATCTTTTGTGGTTCCTTTTCACCTTATTGGGTCTCGGTATACTGGGTATTTTTCCAGCGACCGTAGCGCTTTGTAAAATACAACAACAGTGGTTAACGCAGAAAAATGAGTCTTCTCCGATATTTATCTTATATTGGCAAGAATATAAGCAGCACTTTTTAGAAGTTAATATGTTAGCGGTTACCTTGTTCATTATTGGGTTTATTATCTACTTTGATTTAAGATTTTTTGTCCAAAAAGGAGGGTTGATCAATCAAATTATCAGTATAGGTATCTATATTATATCTGTTTGGTATTTGATTGTTTTAATGTATATCTTACCCACGTATACCACATACCGACTAAAATTACATAAATATATTCAATATGCTTTTATTATCGGTATGTTAAATCCGTTGAAGACTCTTGGCTTAGCCATTGCTGCAGGCGGCATGATGTATCTATCCTTATACTTTCCACAAATTTTGTTTTCGGTGGGAGTGAGTCTCACCTTGTTCATTATCATGATCGTAGGTGGTCAAGCTATCCATCAGGTCACCATGCTTAAGGGGAGTTTCAGCAAATACTGAAGGAATAAAGAGGAGAGAGAAAAATGCAAAGAAAAAGGAAATATTGGATCGCTATTATCTTATTATGTCTAACCATTGGTATGTTGGCAGGTTGTAATTCAAAAAAAGGAAACTCTAGCGGTAAGTCTAATGGAGATCAAGTAGAGTTACGCATGGTATGGTGGGGTTCTCAGGACCGCCATGATCGCACGCTGAAAGTGATTGATCAGTACATGGAGGAAAATCCACATGTAACGATTTCTCCTGAATTCACAGGTTGGGATGGTTATTGGGAAAAGATGGCAACCCAAGCAGCAGGAGGGAATTTACCGGATATTGTACAAATGGATTATAAATATTTATCAGAATATGTAGGAAAAGGATTGCTCGCAGATTTAAATCCTTTTGTAGAAAAGGGTGCACTTGATTTAAGTGATGTGGAAGATACCTATATTGATGGTGGAAAGCTTGATGATAAACTATATGCGGTCAATATCGGGGCCAATGCGCATGCCATTCTGTTGGATAAAGCAATGTTTGAAAAAGCTGATGTACCTGTATTAGAACCTGGTTATACATGGGAAGATTTAAAGGATGTGGCCCAACAATTATCAGATAACCTGGGAGAAGGTGTATATGGTGTTCAACCACATGCAGGAGTTATGGGATTCAAGCATTATTTACGAGAACATGGGAAGTGGCTATATAACGATGAAGGAAACGGATTAGGTTATGAGGATGATCAATTACTCATTGACTTTCTACAAGTAACCGTAGATATGTTGGATTCCGGAGCGGCTGCACCACCGGATGTATTTAAGGCTACTGGTGGCAGCGTTGAACAATTACCAATCATAAATGAGAAAACGGCTATTGTGACGGATTTTCATAGTAATCAATTGATTGCTGTTGAAACGGCTGCTGGTAGACCACTAGATTTAATGCTTCAACCTATGCTGGAAGATGGGGAATTGGGTCATTACATCAAACCAGGCCAGTTCCTTTCTGTTTCGACACATTCCAAAGAACAGGAGGAGGCTGCAAAATTTATAAGCTACTTCACAAATAGTATTGAGGCCAATGACATATTAAATGCCGAACGTGGTGTTCCGATAGCAACAAAAGTCCGTGAACATTTAAAAGGAAATGCAGCTGAAGCGGGGAAGAAGATGTTTGAGTATGTAGAACTAGCTGAGGAATACAGCCGTGAAATTGATCCACCAGACCCACGAGGCTCCACTGAAATTGAAACATTATTCGAGAATGAAGTAGCAGATCCAATTTATTATGGAGAAATGACACCTGAAAAAGCTGCAGAGAACTTTAGAAAGAAAGCGACAGATATACTAGCTAAAAATAAGTAAGGGAAGTAGTACAAGAGGCTGGGCCATAACTAAATGCCAAGCTTAAAGACGAATAGCGCATTACTTGAGCGAAGGGAATATTGCGGGAAGTAAGACTTCAGATAGATCTCGGAAGGCGAAGCCTGAGGAGACTTGCCACACGCCCGCGGCAAGCGGAGTGGACTATATGCTCCATGCTAGTTCGTCTTTTCTTTGGTGAAAACGTCTTTGCCTCAGCCTCTTTACGATTATAAATAAATTGGAGGTAGAACAAGTGGCCGGAAAAATAGCTGAGCAGGTAAGGAAGGCACATCTGTATCAATCAAATAAACCGCAAAACAGCATAAAAAATGATTTAATTGGTTTAGGCTTTATCGCCCCATGGTTAATAGGATTTTTAGGCTTTATTGTTGGACCAATGATCGCATCTTTTTATTTTTCCTTTACCAATTATGATCTATTGTCCGAGCCCTCTTGGGTTGGCTTTGATAATTATATTAAGATGTTTATAAATGATGACCGTTTTTGGAGAGCTGTTAAGATTACTTTTATTTTTGTATTCGTTAGTGTTCCACTTAAATTAGCATTTGCCCTTTTTGTTGCCATGTTATTTAATACAAATCGTCGTGGTGTAGGGTTATATCGCACTTTATATTATATCCCATCTATTTTAGGTGGAAGCGTAGCGATTGCGGTCGTATGGAAGCAACTTTTTGGTGGAGAGGGCGCAGTAAATGACATACTATCCATTTTTGGAGTTCCGTCCATTAGTTGGGTCACAAGCCCAAATTTTGCTCTCTCTACATTAATTTTGTTAGTTATTTGGCAATTCGGCTCGCCAATGCTCATTTTCTTAGCAGGTTTGAAGGCGATTCCTAATGAACTTTATGAAGCAGCTGCTGTGGATGGGGCCAATCCCTTTTTAAGATTTATGAAAATTACTCTACCGATGCTATCACCTGTTATATTCTTCAACTTAGTTATGCAAACGATTCAAGGATTTATGGCTTTTACTCAAAGTTTTTTAATTACGGAAGGCGGACCAATGGATCGTACCTTATTCTATGCCGTGTATTTATATGAGAAAGCATTTGGGCATTTTGATATGGGATATGCTTCCGCATTAGCTTGGATTTTGTTACTTATTTGTGCAATATTCACAGCTTTTATTTTCCGAACGGCGAAAAGTTGGGTTTATTATGAATCAGAAGGAGGGAGGTAAAGTTGAGGAAGAATAAAACAGTCAAAACATGGATTTATCATGGAGGTATATTGCTTTTAGGGTTATTGATGATTTACCCAATATTATGGACGATTGCAAGCTCCTTGAAACCGGAAAGTGAAATCTTTCGAAATGCTGTCTCCTTAATTCCTTCTGAATGGAAATGGGAGAACTATGTAACAGGGTGGGAAGGGTTTGGAAATTTAAGCTTCTCAACTTTTTTTCTTAATTCTACCTTTGTCACAACAATGGTGGTCATTGGTACTTTATTTTCGTCAACCTTAGTTGCCTTTGGATTTGCGAGACTTAAATTCAGGTTTCGCACCCCTTTATTTGTATGTATGATTGTAACGTTAATGTTACCTCAACAAGTAACCTTAATTCCGCAGTATATTTTATTTCATAATTTAGGATGGGTAAATACATATTTACCTCTAATTGTACCCGCATTTATTGGAGGCACCCCTTTTTTTATCTTTTTGATGATCCAATTTATTAGGGGGATACCTAGAGAGTTAGATGAGGCAGCTTATATGGATGGTGCAACCACTTTAGGCATTTTCTGGCGGGTAATTTTACCTTTAACTATACCAGCTCTTGCCACTGTCGCAATCTTTTCTTTCTATTGGACATGGGATGATTTTATGACACCACTTGTTTATTTAAATGATACAAAATTATATACAGTTGCATTGGGTTTACAACTTTTTTCCGACCCTTCTTCTGTATCTGCTTGGGGCCCAATGTTTGCAATGTCAGTAGCATCCATCGTCCCGCAGTTACTGATTTTCTTGTTTTTCCAAAAATACTTAGTAGAAGGGATTACGGCTGGAGGAGTGAAGGGGTAAGCATAAAACTGGCTCTCATTAAAATGCATTAACGCGAAAATTTTATCCCGTCTAGGGAGCTAACTGTCTTAATTTGCTTCTACCAGTATACCAGCTGCCTATTCTTTATGTGTTTAGAATAAAGAAAGAATATTCGTTTTTCTACAAGGCATTCTTTTCGCTACCCGAATGAAAAGAGAGTAAATCATGGCGGCATAACTTAACGTTTCCGGAGCACCACGATAGGTCTTTTTAGAGACAGCCCAAAAGAAAGGGGATATCAATTCTCTCGAAGATCCAACCATATTTTTCATTTGGCGATATTTCCTATAACTTTTCCATGCTGAATAGACTTTCTTGTACTATACTCTACATAGGGAGTTCAATCCTTTCATCTCTGTGTAGAGTTGCCGTAACTATACATTTCGAGATGTGAGGAGGTACCCCTTTTCTCTTTCCTTAAAAACTTAGTCATATCAGAGGGTTTGAATTATGAAATTTACTCTGCGAAAGTTGAGATATAAGTTTAATGGAATAGGGAAGTTTCCATTTAATGCCGAAGAAGCTCCAATTGAAGCCACAGCAAACGTTGTTGAAATAAACTGGCCTAAAGAAAATGGAATTGTTACTAGAGTTCCAGCAGATAGAAAGCCACTTAGTTCAGTGAAAAAGGTAAAACTTTTACCATATGGTGGTACGAACCTAAAAATGACTGAAATCCCATTTATAGAATAATAAGCGAAATTTACTAGCTAGTGAAAGATGAGTATCTGAGTAGTACTTTGTCTTCGGTTGTGGGGGAGTGAGTACAAAAAATGATACATGTATTTAGTGTACACTTCTTTTCTAAGACATTAGGACAACTAGCTGATTAGTGGTATTGCCAGGTAGAAATCAAAATCACCTAAGAAACAAGTAAAACAATAAGCATATTTATAACTATAGTTAATAATTATTGTTGACTGATTATTATTCAATAGTTATACTTGCTATAACGTTTTAGCAAAAAGGAGTAATAGTATGGTCAGTATTAAGAAAATAGCTGAATTAGCTGGTGTATCTATGAGTACTGCGTCTTTTATTTTAAATGGTAAAGGAGATGAGGCTCGAATAGCGAAAGCAACTCAAAAGAAAGTATTAGAACTTGCAAGAGAATTGGGATACAGTCCAAATATTGCCGCTCGAAGACTTAGAGGTGGAAAAGGAAATATGGTTCCTGTAATTGCCATTTTTTGGACTATTGATACTCGTACCTCACTCATTAGCCGATTTTTAAGAGGAATTAATTTCAGCTATCACAGTCATGAAAGCGAATTCGAATTAGTCATTCAACCATATGTTAACTCCGAATTAAAAAATGTAAAGAGCTTATTTACAGGAAACAACTTTAATGGCGCTATTATCGCTAATGCTTCTGATGAAGATCTACTCCATTTAGAAAATAATGAAGTGAATGTCCCAATTGTTTTGTATCAACGAAAATCAAAGAAGTTTAGTTCTGTTTTGGTAGATAGTGTCCAAACAGGCAGCGATGTAGCAAGATTATTCCATTCACGGAAACATAAAAACGTTGGATTGATTCAGCCGAGTATATCTTCTCAGGCAGTTCAACTTAGAAAAGAAGGTTTCTTAAATGAACTTAAGAAATATGAAATGTATCTTTCAGACCAACACATTATAGAAGGGGATTTTTCGGAAGAAGGAGGCTATCATTGCGCGCTTGAATTAATCAATCAACAGATTTTACCGTCAGCCATCTTTTCATTAAGTGATCATATGGCCATTGGGGCATTAGCAGCATTTCATAAAGCAGGGATCAATATACCTAAAGATATTGAAATGATTGGGTACGATGATAACGAAAATTCAAGATTTTCTATCCCCTCTTTAACAACGGTCCACTTACCTGTTGAAGACATGGCAAATGAATGTCTCAACATATTATTGGAGCTTATTCATCAAAAAGCAAAACAGCCTATTGCAAGAGAATGGACTACTTCCATCGTAATCCGTGATAGTTGTGGAGATTTTTTTTAAAATGGCTTTATTGCTAAAACGTTATAGCTAAAAAGGGAGATGTGATATGACTTTTGCAATTGAAAATGGGGTTTGGCCGACTATGGTGACCTTATATACAAAGAAAAATCAAATCGACTATCAGGCTATGAAAGAATTAATAAATTGGTATAAATTACATGATGTAAACGGGTTATTTGCCATCTGTCAATCAAGTGAAATGTTTTCTCTATCCCTTGAAGAGAAAGTAGATTTAGCACGATTTATCAAGAAGGAAGCTAAGTCTATGCAGATCATTGCATCTGGCCACACTTCCGATGAACTAGAAGCGCAAGTTAATGAGATTAGGAAAATATCTGATACTGGAATTGATGCTTTTGTTTTAGTGAGCAATCGGCTAGCTAAACAAAGTGAATCTGATGATGTATTTAAGCAGAATGTAGAAACGATATTATCCGAAATACCTAAAGTGAGATTTGGAATCTATGAATGTCCATATCCATATAAAAGACTTGTTTCCCCCTCTCTATTAAAATGGTTAGCTGAAACAGGCAGATTTTACTTTTTAAAAGACACCAGTTGTGACCTGCATCAATTAAAACTAAAAATGCAAGCTATTGAAGGGACTTCTTTAAAGATTTTTAATGCTAATTCGACAACTCTATTTGAATCCTTAAAGTACGGAATTCATGGCTATAGTGGAGTCATGGCTAATTTCCATCCGGAATTATATTCTTGGTTACAAAGCAATTGGGAAGAGTTTAGTGAGAAGGCGAAATCTATTCAAGCATTTCTTTCCATGACTTCCCTGTATGAACTGCAAAATTATCCTAAAAACGCAAAATATTTTTTATATTTAAATGGTGTAGCCAATACCTATATTACTCGGACAAATCAACATTTAACATTAACTGAGTTCCACAAAAAGGAAATTCAAAACTTGCAAATGATGACAGACTATGTAAAGAAGCAGTTATTCATAAATTGAAATAGCTGGAGGATATAGAGGATCCTAAAAAACGAAAAAAAGATTAATCGATGTGGTGACAGATAAAAGTTAAGTAAAAGAATGAACGTTTAGATATAGTTCAGATATCGCTCAATGTCTTTACTTGATCAACTTTTTTACAATTATGGAGGAGAAAATGAATATTCTGAAATTGGAAAAGGAATATATTTTTAAGGATGATCGTCCTTTTCAATGTTGTCATGCTTCTACGATCGTTCATTTACCAAATAATGAATTTCTAGCAGCATGGTTTGCCGGAACACAAGAAGGAGCTTCAGATGTTGATATATGGTGTGCTCGAAAACAACATGGAAAATGGTCAACCCCATATAAAATATGCGGGGAAGAAGGTTTACCACACTGGAATCCTGTTTTATTTAAAGGGAATAATCATATCTTGTATTTGTATTATAAGGTAGGTTATACGATCCCTAAATGGCATACAAGAGTAATAGAATCAAAAGATAATGGAAAAACATGGTCAGCACCAAAAGAGCTAGTGCCTGGTGATATCGGAGGAAGAGGCCCGGTTAGAAATAAACCCATCATCTTGGAAAATGGAAATTGGCTTGCTCCGGCTTCTATTGAAGAGGGAAATTGGGATGTATTTGTAGATATATCTAGAGATCAAGGAGAATCCTGGGAGAGCACAGATCAAATCTTTCTAGATCATAGCCTCACCAAAGGAGACGGTATTATCCAACCTACTCTTTGGGAATCACAAACAAATAAAGTACATATGCTGATGCGCAGTACCGAGGGAGCGATTTATAGAAGCGATTCAGAGGATGGGGGAGAAACGTGGAGTCCAGCCTATCCGACACCCTTACCTAATAATAATAGCGGAATTGATTTAGTTAAACTTGGAAATGGCTCACTCGTGTTGATATACAATCCTGTTAGAACAAGTGGTGTCCGAACCCCCTTAGTCCTTCGTTACTCAACAGATAATGGAGATAGTTGGCAAGGAGAAATCTCTCTAGAAACAAATGAAGGAGAATATTCGTATCCTGCGATCATATCCGATGGCAATAAAACCTATATCACTTATACGTGGAAAAGAGAAAGAATTGTATTCTGGAAAATTGAGTGGAAATAAACAAAGTAGAAATTTAAGATAGTTATCAAACACTAAAATAGGATTAATTATTTCAGAAGAAATGGAGTTCTTATCTTTTAAATTATCCGTGTAAAGAGAGCGCTTTATTATTGGTTGTTTTAATAAAATCCTATCAAACTTAGATGAAAATACGTTTTATGATATGGAGGTATTTATTTATGAATAGAGTTTTTAAAATGTTGGCTTTAATGACAATGGCTATACTTGGCTTTTCACTCCTTGTGGCATGTGGTGAATCACCAACCCCTTCCAATACTTCTGAACAGAAGACAAAGGATAACGTTGAGCAAGAACAGGAAGAAATTACGCTAATCTGGGCATATCAAGGAAATGAAGAACAATATTATGAGGATGTCGGTCAATATATTGAAGAAAAGTTCCCACAAATTAACATTGATGTATATGATGCAGGGACCGATCATCCAGAGACGCTTGAAGATTTAATTGCTAAAGGAAAGGTTCCAGATATTGTTACGATGGGGGCGATTAGTCATACAGGTCATTTAGCAAGGTATGAATTGGCGTATGATATGAGCGATTTAATTGAAGAAACAGGTTTTGATTTAGATCGCTTTGAGCCTTCATTTATTGAATTTGCGCGGAACCAAGATCCAAAGCAAGAGGGTGAGCTCGTCGTTATTCCAATGACACGCCCAACTTATTCTTTGCATTATAACAAAGACGTATTTGACATACTTGGCTATGACTATCCTACAGACGGAATGACATGGGAAGAAGTAACAGAACTTGCTAAAGACCTAACTCAAGAAAGGGACGGGGTTCAGTACCGTGGCTTAGACCTAGATACGCCTTATGATGCTTATACACAATTTAGCCAGAATTCCATCGATCCCGAAACCAACGAAGTGTTAATTACGCAATCAGAGGCTTATAAAAGATACTTAGGGCTGATAGGTGATGTAACATCTATCCCAGGAAATTATCCTGGAGAAAAACCTGGTGATCTTCTACATAATTGGGGAGAGGAATTCGGTAAAGGGAACGTTGCGATGACGGCGATTGGTACTAATTTTGGTTGGTTGGAACAAGATAATATTGATATTGTCACATATCCAGCTTGGGAGGGATATGAAGGCATTGCTCCGCAACCAAGAGGTAGGGGACACGCTATTACCGCTCCAAGTGAACACAAAGAAGCTGCATTAGAGATTATCGATTTTCTGCTATCCGATGAAATTCAAATAACAAAATCAAAAGAAGGAACAGCCTCACCATTAGCAGATCCAAAAATTCATGAAGTTTATTTGGAAAATAAACCTGAATACAAAGATAAGAATTTTGCATCATTATTTATGCATGGATATGCAATTGGGCCATCCAAAATGCCGAAGTATGATGATGGGGTGATTACAATGGCTGGTATTAATTATGTGAATTCAGGTAAGGATTTAAATGAATATTTAAGAATTCTTCAAGATGAGGCTGAGGAGAATGTTCGTACTCAAATGGAACAGGAGTAGGTCAAACAAGCCACACTCCTATTCGTTATATGTTTAGAATAAAGAAAGCCCAATCGTTTTTTTGCTAGGTATTCGCTTTCAAAATAGTATGATAGAATAAAATAAGCAACTGCATATTGTAGGGATCGGGACAACCATCCTGATGGCAGTAGTCACCGGAGAAGTGCTTTAGCACTTCTCATTTTATATACTTCGATTAATGTATTCTTTTAGAGGGGTTGATATCGTGAAACAACAAAAAAATTGGGCTGGAAATCTTATATATCAAGCAAAACATTGGCATGAACCAAGCAATGTAGAAGAAATTCAACAGATTGTCAAAGAAGCAACTCATGTCCGGGTGGTAGGCTCGCGTCATTCTTTTAATAATATTGCAGATTCAGATGATACCATTCTCTCTTTAGGGAATCTAAACCGTGTACTAGCCTTTGATAAAGAAAAGCAAACGGTCACGATAGAAGGTGGGATGAGGTATGGGGAATTAAGTTCATATCTTGAGGAGCGTGGCTTTGCTTTACCTAATTTGGCTTCTTTACCGCATATTTCGGTTGCAGGTGCTTGTGCGACAGCAACACATGGATCTGGTGATCAAAATCAATGTTTGTCTAGTAGTATAAGAGCGATGAAGGTTGCCAGGGCAAATGGAGAAATAGTAGAGTTTTCTCAAGATAAGAATCGAGAAGAGTGGCAAGGGGCAGCCGTTCATTTAGGGGCATTAGGTGTCATTATTGAGTTGACATTAGCTGTGATCCCTAGTTATCAAGTGAGTCAATATGTGTATGAACATCTGCCATTTGTCCAATTGCCAGGACATTTAGATGAAATCTTCTCCAGTGCTTACAGTGTTAGTTTGTTTACAGATTGGAAGCAGGATGCTATTAACCAAGTGTGGTTGAAGCAATTATCAGCTGACAAATCGTCCGTAAGATCGGAGCTATATGGTGCATTACCAGCAAAAGCCAATGCACACCCTATTCAAGGAATAGAGAGCATTAACTGTACGGAACAAATGGGAGTGGATGGCTCTTGGTTTGATCGATTGCCTCATTTTCGTCTTGATTTTATGCCAAGCAGCGGAAGTGAGTTGCAATCGGAGTATCTGATTCCGCGGCAATATGCTATGGAGTCATTGCAGGTCATTGGGGAGATGCGTGCAAAGATATCCCCTTTACT
This sequence comes from Bacillus sp. J14TS2, assembly GCF_018333015.1. Lineage (NCBI taxonomy): Bacteria > Bacillati > Bacillota > Bacilli > Caryophanales > Bacillaceae > Bacillus > Bacillus sp. J14TS2. The sequence goes on along the minus strand of NZ_BORE01000005.1, from coordinate 314,428 downwards.
CCATGTGAATGAAATCCGCAGTGTAGCAAAGGATGACTTTTGGTTAAGTCCAAGCTATCACCAAGATGTCATCGGCCTTCATTTTACTTGGAAGGATAATTGGAAAGCTGTTCAACAAGTCCTCCCGCAAATTGAAGCAGCAATAGAGCCATTTCAGGCACGGCCCCACTGGGCAAAAGTATTCACCATGCCGAAGGAAAAAGTCCAATCCTTCTACGAAAAATTACCAGAATTCAGACAACTACTAATAGAAAATGATCCGGAAGGAAAATTTCGCAATAAATTTATAAACCATTATATCTTCTAAAATGGGGGCCAAATTGGGGGCCTGTCCCCCACCATGGTAACGCTGTACCACATTGGGGGACAGACCCCGATTAAAGAAAGGGCCCAAGAACGCTGTTATAGAAACGTTCTTGGGCTCTTCATTTAGGCAATCTCTTTACTTCATGAAACTCTTTATACAGCTTTCTTCTTAATTTTTCAAATCTTCGATAGAATTAACGTCTTCCATATATGCTGGAACACCTAAACCTTGACGTACTCCCTCCATATTTGCACCTAGATCGTCTAATTCATCTTCATACTTTTCGATGTAATTTTGATGGGTGACCGGAAGCCAAGCTGCCATTGTTGCATCTGCACTTCCATCCGCAACCCCCGCGAACATCGGGCCAGGTTCTACTGAAGATATGGTTACGTCATATCCTATACTTTCTAGTACTTGTTTCATCATAAAATGGCTGGCAATTTCACTATCCCATGGGGCGTAGGCGAGTTTAATTTTATCCCCGTCCACCTCAGGTACACCTTCCGTCCATTCTGCAACCTTGTCCTGATTATCATTTACCCAATTCTCTGCTGCAACATCAGGATCTTCTCCGTCTTCAATGTCTACCATAATATCCCCCATATCTTCTGTTTCCCAATGAAAACGTTCCAATATGGTGTAGGCTTCAGGCATGTCCTCTTTTAATCCTGTTCTAGCAAGTGTGTGAATTTCTTCCTCATCCCCATATATTAAATCTGGATCATCCAAGAATTTGAGATCATATTTTATAAACTTCCAATGTGGACTCCATGCAGCAAATACAATTGGTTCCTGTTTATCATATGCCTTTTTCAATGCAGCTGTCATAGAAGCCCCGGATCCTGTAATGAGATTCCAATCATCAAGCCCATAATCCTCCATCGCTTTTTCCGTTTCTTGCATAAGCCCGGAGCCAGGATCGGTTCCAACGATTGTATAGTCAACCTGTTCTCCAACAGTTTGATCTTCTGCCTTTTCATCATCAGTACCACAGGCCGCAAGTCCAATTGCTAACAATGTGGCTATTCCCATTCCTTTAATTAGTTTGAAATTCTTCATAGATGTAAACCCCCTGTAGTATGTCTAGTTATGAGAGCTGTATAAAGAGGGGGAAGGAAAAATATAGTGAGTATAAACGGACTACTTTGCCTATCTATTTGCACTCGCAAAAAGCGTACAAATTCAACTATAGTGTGTATCTTCTTTTTGAGCAACGCGCATATAGATACGTTATCGATGTGGAGCGAACGTAAGAGCATATTTAATGGACAATTAACGACGTTAACTTATAAATACTAGTATATCCTTTGATTATAGGCATGTTATAACATAAAGAATTATGAGAATCGTTGTTAAAGAACCGAGATAGGGGCCAGTCCCCCGCCATGGTAACGCTGTACCACGTTGGGGGACAGTCCCCTTAAAAATGTTCAACACGAATCTCATTATTTCGCTTCATATACCACTTGAAAAGTGTGGTTGCTAATGCAACTGGTATGTCGTTTATGCCTGAATGATGCACTGGTCTTCCTCTATTGATTGTCCCGATGGATGCGAGACCCAGCATTTTTTGAATGAGGTTTCGTGTGACTTTCACTTCGATTACTTTCTCTCGTTTTGAGAGGAATAACGAGGTCGTGAGCGCTCCTTCTTTAAACTGAATAAATTGGTCATTAATCACGTAACGGGTATGGAGAAAATTTAACCATCTTGATACTACAATACAAATTAAGAGAATTGCTGATAGGGTCATCCAAGCCTGTTTCACATCCAAAATGGTTGGCTTAAAATAATATAAAACTCCTGTTGTAATGATCCAGAGCCAGCTTGGTCGTAATAAGCGAACCCAAAGGGACTTTTTTGGAAGTCGATTCATTTTTTGTGTAATCTCATAGGATGGCAAAATTTCTGATATCATCTTATATGCCTTGTTAACAGGTAGAAAAGGATAGAGTGTATTCACTTCGAGCGTATCTTCCTCAGATCTTAAAGTACCGGCACTTGTCAGCTTTACTTCAGCAAGCCCGAGTAGTCTTTTCATTAAGGATTGTGTTATTTCAATGGCCTGCACTTTTTCTTTGGAAATGGAAAAGGCTGTTTCATCGATAACCCCTCTAGTAATAAAAATGAGATTCGAATCTGAAGATATTTCATATTTCCCATACTTTAAATAGGTTCTCACCCCTCCAAAGGTGGCAGAAGCAATAACGAGTACGATCACAATAATAGTCATAATCCACCAGGAGCTGATCAACTTTTCAAAGAATCCCTGTGCCGTACCTTCCACATGAAAAACATCATTGATTTTGTAATAAAATGAACCAACTAAAGGGATTAGCACTAAAAAACTTAAAGATGAAAAGGATGCTTTTAAGATATCCTTTTTCGTTGCTTGAAAATGAATCGTTCGATTCAACTTTGGATGTTCAACATCAACCTCCGAATCGTCAAATTCATGATCTTGTTCTTCAATCTCCTGGTCCACACTTTTAAGGTGTGCTTCTATCCGCTTAGCCTCTGTTTGAGAAATGACTTCAAACTTTATATTCGCATTTTCATCTGTCATCGCCGTTTCAAAACGAACAGAGGTTAAATGAAAGATACGATGGATCAAAGACGTGTGGCGATGAATGTTTTGAATTTTAGAGAACGGAATCGTTCGTTCTGATTTGTTAAAAAGACCTTTGTAAAGATAAAATGCCTGATGATCAAGCTTGTATTTGTGAGTAAACCACTTATAAATGATTGAAAAAAATGTCAATCCAACTACGATCAGGAAAATAACCCGGCCGTATGTGTTAAAAGCAGCTGAGCCTGTCTTTAACACATATAAATAAAATACGAAGATAAGGGAATTCCGTACTAATTTCCCTAGATCAAAAAGCATTACAAACGGAGAGTAACGTCTAATCATTTCTCCACTTCCTTAATTTTTGCGTATTGAGCAATTTGATTTCTCAACTCAACAGCCACCTCCTTTGGTAGAGCTGGTATGGTGTGAGAAGATCCCATTGTTTTAACTGATACGGAGCAGAGTCCATATTTTCTAAGAAACGGTCCTTGCTCAGTCATGACCGATTGAATCTTTGTCATCGGCACAAGTTGATGCGTTTCGTTAATTGCTCCTGATTTCAATTGTAGAAATTCCTCATCTACACCATAGCGCCAATTTTTATAAAGTATAAAGGGCCTGATCAATGACCAAATTCCAGCAATCGAAGCAAAGACTGTTATAACAATCAATATCCACCCAATCCATTCCTTCCATGAAAAACGATAATCAAGGTAAAATAAAGCACCCAGAATGATAAGGCCGATAATATTCTCAACTGTCTCGCTGATAAGCCAAACCTTAACTGCATCCTTCGATAAACGTTTCTTGGGTGCATCCAATGGGGTATACAAAAAAACACCTCCTATACCTATTTTAAGGTACTTACCTTACGTCCGCGAAAATTTCAGCTTAATTTCTCCTTAATTTTTTATGGTTTTTCGGATTTTGAGACTTTATATAGTAGATGGAACAGAATAAATCTCTTGTTCAACAAAAATCCCCTTTAGCCCTTAGTATTCATAAGGGCTAGAGGGGTTTAAGTTTTTATAAAACAAATGGGACATTTATAAAAAGAATGATAATCCAATAAAGCATCTGATCAACTGCTCCGTAATAACCGTAGGCGGTAGTTGACACATTAAGGGGTATTTCTAACTCTTCCTGTATATAGCCATTTTCTATTCGAAGATCTCTCTTAATCGTTTGCCTAATACGTGCATCCCCACTAAGCTGGCAATGCTTGGAGAAAAAACTACTTCACATTAAGTGTCAATCGTCTCGTTATTCTTTGACAGATCCAATTAACAAACCTTTTACAAAATAGCGTTGTAGAAATGGATAGAATAAAATAATTGGCCCAATTGTTAATATAGCAGTAGCCATCTTGACAGATTCATTAGGGAGAGTTGCACTTGCTGCCGCTGCAGTGCCCTGCATTTGTTGAATCATACTTATTTCAGAGTTCAATTTAAATAGTAGGTATTGTAAAGGATATAAATCTGGACGATCGACTAGCATAATGGCATTGAACCAATTATTCCAATAAGCAATACCGTAAAATAATGTGATGGTTGCTAGTACAGGCATGCAAAGTGGGAAGTATATCCGGAATGCAATGTAAAAGTCGTTAGCACCGTCAACTTTTGCTGCCTCTATGAGTGAATCTGGAATTTGCTTCATAAAATTCTTTACTAAAAATAAATTAAATGGATTAAAAACTAGGGTTGGGATGATTAGTGCCCAGATATTATTTTTTAATCCAAGAGAAGTACTCATCATATACCAAGGAACCAAGCCAGTATTAAACACCATTGTGATAAAAAAGAATATAGCCAAGGCATTACGATATTTTACATGCTTAGCCACAAGTGTGTAGCCAGCCATAAATGTGATTGATACAGCTAGCAAGGTACCGACTACCGTTACAACAATCGATATAAAATAACTTTGAAAAAGAGGGGAGTTACCAGTGAAAAGCAATTTATAGGCATCAAGAGAAATCTTTTCTGGAAAAAAGCTGTATCCATGAACTTGTATGGCTCTTTCATCGGTAAACGAAACAATAAAAACTAACAATAAAGGTAGTGTACACATGAGTGATATCACTGTAATAGCAAGTTTATTAATGTGATCAAAGAGTTTGGCTGCATTCAATTGATTGGCTCCTTTCTTTAAAATAATGAATTATCAGGGTTTATTTTTTTTACAATCCAGTTTGCTCCAAATACTAAAATGAATCCAACAACAGATTGGAAAATCCCTACAGCCATAGCTTGAGAAGGATTTCCTATTGTTCTTAATGCGCGAAATACATAAGTATCAATGACATCAACTGTCGGGTATAATAATCCGTTATCTTTGATAATTGCGTAAATCATATCGAAACTTCCGAACATGATCTTGCCCAATGCGAGTAATGATAAAATAATAACAGTGGGCATTAGAAGTGGCAGAGTAATATATCTAATTTGCTGCCAGCGATTGGCTCCATCGATTTTTGCCGCTTCAAAATAAACTCCATCAATTCCTGTGATTGTAGCTAAATAGATAACAAGCGAGATTCCAACATCCTTCCATATATTAGCTCCTACTAATATTTGAACCCAATATTGGGGCGAAGAATACCAATTAATAGGATCCAATTGAAAATATTCAAGGGTTTTATTGATTAGTCCAAAGTTAGAAGCAAATAAACTATAAATAACATAGCTGACTATTACCCAGGATAAAAAGTGGGGGAATAAAATAGTAGATTGTGTTATTTTAGAAAAACGTTTGTTTTTCAGTTCGCTAAATAAAATAGCTAATATTATGGCACAAATCGTGCTAAAAAGAATATAGAGAACATTTAGCCTAACCGTATTAAAAGTTACTTGCCATGCCCTGTCAGAGGCAAAGAAGAACTGAAAATTTTCTAATCCTACCCATTCAGAACCGAGTAATCCCATTTTATAGTTGAATTTTTGAAAGGCGATAAGCATATAAGGCATTGTTAGATAACCAAATATTAGTGTATAAATTGCAGCAGGTAGTGCTAACAAGTAAGCAGGATAGTTTTTCTTTATTTCACTCAAAAAGGAAACTTTCTTTTTTCCTTTTATATGGTTTTCTTTTACCTTTTTCATAGTAGTGATTTCTGCTTTATTAGAAATCATATTATGACCTCCCTTTAGATTTTTAATAGCAAGGAACAATTATTTAAGATAGGTGAACACTTTTATCACTCCTTCAATCTCTATTCCTATTCAACTTCTTTACGTACAGTAAACATATGATTTTATGAAATGGCCGTAAAGTATCAATATTTCGAATGAATAGAAAAACTTCGAGAGCTGTATTTTACTTTTTTATAAAGACTTTAAATTTTTACAATATGCAAAGAAAATAGGAATCTGCTACTTTTTAGGATTGGAAATTTTGCTATGATAAAAATATTAGTAGCCTTATTCATATAATTCTAACAACGGGGAGGAAAAAGATATGAAAGAATTAAAAGAAAAGATTATTCACTTTTCTACATATAGGAGTATTTTCTTAGGATTTATTATCTTGTCATCCATCCTTATTGCAGTGGCCTGTATTCTATTATTTTCCCTTTTTTATAATAGTTCAGAGAAGGAACTTGGTAATATGTCAACATCGATGTTACACCAAACAAGTTATGTAGCTGATATTGTAAATGAACAAGTTTTTGGCATTGGGAATTATTTAATAAATGATAGAGTTGTTTCAAATATGATGTTTAATAAAAAAGTGGATCGATTTAAAGAATATGAAGTAGTCAAATTTATGAAGAATATACAAATAAACTATCCTTACATTTATTCGATAGGGATATTCAATGAATACACAGATCGGTATATTAATACGAAAGGTTTTACTCGAGAGGATGAAGGCGCTTTAATAGATGAGCTGATCAATCAAAAAGATAGAATGTATATTAGTTTTTTTCCGAGAAAAGTGAAAGATATTGGAACTGATAAAGACATCAATCTGTTAACTTTTGTTCTTTCACCTGGTTATTCTTCTTACTTACCGAATAATGGTCTTATTATTATTAATTTTGACGAGCAATATTTACATAATCTTGTAGATCATTTAAAAAGTGAAAGCTCCCATTCCTTATTAATAATAGATACGGAGGGGAAAATTATCTCGCAAACAGGTGGGAAAGATTTTCTTAAAAATATCGCAAATAGGCCTTATATTGAAGAAGTCTTAAAAAGTAATCAACCAAGTGGTAACTTTACAACAGTTATTAAAGATCAACAGAGCATGATTGCTTTTGTGAAATCTGAAAGCTTAAACTGGTACCTTATTGGTGTCAATCATTATTCAGATTCATTATTTAGGATGAAAGATTTAAAAAAAAACGTACTGGTAGTAGCCTTTTGTTTGTTTTTAGTATGTATAGTAATATCCATTTTGTTAACAAATTTCATGTATAGTCCAATGAACAAGCTAATGAAAAAAATAATGAGTATCTCAAAGAGTGAAAACAAACCAACGAATATTAACGAGTTTCAAGTTCTTGATAAGGAGTTTTCCCAGTTATCAAATAAATTAAAGTTCTTAGAACCAGCAATAGCAGTAGTTGAAAAAAGTTATTTATTACATTATATAAATGGCAGTAAAGTAGACATTGAAAGTCGATTTAATCAACCATTATCAAGTGCCTATTTCATCGTTGTATTACTGAAAATGGATTGCTTTAAAGAGTATAAGGGAATGCATAGTTCACAAATCCATTCCCTAATTCAATTTTCAATTTGCAACATCGCAATGGAATTGGTAGGAAAACAAGAACGTATAGAAACAATAATAATAGAAGAGGACGAAGTAGGCATTTTGGGGTTGTTAAATTCAGAATATTATTCTCCCGATTTTTTATTATCTTTGGAGGAACTGCAAGAGAATGTGCAAAGACATTTTGGGATCGGACTAACAGTAGGTGTAGGTACTATTGTTAATAATTCTGAAAAAATACGTGATTCGTACTTAACGGCTAAAACGGCAGTTAACGAGAGATTTACGAATGGCGGAGGAAAGATTTATTCATATTCCGAAGATGCTATAATCAAGGACATCACGAATTATAGGATCCCGAATGATTTGGATAAAAGGATTATTAATGCCATTAATATTGGTAATGAGCAAGAAGTTATAGATGAAATTCGTTCCCTTATACCTACCTTAACAGGAGTGAATTATCACCAGGCCGTATTTACATTAAAGAAGCTATTATTCACACTTTATAAGTATTACGAAAATCTAGAATATACGAAACAGGCTTCAGATTTATTAACAGATTTAGTCTTTCAATTACCTAGTTTCGAAAAATTAGCGGACTTAGTAGGGGAGATGGAAACAATTTGTTTGGCTATTTGCGGGGAGTTGAGTGAGAATTCCAAAGGGAAAAACAGTGAAATGATTGAGAGGATAAAGGAATACACCCAAAAAGAATATATAGATCCAAATCTATCCATAGAGATACTGGCTGACCAAGTTCAAATTACACCTGGCTACTTAGGGAAGATGTTCAAAACTCATTGTAATATGTCTTTTAATGATTATCTAAAAGATATACGGCTTGAAAAGGCTAGAGATTTACTTTTAGAAACAAACGATGCTGCAAATATTATAAGTAATAAAGTAGGTATCTTGAATACGACCTATTTTTATACATTATTTAAAAAGAAATATGGTTTATCACCAGCAAAATATCGATTGGCAAATAATAAGTCTAGAATTTCAAATGAGTAGGCGTAATTTAAAATTAATTATCAATTTTTTTATAGTTTTTGCTACTATTTGAAGTTTACGGTTAGAGGTTTGTAAGGATATGATGAATGCGATTACAATACTTTTAACAAGGGGGATTAATTTTTATGATAGCTAAAAAGTCATGGATTGTTTTGCTGCTCATTTCAATCGCTTTTTTCTTAGGGGCATGTTCTAAATCATCAGTAGATAGTGAAAAAAAGGCCGATGGTGAGGGGAAATTAGCTGTTCGTTACGTAATGCCAGGAAATGCACCAGAAGATCAAAAGCAGGTTGAAGATGCTATAAATGAAAAATTGGAGATGGATGGTTTGAATTTAAAATATGAGGCCATTTATATTCCATGGGATGTCTGGGATCAAAAAACAAATCTAATGATGTCCACAGGTGAAGAATTCGAACTTATTCATATTATGCATGACCAAAAAGGTCCAAACGTTTTAGCTAGTAGTGGAGGAATTGTGCCAATTGATGAGTACCTAGATGAGTACGGATCAAACCTAAAGAAAAGCCTTCCTGATTGGATCTGGGATTCTTCCAAAATTAATGGTGAAACTTATTTTTTGCCGAATTTTTGGATGGATACTGCTTATGCAGAGGGCATGGTGACTATGCGTTCTGATCTATTAAAGGAAAACAACTTACAACCTCCGACATCTACCACAGAATTATTAGATGTATCTGAGACATTAAAAGAAAATTGGCCAGATGATAATAAAGATGTATATATTCGTTTTTTGAAAGAAGAAACACCAGCATATTTACACACAACTTATGATACCTATCCATTTACTGTCTTTTCGGACCTGATTTATATTGATCAGGAAGGAAATGTTCAATCTTGGATTGAAACAGATGAGTTCAAGAACGACGCTGCCTTCTTCAGGGAAGCGTATAACCGTAAATTGGTTAACCCTGATATTCTAACTGAACCAGTAGAAGTGACGAGTCGAGAAGAAGAGTTGGGGCGTTTTCTATATAGAGAAGGAGAAGGAACAAATGGGCAAGCGAATTTGGTTAAAAAGGTACCAGGTGCAGAACTTGATATTTATTATTTAAACGATAAAGAAAAGTTTCGTCCTTATGGTGTTCGAAATTCTAATGGAGTATCTGCTACGACAGAACACCCAGAAGCAGCTGTACAGTTTTTAGATTGGGTGTATTCAAGCCAAGAAAATTTTGACTTAGTATCTTATGGAGTAGAAGATGAGCATTGGGCTGATTCCGGTGAAAATAAAATGGATTTATTAAAAACAAATGACACTGGATCAGCATCGTATACTCTAGCATATTGGATGTTGGGAAATATTGAAATGAGTAGATGGGCTGCTGACACTCATCCTGAATTTCTGAAAACTCATACAACTGTTGAGGATAATGCAGTGAATAGTATTACTCTAGGATTTAACTTTGATGCAACCGAAGTAGGTGTTGAATACTCAAACTGTTTAGCAGAGTTGAAGACTAGTATTTATCCTATAAAACTAGGTTTAGTTGATTATGAGGAGGCCTTTCCAGAAGCACTTAATAAAATGAAAGCGGCAGGGATCGATAAAGTGGTTGCTGAATACGAAAAACAATTTAATGACTGGCTAGAAAATAATAATGAGAGTTAGGACTAAGAGGATATGGAGATAGGAAGTGACAGGATGATTTATAAGGATCGTTTTCGGCCAATAGAAGAGCGAGTAGAAGATTTATTATCACGAATGACGCTTAAGGAAAAAGTTGGTCAATTAAATCAAAAGATGTATGGTTGGAATGCATACGAAAATAGAGGGAATAGCATAGAATTATCGGGAGAATTTAGGAAGCAAGTTGCTTTTGGAGATGGGATGGGGGCATTATATGGTTTATTTCGTTCGGACCCATGGTCAGCAGTGACGTATGATAATGGAATTCCGACTGGTGAAAATGCAAAAATTGCCAATCAAATTCAAAAATATGTAATGGATCATACACGTTTAGGTATTCCAGTGCTTTTATCAGAAGAATGTCCACATGGACACCAAGCACTTGATGGAACTGTCCTACCAACCAATATAGGTGTTGGATCAACTTGGAATAGTGAGTTAATGGAAGAAGCCTATGCACACGTAGCGAAAGAAATTAGGGCTCGTGGTGGTCATCTTGGACTTATCTCCACTTTAGATATATTACGTGATCCGAGATGGGGACGATCAGAGGAATGTTTTAGTGAGGATCCCTTATTAGCGGCAAAAATGACTGAAGCAGCTGTTAAGGGGTTGCAAGGTGAGACAGAAGGTGAACGACTGGGCTCTGATAAAGTGGTAGCAGTCTTGAAGCATTTTTCAGCCCAAGGATCTGCTGAAGGAGGACATAATGCAGGCCCTGCTTCTATTGGTGAAAGGGAACTTAGGGAAATACATTTACCTGGTATGAAAGCAGGTGTGAAGTCGGGAGCACTTGGGTGTATGGCGGCATATAATGAAATAGATGGGATCCCTTGTCATGCTAATAAAAGTCTTCTTACAGAAATCCTTAGGGGAGAACTTAGGTTTAAGGGGATTGTTATGGCAGATGGAGTCGCTATTGATAGGTTACTTGCCTTAACGGGAGACCTTGAATCTGCTGCAAGTGTGGCATTGGAGGCAGGGGTAGACTTAAGCTTGTGGGATACGGCCTTCACAACACTAGAAAAAGCTGTTAAGGAAGGAAAAACAAGTGAGGAACGAATTAACAGAGCTGTTCGGCGCATACTACACTTGAAGTTCACTTTAGGATTATTTGAGACTCCATTTGTTGATGAGAGCACCCACATTAATGTGATAGGGAGCAAGGAATTTCAAAAGACGAATCTCCAAGTGGCTAGAGAATCTATAGTATTATTAAAGAATAAAAACAATATTTTACCATTAAGTAAAAAATTAAATAGAATTGCTGTAATTGGCCCGAATGCTGATTCCATTTACAATCAACTTGGCGATTACACAGCTATACAACCTGAAGGAAAAGGAGTTACAGTCCTTCAAGGAATAAAAGAAATTGTGTCTAAGGAGACAAAGGTTTTATATGCAAAGGGATGTGGAATACGTACAGAATCCAAAGATGGGTTCAAAAAAGCTCTATCTTTAGCAGAGCAATCTGATGTGGCTATTTTAGTATTAGGCGGCAGTAGTGCGCGTAATTTTGATATTGAGTTTGATACAAATGGGGCTGCTATTGTTTCAGATAATCCATTGGAAATGGATTGTGGGGAAGGTGTTGATTTGGCAGATTTACGATTGGGCGGTGCTCAAATAGAATTGCTTAAGGAAGTTGCAGCCATTGGAACGCCAATTATTACGATTCTTATTCAAGGAAGGCCTCATGCGATCACTGATATTGAAGATGAGTCGACTGCCATTCTCTGTGGTTGGTATCCTGGACAAGAGGGTGGAAAAGCGATTGGTGAAATATTATTTGGTGCGGAGAACCCTAGTGGGAAGTTGCCAATATCAATCCCACGAACTACCGCTCAACTCCCGATTTATTATAACCGTAAAGAACAAAGTAGAAAGCTTTTCTATGCAGATGTCACTGGAGAACCTTTATACCCTTTTGGTTATGGACTAAGCTATACGGAATTTAAATATAGCAATGTAAGACTAAAGGATTCTAGAATGTTATTGGGTGATTTACAAAACGGGAGAGCAGTTGAGGTTTCTGTTGATATAAAAAATGTTGGAAAAAGAGTTGGTGCTGAGGTTGTACAGCTGTATATCAAAGATATGGAAGCTAGTATAACTAGGAGAATATTAGAATTGAAGGGATTTCAAAAATTGAGGCTTATACCAGGGGAACAGAGGACTATTACCTTTCTCCTTAGGAATGAAGAGTTGGCCATCTGGAATGATGAAATGAAATTTGTTGTGGAACCTGGTAATGTCAAAATCATGGTTGGGAGTGACTCAACAACTACTCAAGAAGTAATGTTGGAACTGCAATAATGGGATTGAAGGAAAAACAAACAGCATTTCTTGAAAAAAACTCACATTATTTCAAACGATAGGCTCTGAACTTATGTTGTTCAACAAAAAGCCCCTCTAACCTTATAGTATTTATAAAGGTTAAAGGGGCTTAGGTTTTTATTAAGTAAATGAAACATTTATAAAAAGAATGATAATCCAATAAAGCATTTGATCAACTACTATGCTATTAGGTCTCTTTTCTTACAAATTCCCAAAATCTTTGTAGTTTTTTACATTTTCCTCTAGCTGTATACTAATTTCCTCAAGAAATAATTCCTTCATTTTCCTTAAAACGCGTAGTTCTGATTCACTTAGTGATAAATCCTCACTAATCGTATATTGCACAAGGGGATTGGGAAGAGAGAGACTTAGACAAGCTATGCAGAAAATCAAATTAGTACTATAAAAGGTCATACAATTCCCCTTTAAAAATATACTTATTCCAGTAAAGTTAAGGGAAATAAGGTTATTGGAGGTAAGAGGAATTGGTAAAGGAGCTAAATGCTGATATTGTCATAGTTGGCGGAAGTATAGGTGGGTGTGCGGCGGCGTTAGCAGCATCAAAAATGGGAAAAAAAGTTATTATGACTGAAGAAATGCTTTGGATTGGCGGACAATTAACAAATCAGGCAGTGCCGCCAGATGAGCATCCATGGATCGAACAGTTTGGTTGCACGAGAAGTTATCGTGAATTCCGAAACGGCATTATGAATTTTTATCGGAGAAATTTCCCGCTTACCCCCGAGGCTAGGGAAAAGGTAAACTTTGATCCCGGTAATGGTGGAGTAAGCAGAATATGTCACGAACCAAAAGTTGCTTTATCTGTCATCCAAGATTTGCTGGCCCCTTATGTTCATAGTGGAAAGCTAACGATTTTAACGAAGCATAAACCAATTCATGTGGAATCGGCAGGAGATTTTATTAGATTTGTACGTGTTCAAAGTCTTGAAACGAGTAATGAAATTGTCTTAACGGCGCCCTATATCTTAGATGCGACAGAGTGTGGCGATCTTCTATCATTGGCAGAGGTTGAATATGTAACAGGAGCGGAATCTCAATCAGAAACAGGGGAAGAGCATGCACTTCCAGGTGATGCGGACTCGTTGGATATGCAGGCAATTACCTATTGTTTTGCAATGGATCATCTGGAGGGGGAAAATCATACGATTGATCGACCAGCCGATTATGATTTTTGGAAGGGCTATCAGGCTGATTTTTGGCCAGGTAAGCAATTAGGGTGGGTATCTCCGCATTATATTACTCATGTCCCAACCACATATAGCCTCTTTCCATCAAAAGGCAAAAAGGATAGATGGATCTATAGAAGGATTATTGATAAAGGGAATTTTGCTCCTGGCGTATTTGATAGTGATATCACACTAGTAAACTGGCCGCAAAATGATTATTGGCTTGGCCCCATTTTTGAAGTGAGTGAAGAAGAAAGAAATAAACATTTGTATCAGGCTAAGCAACTAAGTTTATCTTTATTATATTGGTTACAAACAGAATCTCCGAGACCAGATGGTGGAGAAGGATACCCAGGGTTAAGGCTTAGAAAGGATATTGTTGGTACAGAGGATGGTTTGGCAATGTCTCCATATATTCGTGAATCAAGAAGAATTAAAGCAGAATATACGATTGTTGAACAGGATATTAGTGCTAAGATTAGAGGGGACAGAGGTGCGAAAGTATTCCATGATTCTGTAGGCATCGGTTGTTATCGAACTGATCTTCATCCAAGTACTGGAAACCGAAATTATATTGATCTATCTAGTTGGCCTTTTCAAATCCCGTTAGGTAGTTTATTGCCAGTTCGTATGGAGAATCTTTTACCAGCTTGTAAAAATATTGGTACAACTCATATTACGAACGGAAGTTATAGATTACACCCTGTAGAATGGAATATTGGGGAAGCTGTTGGTTATTTAGCTTCCTATTGCTTAGAGAAGAATATTCCTCCTCGTAATGTTCGATCAAATCAGCAGCATTTAAATGATTATCAAAAATTACTAACACAAGAGGGAATTGAATTGACTTGGCCTAAATTAAGGACAGTTTAATGAGCAAGCTCTAACAGTAATATTAAAGTTATGTTGGCATAAGGATTGTGAACTGAAATTAGTATAACAAGAGAGAATATAAGATAAGTAGAGAGAGGTTGAGATAAGCTACCAAGACGGACAATGCATTATCTTAGCGGAGGTATATGCACTCTAGTAGTTCGTTTTTTGGTGAAAACATTTTTGTCCCAGCCTCTTTCATGTTGCGATCTCCCGTAGAAATTCACCTTGTAACCACGTTTTAATAGAACATTGTTGCTTTGGGCAGCTGTGTTGCACCATATACGCCCCCGCAGAAACAATCATTTCCTTATCTTTCGGGATTTCATTTGTGTCAAGCTCAAATAATCTATAGGCCTAATGGTTGTTTCTAAACATGCGTGAACATAATCATGTGTGTTTATTAATATTTACCTCCAGTTTTAAAGTGTAGACCAAAGTGTAAAAAAGAATCTCTTTTTTAATTCCAATCGAATTAATAGTCATAAAAGTACCAAGATAGGTAAACAAAATATCTATTTTTAGAAATCGCTTTCAAATATAATGAAATCAATCATTACTAGCAAAAAAATGACCAGAGAGGTGGTGAAGCAATGAAAGAAGAAGGGGTGAAATTAGCCAGACAGCGACCTTCGTTGAACCACATTAAGGTTAAACGTAATATCTCTTTTTCTAAATATTGGAGTTTATATCTAATTATGGTTCCAGGAATTATTTATTTTATCTTATTTAAATATTTGCCTATGTGGGGAGTGATCATTGCTTTTCAAGATTACAGTGTATTTGGGGGACTCTTAGAAAGTACATGGGTTGGTTTGCAACATTTTAATCATATGTTTCACGATCGAGAGTTTTATCAAGTATTATGGAACACTTTTATTATTAGCTTTTATAAACTATTATGGGGATTTCCCGGACCGATTGTGCTGGCAATTTTGTTAAATGAGATACGAAATATGGGGTACAAGAGAGCTATTCAAACACTTGCCTATTTACCCCATTTTCTTTCTTGGGTGATTGTTGGTGGAATCCTTATTAATATCCTATCCCCATCTACGGGTATCGTTAATGAAGTCATAAAATTTCTAGGGATGAACCCTATATTATTTTTAGCGGATACAAGTTGGTTCCGATCTGTACTTGTTGCAAGTGACATTTGGAAGGAAATCGGCTGGGGCGCTATTATTTATTTGGCAGCGCTTGCAGGGGTTGATCCACAACTATATGAGGCAGCTACAGTGGATGGAGCAAATAAGTGGAAACAATTATGGTATGTAACGATACCTGCATTACTTCCAACGATTGCTATTCTATTCGTCCTTCGTCTTGGGAATGTATTGGACGTTGGGTTTGAACAAATATTTGTATTATATAATCCCGTAGTATATGAAGTGGCTGATGTAATTGAAACCTATGTCTATCGGGCTGGTATTGAGCAGGCGCAATTTAGCTATACAACGGCTGTTGGGTTATTTAAATCAGTAATCGCTCTACTCTTAGTATATTTAGCAAATAAAGCAGCGAAGAAAATGGGACAAGAAGGGATTTGGTAGGAGGTGAATAGATGAAATTATCACAGGGTGAAAAGATATTTTCATATACGAACTATTTCATACTGGGGATTTTTGGGATATTGGCTTTAGCTCCATTCATTTATGTTATGGCCCAATCGTTTAGTAGCCAACGTGCCATTGTGTCAGGAGAGGTTATCTTTTGGCCGGTAGAATTTAATGTGAATGCATATAGCGAGGTGCTAAATGATGATGCCTTTATGAAAGCATTCGTAGTTAGTGTAGGACGTACGGTAATTGGAACATTTATCAATGTCTTTCTTACTTGTTTATTAGCCTATCCACTTTCTAAACCTTACATTAAAGGAAGGGGAATCATTCTATTCCTAGTTGTTTTTACAATGCTATTTAGCGGGGGAATGATCCCAACTTATCTAACTGTAAAATCTTTGCATCTATTAAATTCGTTTTGGGCATTTATCATCCCAAGTGCTATTAGTGCCTTTAACGTGATTATTATGAAAAACTTTTTTCAAAGTGTTCCTTATGAACTTGAGGAGTCAGCGCGGATAGACGGTTGCTCTAATCTCGGAATTCTTTTCAGAATTGCTGTGCCACTATCCATGCCGGCCTTAGCAACGATTGCATTATTTCATGCTGTTTTTCATTGGAATTCATTCTTTGACGCCATGCTTTATATTAATGATCGCGGGTTATTCCCGCTACAAATTTATTTAAGAGAATTAATCCAGTTTAATCAAACAGACATTAATTTAATGGACAATATGGAAAAACAATTAATTGCTACAGAGTCATTAAAGGCTGCGGCCTTGATCGTAAGTACAATTCCCATACTAATGGTTTATCCATTTTTACAAAGGCATTTTGTGAAAGGAATTATGCTTGGCTCCGTTAAAGGATAAAGTGAGCCTTAATTAGTGGGATTTTCGACACATAGAGTGTGTTAGTTGCAAGGAGATGGAGCTAGATTAGGGATTACGTCTTCTCCGTATTCTCTAATGCCTTGAATAGGGGGATACTGCTTGTTAATGCGGATAAAAATGAAAGGGGCTGAAATGATGAAGAGGAAATATTTCCGGTTGAGTTTGATTGTGATGCTACTCCTAACTTTATTGATAGCATGCTCTTCCAATCAAGAAGCAGGGAGCAGCAAAAAGGACAATGGAGACAAAGAACAAATAGAGATTGTTTTGAATAATGCAAGCAGGAATTATCCAAAAGGAATGGATGCAAATAATAATCCTTATATCGAATATATTAGGGACAATACTGAACTGGACATTAAGGTGACTACTCCTTCAAGTGACGGTTATAATGAAAAATTAAATGTGATGATGGCATCCGGAGATCTCCCAGATATGATCTATACTACTGATCCTTCATGGGTAGTGAATTATGTCAATCAGAATGGTTTACAGCCGTTAGATGATGCGATTGAGAAATATGGTGAAGATTTAAAAAAGAATATACCCGATGAAGCATGGGAACATGTGACAATCGATGGGAAAATTTATGCAATTCCAAGTGTAAATACTTACCCAGGGACGATGATTATGTATGTTCGGAAAGATTGGTTAGATACGTTAAATTTAGAACCACCGAAAACATTAGATGAATATACAGAAGTGATGCGAGCTTTTAAAGAAGAAGATCCGGATGGCAATGGAAAAGATGATACATTAGGTTTAGTGATAGCGGAAAACTTAGCACGAACAGAGCCATTTTTTGGTGCATTTGGTATTCAAAGAAATCAATGGATTGAAAGAGATGGAGATTTGGTATATTCAAGTATTCTTCCAGAAACAAAAGAAACATTAGAATATCTTTCTACCCTTTATCAAGATGGAATGTTAGATAAAGAGTTTGCTCTTAATAAAACAGAAAACTTTGAGGAGAAAATAGCAAGCGGTAAAGCGGGATTATTTGCGGCCACTTGGTATGATACACGTGGGCCAATTCTTACGAATGAACAGAATGATCCGGAAGCTGAGTGGATTTCGTTAGACTTTCCTATTGGACAAAATGGAGAATCCGGGACAGATGGCACTGCACCAGTTAGAGTTTATAATGTCGTACCTGTAACAAGTAAACAGGCCGATTCCGTTGTCAAAATGTTGAATTTTATGATTGGAGAAGGATATGAAACACTGAAATTTGGCTTTGAGGACGATGTTTATACAATGGAGGATGGAAAAATGGTAACCGATTTTGAAAAACATAATAACCATCTTTATCGTTTAACATTGGCAGAGACGATTGAGCCTGATAATTTGGATTTAGTCAAACTACGGCTTGATTCCTTAGGGGAAGAATTTCATTTATATGATAACTTGCAAAAAATTAAGGAAAATGCGATTTACGATGAATTTCTCGGTACCCCGACAGAATCGATGGGGAAATTTAACGCAAAGTTAAATAAATTGGAAGCAGAGGTTTTTACCAAGATAGTCATGGGAGAAGCTCCACTTGATAAGTTTGATCAATTTGTGGATGAATGGAAAAAAGAAGGGGGAGATCAGATTACGAAAGAAGTAAATGATTGGTATAGCAATAAATAAACGGTAAAAGGAACTTAATTTCTTTGGATATGAAAGGACGGATAGAATGTTAGATTCATCTAAATTGAATTATTATACTCAGCAAACTAAATCCAATCAATTTGTCAGAATTGAAACTGATTTATGTATTTACGGAGGTACTTCAGCGGGTGTAACCGCAGCTGTGCAAGCTAAACGAATGGGATTAGATGTTGTGATACTAGAATTTGGTAGGCATTTGGGTGGGATGACTTCAAGTGGTTTAGGTGCAACAGACATTGGCAATAAGGAGGCAATCGGTGGAATATCACGTCAATTTTATCGTACGCTTGGAAAATATTATGAAAGCGATGAACCCGATGGAGCTGCATGGAAATTCGAACCTTCAGTAGCAGAGGAAGTTTTTAATACATGGATCAATGAGCAAGGTATCAATGTATTCTATGACCAACATCTAGAATCTGTACAAAAGGAAGCAGGACGCATTAAAAGCATTGAAATGGAAAATGGTGATGTTTTCTCCGCGAAAATTTTTATTGATGCTACTTATGAAGGGGATCTACTAGCGAAAGCCGGGGTTTCTTATCATGTAGGTAGAGAAGCGAATTCTGTATATAAAGAAACATTGAATGGTATTCACTTTGGTAATCCCAATCATAATTTTAAATCTTGGGTAGATCCTTATGTGGTAGAGGGGAAACCAGACAGCGGCTTATTGTATGGTATAACGAATGATACACTCGGTTATCAAGGGCAGGGAGATTCATCCATTCAGGCCTATAATTTTAGAATTTGTCTAACAGATCGATCTGATATCAAAATGCCATTTCCAAAACCAAACAATTATGATCCCAATAAATATGCCTTACTTGCAAGGTATATTGATACAGGTGTATGGGATGCCATGCAACTTCATAGAGTTCTACAAAATAGAAAAACAGATTTAAATAATTATGGAGGATTTTCAACTGATCATATAGGATTCAATTATAACTGGGCTGAAGGTGATTACGAAACACGCGAAAAGATATTTCAGGATCATGTCGACTATAATTTAGGAATGCTATATTTTTTAAGTCATGACGAAAGGGTGCCTACTACTATTCGCGAAGAGGTCTGTAGCTGGGGATTACCAGCAGATGAATTTCCTGAAACTGGCGGGTGGCCACATCAATTATATATACGTGAGGCTCGTAGGATGATATCAGATTGTGTGATGACGGAGCGCCATTGCCGAGGATATACTACTGCAGAAGATTCAATCGGTCTAGCAGCCTATACAATGGATTCACATCATTGTAGGAGAGTGATCATAGACGGCAGAGTGATTAATGAGGGAAATGTAGAGATTTCCCCAACTGCACCATATCCGATCTCTTATCAGGCTATTGTCCCAAAAGAGGATGAATGCTCCAACTTAATTGTTCCTGTTTGCCTTTCGAGCTCCCATATAGCCTTTGGTTCTATAAGGATGGAACCGGTATTTATGGTATTAGGTCAGTCTGCTGCAACGGCTGCCGCATTAGCTATTGAGGATGATGTATCGGTTCAACATGTAGAATACCAAAAGCTAAGGAATAAATTAATAGAAGATAATCAAGTATTGGAGTGGAAACGGAATACATTAAGTACAACTAAATGACTGTAGTGTTAAAGCTTAGTTTTGTTATTTAAAATCTAGCATTCTAAGTATATTGACAACTCAATTGGGGTAGGACAAAATAAAATTAATTGGTTAGCCGAAGTGGGGATAGGGAATGTGGAAGCGACTAAATAGTAGTTTTAAAACATCAATCCAATTAAAGCTTACTGTTTACTTTCTATTAACTCTAGCCCCACTTATTTTTATTAGTGTATATTCGAATATTCAATCTTATAAAGTTTTAAAGCAACAATTAAGCAAACAAGCAACAAGTGTCATGCATTCAGAAGTAGAGTATATCGATATGATCATGCAAAATATAGATGAATTATCTGTACTTATTAGCACGGACCAAACGATTAATCATTTGTTGAATCAAACTACTAGTGAGTTAACACCAGCATCTATCCTTGATCTTAAACAAATCCTTGATAAGGTGACAAAATTCTCCGATGCCAATAATTATATTTCAAATATATCCATATTCCATACTTCCTCGAAAACAATGTTGTCTTCTGAATATGGAGGTAAAAGAGGTTTAAATATTGAACAAGAATCCTGGTTTCAGCAAACAATGGCAGCAAATGGTCAAACCGTTTTGGTCGTTCTTCCAGGGACAGAGGAAAAGCATTCAAATTCAATATTTGATCCGGATGATTTAATTTTTATGAGATTACTTGATATTAATAATCCTGTGAAAAACAATAATATATTGGCCATATCAGTACCTCAAAGTAAATTCTTACATTTTGCAAATGAGTTTGCAGCTTCCAATCATACCCAGTTTTATCTTTTTTCTAATGAAGGGAAATTACTTTCTACTACAGTTAAAAATAATAAGATTCAATCTGAAACAGAATTACAGCATATACAAGAGGGAGATTTTTTCAAAATTGATGTGAGCTCTCCTTATTCTCATTGGAATCTAGTCATGATACAACCGAAGGATGAATTTTATAAGGAATTAGATACGATTTCACTTTTTACAATCTTTATTATTAGTTTAAGTTTTTTGTTGGCAATCTGGACTTCTTGGTTAGTCTATAAGACGATTGCTTCTCCATTGGGGAACCTATCTCAAGGGATGAAAAGGCTTAAACAAGGAGAATTAAATATCCAGTTGAAGGAAGGTAGAAAAGATGAATTTGGGTATTTAACGACAGCCTTTAATCAAATGGCGCTTGAACAAAAACATTTAATTAAAGATATTTATGAGAAACAGCTGAGGATGACAAAAACAGAATTGAAATTTCTCCAGTCCCAAATCAATCCTCACTTTTTATATAATACTTTGGATTCTGTATATTGGATGGCCAAAGATCATAATGCAGAAGAAATTAGTGAAATGGTCTTTAATTTATCAAAATTTTTTCGACTTAATTTAATGAAAGCAGATGAAACAGTATCGCTTGAAGAGGAGATTAAACATTTACATTACTATATTCGAATTCAGCAAATAAGGTTTATGGATCATTTTGAAGTAGATTATAAAATAGCAGAAAATACGAAACATATCCCAGTAATAAAACTATTATTACAACCATTAATCGAAAATGCCATTTTACATGGATTGGAACGTAGGAAGAGTAAAGGAATTCTTACGATTGAAACAAATATAGTTGAAGATAGGTTAAAGGTTGACATTATTGACAATGGAATCGGGATACGAATCGATCGTTTGCGCTATATTCTCGATGAATTAAATCATATAACGATCGAAAGGTTAAAGAACTTCAATAATTACCAAGAATTTAAACCAGATATCTTTGGGTTAAGAAATGTGAAATCAAGATTAAAACTCTTTTACGGTGATCAAGGCGATTTAGTTATAGGGAGTAAGGAAAATGAGGGGACGGTCGTAACCATATATATTCCTTTTTTGAATTTACGTAACGGAAGCTCATATCCTAATAGATCTGTTCCTTATTGATTTTCATTTTCAAGGGAGGATTCTGAATGAATTTGTTAATTGTTGAAGATGAGATTCGACTTTTGAATGGAATTACAAATAATATACCATGGAAAGAAATTAGTATGGAAATAATCGGCGCAGTTTCCAACGGATTAGAAGCATTAAAGATCGCAGAAGAAAAAAGGGTAGATATTATCTTACTTGATATTCGAATGCCTGAAATAGATGGAATAACGCTTGCTAAGCTGGTTTTAGAAAAAGATCCAAGCATAAAGATCATCTTTTTGACTGGACATGATGATTTTAATTATGCACAAGAAGCTATAAATATGGGCGTTTATAAGTACCTTTTGAAACCAGCTGGTGATAAAGAAATATTAGAGTCAGTGAGAGAGGCAGCTGTACAAAAGGAATTAGAATGGGAAAGGAAGCATAAACAAGTAGTGTTAAATAGAAAATGGAATGAGCATCTGCCTTATCTTCAGGAGCTTTTCTTACAGAGGTTGATTCTTGAAGGCTATGAAGACCGAGAACTTAAACAAAAAGCAAAAGAATTAATGATGGACTTGCCAGAGGATCCCAAATTTATTGTTGCGGCGCTGGATATTGATTCTTTGGTTGATGTAGAAAGGGAACGCTCTGAAATAAGATTACAACAATATTCCATTTTTTACTTTACGAGGGATTTTTTAGAAGGATATTCGTGTGAGCTTTTTAGAGATTCCAACCATTTAACGATAATTTTATTTTCTTGCGATCATGATAATGAAGACGATGAGTTTATAAAGGAAATTATTAACAAAATAACTGAATTGCTTTTGAGTATTCAAGATTATTTGAAGGTTTCGGTAAGTGTGGGCATGAGCCAAACTGTAAAACTTACGAAGGATCTTCCAAGTTGTTACCAACAAGCATTGAAAGCACTACAAGAAAGAGTTGTTTATGGCCGGAATGCGGTCATTCCATTTGTCCAAAAGATGAATCAAGATTACACCCAAGCAACCACTATTATGATTGATCCCCATATCGAAACTTTGATTATTTCCGGAGAGTTAATCAAAGCGACTAATCAGTTTAACTCTTTTATTGACGGTTATTTACATCAGATTTCCTCTTTTGAAGAGGTGAAGGAATTTATTTTATTTATTTATCACTTTTTAATCAATATTATTTATGAAAGAGGCTGGTTAATAAGTGAGGTACTTAAAAATGAATCCTTTTATCTTATAACAGCAGCAGAGAAATTTAAATCTAAGCAGCAAATAAAAGACTGGGCCAACAAAATAATAATTCGCATTGTAAAATATGCTGAATACCAGAAAAACATTAACCCCAATCATTTAATAAAATCTACTCTTTCTCAAATTGAAAAAAGTATAGAGTTGGAAGAAGAGATAACATTAAACTCAATTGCAGAAAAGCTATTTATTAATCCATCTTATCTTAGCCGTCTGTTTAAACAAGAAACAGGAAGTACCTTTTCAAAATATTTATTAGAACGAAAAATGAAGCGAGCAAAGGAATTACTTAATAGAGGAGAAAGGGTTTATGACACTGCGAACTTTTTGGGATACAATGATGTCAGCTACTTTACAAAAGTATTCCGGAAATATTGGGGGACCACTCCAGGAGAAATTAAGAAGGCTAGTGCTGTGAAATAAAATAAGAGTCTATAAGGGGATCAAACAGCGAGAACGAAGAAAAAAGGTTTTGGCTCAATATTGCGAGAGAAGTGTTAGTAGCACTTCTCTTTTTATATTTATCCCGCATTAACTGGCTGTAAAACCCCCACTTCAAAAATTCGTGGAAAAACCTAGAATTGTAAGTGGGGGATCAACAGCCAGGAAAATCCCGATTTGTTCGGGACGACAGGAAGTTGGTCACAAAGGTATTGCGACAGGACGTCGCGAATTTAGGCTTTGATCTTCTGAAATCAGTGGGGGATGAAAGAAAAACCCTCGATTGAAGTTTCACTTTATATTACAAAATAGATGATCTAGTTTTGAGTGAAACTCGTAGTTTATCAAAGCGGGAGTTCTCTATTTTTTAAAATGAAGGAAAAATCCTCTTTTTTAAAATAAATAGAAGAACATTTCCTTCCCTGGGGATATCATGTTATAATTCGATTATAAATGAATAGGCTTTCTAAACGTTTACCCTGATGTAACTGTCCGTAATCTCACATATTAAAACACTGAGCTTCCAAAAAAACTTAAGTAGAGTGAAGGAACGGATGCTAGCATTTGCGGTACGGAGAGTCACAATTGAATTTATTTCCCTGTTTTTAAAGCAGGTTAGTTAGGAGGAATTTTATTTTGAGTGACACTTTTTTTTCAAATATTAAGAATGAATTGATTGTCTCCTGTCAAGCTTTACAGGGAGAGCCTATGTTTGGTTCATTTATTATGGGAAGAATGGCTTTAGCGGCGAAGCAAGGCGGAGCAATAGCCATTCGAGCGAATGGGACAGAGGACATTAAGGAAATTAAAAAAATGGTCGACTTACCAATAATTGGCTTGATTAAGCGAAATTATCCAGGCAGCGATGTATACATTACGCCAACAAAACTTGAAATAGATGAACTATTAAACATAGGAGTAGACGTTGTTGCGCTCGATGCAACAGGGCGAAAACGTCCCAACGGGGAAAAGATAGAAGATCTAGTTGAATATTTACGATCAAAAGATCAACTGATTATGGCGGATATATCAAATTTAGAGGAAGGGATATATGCGGAGTCTTTGGGGGTAGATTGTGTCTCCACAACTTTGTTTGGCTACACTAGTGAGACAGCTGGAATAGAAGGTCCGAATTTTGAGCTTGTAAAAGAACTAAGTTTGACATTAAAAATACCAGTTATTGCTGAAGGGAGAATATCGTCTCCAGAGCAAGCGGCACATGCCATGCAGATAGGAGCTCATTCAGTTGTTGTTGGTTCGGCTATTACTAGACCGCAGATTACTACTGAACAGTATGTGAAAAAGATAAAGGAATACCAAAATGGAAATTAGAACGAATAATGTTATAAGTGTAATCCAAAGTTATTTACCATCTTTGACAAAAGCTGCTGGTACTTCTGGAATAACTGCTTTAAATGCGAAAAATCGTTTTTCAAGAATTGGACAAGATATTGAGGCTGTTATAGATCCCCATCCCAATCAATGACAGCAGTTACATTAAAGAAAAATGATCTCGTTATTGGCTTTAGTGTGTCAGGCAGTCCGATTGACACAATGAATACACTAAAACTTGCTAAGAAGAGCGGGGCTAAAGTAATTGCGGTTACGAACTATGCACGATCGCCTATCACTAGTATTGCAGATATTAGCTTAGTAACTGCTGGGAAGCAATTTCCATTAAAGGGAGGCTCCCTATTAAATAAAATCTCGCAATTATTAATCGTAGATTTAATATGTTTAGGTTTAATGAAATATGATGAACAGCTGGCGAGAAGAATGTTAGAGAAAACGGCCAATTCTGTTGCGGGTAGAATTATGTAATGTTATGCCATTGGATAGCTTTTGGATCTAGATCTAGGTGAAGAAAGTGAAAGATTACTAAATACGAGGAGGAACCATTTTGAAGATTAAAATACTATTTACTTCATTGTTACTTGTTATCGCTATTTCGTTGGTTGGTTGTTCAAATAACTCAGAAGATGGGGATGGTATAACACTTACTATGATGAATAACTGGAGCATTCAGTCTCCTGAATTTGATATTTATCAAGAAAGAATTGAGCAATTTGAAAAAGAAAACCCGGATATAAAAATCAAACAAGATAAAGTTCCGGCTGCCGATTACATGACAAAATTAAGAACGCTTGCAACAGGGGGGAACCTTCCTGATCTAGCAGTTGTTTGGCCAGAGGTTGATCTGCATCCTCTAGTGGAAGGAGGAGTCATTCAGCCATTAGAAGATATGTCAAAATGGGAAGACTTAATACTAGAAGAATACCTAGAAGGCTATGAAGTCGATGGTGAAAATTACGCAATCCCTACTAAAGTAAATTCGATGTCGGTTATTTACTATAATAAAGAATATCTTCAGCAAGTGGGATATTCAGAGTTCCCAAAAACCTATTCAGAATTACTTGAGCTTGTGTCTGCATTAGAAGAGGATGGGATCACTCCTATAGGTGTCGGGAATAAACCGAAATGGCCACTACAGTCATCTTATCTTTCAGTGATTGCTGATCGAATAACTGGAAGTGATTATTTAGCTGATGTATTAAATGGGGAAAAGAAATTTACAGATGAGGAATTTGTAAGTGCTTTAGAAGTAGTGGAAGAGTTGGTTGAAAAGAATGCATTTAATGAGGATATAAACTCAATAGATGCCGTACAGATTGAAGATAACTTCTTACAAGGTAAATCAGCGATGATTATGACGTCTGCTTCATCTAATGCCCGTTTAAGGTTAGATAATGAAAATGGCGATAATGTTGGAATCGCGCTATTTCCAGAAATTGAGAATGGGAAAGGGAATACGCTAGCAAGTCCAACTGCTATTCAATATGGGGTAGCAATGAATAGTGACTTGGATGGTGAGAAGAAGGAAGCAGCTACGAAGTTCTTGGAATTCTTCTTTAGCGAAGATTTATATGTAAGTTTAGCGGAAATAGGTGTTCCTATCCCTGCGGAAGTAGACATAGATGAAGATGTTGATAGTAAAATTGTTGAACTGCTTGAGCTAACCAGTCAAGGGATATCTCCAGTTTACGATAGTGTCGTTTCACCAGAATTAAAAACAACTTTAGAAGATGGATTACAAGCTATTACAACTGGTCAAAAAAGTGCAGAGGATGTATCTAAAGAAATGCAAGAGATTGTGGAAAATCAACAATAAAACAAAAATAAAGGGGTACTAATGGAAGCCGCTGAAAATCTTATGTTTTTTTGCGAAATGAAAGATTTACTGTGAAAAAGACGATGTATTTTCCACACTTAACCTATGTTAATGATTTGATTGGAGTGGAAGGTGGCAAGACTTAAGAGGGGGCTGGGGAAGCCCGCAAAAAGCGAAGCCACCTGAACGGAAATCAACAACTTAGTTTTTCCAGTTCCTTAATGGAAATGACTTTTTCAGTGGCCTAGTACTCATACCTCTTTATTTGTTAGAAAGGAGTTAATCATTTTGTATAATACGAAAAAGGCAAAATGGGCAGTGTTTTTTGGATTATCTCCAATTCTACTCATATATGTTGTTATGGCAGTAGTCCCCATCATCATTTCCTTTTACTATTCCTTTTATGATTGGAATGGACTTACTGACCGTAAGTTTATTGGATTAGAAAATTATATTGAAATTTTTACGGACTCGAATTTTTGGAACTCCTTTAAAAACAACATAATTATTATTTTGGCTGGTCTACTTGTGACAATCCCACTTGGATTTTGTACAGCACTAGCATTAAACAAAGCACTTAAAGGGATTAAATTTTATAGAATGGCTTTCTTTTTACCAGTGGTTATTTCGGCAGCTATTATTTCACTGGTATGGGGATTTGTATTCAATGTCGAACATGGCTTGATCAATAGTTTCTTAGAAATGATTGGTTTAGATGGTTTAACTAGAAACTGGTTAGGCAATCCAAATATTGCTATATATTCAGTGAGTGTAACCTATATTTGGTCGAATTTTGGTCTCTATATGGTGATATTCCTTGCTGCCATCCAAACTGTTCCGAAAGAGATCATTGAGGCAGCTCTAATCGACGGTGCAAATGGTTGGGTTCGTTTATGGAAAGTAATTATCCCATCCATTAAAGAAACAATGGTGGTAGCGATTATCTTTTCAATTAGCAGTAGCTTCAGGGCATTTGACTTACTCTTTGTATTAACTGGTGGTGGGCCATCAAAAAGCACCGAAATCATGACCCTGTATATGTACGAAAACACCTTTCAATTTATGAGATTTGGTTATGGCAGTGCCATTTCTGTAGTGATATTGGTCATTAGTTTTATTGTTATTTCAATTGTGCAGTTTTCTGCAAATACAGACAGAAAGAAGAAACTTAAGCATTGAGTAGTAGGGTGCTTCAGTTGAAAGGAGGATTTTGATGACTACCGAAAAAGTCAAAAGAATTTCTTTGTATGTATTTTGCATATCGTTTAGTTTAATAAATCTTGTCCCTTTACTATGGATGATTATGAACGCCTTTAAAAGTGAGCAAGATTATGCTGTGAATCCATTCGGATTACCGAAAGAATGGGTATGGGGAAATTTTAAAACGGCATGGGAATCAGCCGGTTTAACTCAATTTTTCATCAATAGTATGATTGTGACAATCATTGCCACCGTAGTAACCGTTATTTTAGGAGCATTGGCTTCCTATTTTATAACCCGGTTTGATTTTAAAATCCTCAAATGGGTTAAGGCCTTGTTTTTATTAGGAATGTTGATCCCGATTCACGCAACACTTGTCCCGGTTTTTCTAATGATGAATGAGGTAGGCTTGTCTAATAGTAGGATCGCATTGATTTTTCCCTATATCGCCTTTAACTTACCGATTACTATTTTTATTTTAAGTGGATTTATGAGTACTATCCCGAAAGATATCGAGGAGTCGGCTACGATCGATGGATGCAGTATTTTTAGAGTATTTCGGTCCATTATTCTACCCATAACTTTACCATCTGTTGCAACCGTTACGATATTAAACTTCATTTATAATTGGAATGAATTTTTATTTGCGCTAGTGTTAATTAATGATAGTGCACTCAAAACCTTACCGTTGGGTTTAACAAGTTTCGTCGGGGTAGAGACAGCAAGTTATACGTTGCAAATGGCAGCCTTAACATTAGCTTTAATCCCAACTATCGTTGTGTATCTATTTATGGAAAAGCAGCTTGTTAACGGTATGAGTGCTGGGGCCGTGAAAGGATAATTTTAAATATGGAGGAGTGTTTATAATGAGCAAGATTGTATATTTGCCCCTTGATGAAAGGCCTTGTAATTATAAATATCCCAAACAATTGGCAGCAATGACGGATGTATCATTTATTACGCCAAGCAAATCGATATTGGGAGAAAAGAAAAAGCCAGGTCATTTTGTGAAAATACAAGAATGGTTATTAGAGGCAACCAGAGATGCAAATTATTTAATTTTATCTTTGGATTCATTAATTTACGGTGGAATAGTTCCATCGAGGTTACATTATTTATCAAAAGATACTTGTCTAGAACGATTATCGATCATTCATGCAATCAAGAAACAAAATCCTGCTATAAAAATATATGCCTTTAATTTAATCATGCGTGTACCAAATAACAATCGAGATGAAGAGGAACCAGACTATTATGAGTATTATGGTAAGAATATTTGGAAATACGGTTGGTTATTGGATAAACAAACTGGAGAGTCATTAACTACTGAGGAAGAAAGAGAGTTTAATCAATTAAAAGAAATAATTCCTGAAGAGGTTATACAAGATTTTGTACAACGAAGAGAAGTAAATAAATTTGTTAATAATAAGGCATTAGACTATTTAAAAGATGGGGGATTGGACTATTTAGTCATTCCACTAGACGATAATTCAGAATATGGCTTTAGCGCCAAGGAGCAGAGGGAGTTACTTTTTAAGGTACATGCACAAGATCTAACCGATAGAGTCATGATTTATCCCGGGGCTGATGATATAGGTTGTTCCTTATTTTCAAAAGTATTTTGTGAAATAAAGAATTATGTGCCTGAAATATATATTAGATATTCCTCAACCCTTGGTCCTTATATGAAACCAAAATATGAAGATCGTAGTCTCAATGAAAGTGTCAAATCACAAGTAACAGCAGCAGGGGGAGTCATTGCAGACCAATCAACTGATACGTATATTATATTAGCAATAAATTCACCATCAACAGAGCAATGGAATATGGCAGAACAAGGTCCCTATGAAAGTAGACATCCATCTTACTATAGTGAAATCAATTATCTAGAATTTGTAGAAGCGATAAAAAATTATGTTCGTAAGGAAAAATACGTTTCCATAGCAGATGTGGCTCTATGTAATGGAGCAGATGAATATTTAATGAAACTTTTAGAGAAAAAGAATCTATTAAATAAATTGGCAGCATATGCAGGCTGGAACACTTCAGGAAATACATTAGGTACAGTCATTCCACATGCTATTATTGATTCATATAATTGTTCATATGCACAAAACCCTGAGTTTGCAAAGGCAAGTAGAGCCTTCTTTTATTCACGCTTAATTGAAGACTGGGGTTTTCAAGCAACGGTCCGCGGTGATGTAGTTGATAACCATCTACCAACTATGGATGCAAGCTATTTTAAAATATCCCATGTATATGATGACGTTGTACAACTTGTCGAGCAAAAATTAGCAGCGTTTATTGCAGATCATTTCCATGAGGAGAACCTGTCTATCCAAAATGTTCATCTTCCTTGGATCAGAATGTTTGAGGTAGACTTTGAGCTAATGAATTAGGAATGAATCATTTTTAACCCGCATTAACAGGCAGTGTATTCCCCCACCTCAAGACTTTAGAGAATACAAGTGGGGGATGCACTGCCCGTAATTGCAGAAAAGTATAAAAAGGGTAACGGCGGGAGGCCCGGCCGTTCCCAAAATAGAGGAAAAGCGTAAAAAGGGTAACGGCGAGAGGTCCGGCCGTTCCCGAAATAAAGGAAAAGCGTAAAAAGGGTAACGGCGGGAGGTTCGGCCGTTCCCGAAATAGAGGAAAAGCGTAAAAAGGGTAACGGCGGGAGGTCTTGCCGTTCCTGAAATCATGGAAAAGCAGCAAAAGGGTAACGGCGAAAGGCACGGCCGCCTCTACCCCATCTTTAATGATGTGGAGTGATATGATGGCTAGTGAAAAAGCCAAAAAGCTTTGAGAAAACGTCTCTATCCATGATGCGTTCCAAAGCTAAGACAGGGAGAAAATTAGTAAAATTAATTGTGTATGCCTTTTTCCCTTAAATAAAGATGTGGTGTTGTTCCTGTTATTGATTTAAAGACCTTGTTGAAATAAGTAATATTATTAAATCCAACCATATAGGCAATTTCCCCAATTTTATAATGGGGATTTTCTATTATAATAGACTTGGCTATTTCAATTCTATAATAGTTTAAAAATGTGACGAAGTTATCCCCAGTAACCTTTTTAAATTGACTACTAATATAGCTGGGGGTCACGTGAAGTTTTCTTGCAATTTCAGATAATTGAAGATTTCTCTTATAGTTCTTGCTCACTAAATATAGAATATCCATTATGAAAGGATGAGAAATGGCCCTTTTTTGTTTATAGGACTGAATGATATCATCACCGGTATCTGCAATGGGTTCCTGCTGGATTTCCGCTTCATTTAATCGATAAAACAGTTCATTTAATATATTCTCATCAATTGGTTTTAAGAGATAGTCGTGTACACCATAACGCAAGGATTTTTGAGCATATTCGAACTCTGAATAGGCCGTAAGCATAATACATTTTGTACAAGGAGAGATAGCCTTTTCTTTCCAATTCTTTACTAGTTCAATGCCATCCATAATGGGCATCTGTACATCAATAAAGGCGTAGTCAGGCTGAAGTAACTCGATCTTTTTTAATCCTTCTTCTCCATTTCTTGCTTCTCCAACAATTGTAATATCAAATTCCAATTGATCGAATAATAATTCCATGCCTCTCCGTATTGTTTTCTCATCATCAATCAGCAAAACCCTCATTTCCTCCACTCCCTTGGATGATAAAGTTTGATTTTGATGAAGGTGCCATTACCCGGCGAACTAGTTAATATAACCTCACAGCTATTCTCATAATAAAGAAAAAGGCGATTTAGAGCATTATACATGCCAATTTTATCTGGTTGAAATTCTTTGATAGAATTCATATCGATGATCTTATTTATTTCTTGGTCAAATCCACACCCATTGTCAATGATTTCAAATATTAAGATCCCTTCTTTTGTAAGATCCCCCTTTATTTTTAACTGTCCGCCATGTTCAAGATTCTTAAATCCGTGCATAATCGCATTCTCGATAAATGGTTGAAGAATTAAACGGTGAATTTTCATCTTAATTATTTTTGGATCGATCGAAAATTCTACTTCAAAGCGATCTTCAAAGCGTAATTTCTGTAAATAAATATATCGTTCTAGCCAGCGAATTTCATCCTCTACAAATACCAAGCTATTTGATTCTGTAATGGTATAGCGGAGATTTGCGGATAAAATAAAAAGCATATCGGCTATCTCTTTGTTATTTTGTTCAAGTGCTTTAAAGCGTATCGTGTCAAGAGTGTTATATAGAAAATGAGGATTGATTTGTGCTTCAAGCATTTTCTTTTCTGTTTCAAGTAGAATGAATTTGTTTCGATAATCCTTTTTAATTAAGTCCTGTATTCTATCAATCATATTATTGAAGCTAGTCCCTAATAAGCCAATTTCATCTTTTGTTGAAATTGGGAAAGGTTGATTTGATGGTTTCTGAATATATTGCTCCATTTTATACGATAAATTTCTTAGAGGATGTAAATTTTTATAAAAATAATAAATGGATAAAATGACTAAAATGATCATAAGCGGCATGATGAATAGATGAATCATCAACATATTTTTTAAATTATTAGCTAACAATACTGAGGTTGGAGTTAAATGGATCAAATTAAGTGAGTATTCATCCAGCGAGTCATAAACCATAAAATATCTTTCATCGTTAATCAAAATTTTCTTCGAACCAGAGCCGTTTATATCATGAAATTCTTGTGCTTTTTGGGGAAGAATCTCTTCTGGAAGCATTCCATCATGGTAGAGGATAACACCCTCGGAATTTGTAATAAGAAAGTTCCCCTTGTTTTCAATGAAGGATTTCCCGAAAAATTGGTTAAGAGAATTAAAATTAAACTCAAGTAGAACGACACCTTGTGGAGCTTTAGATAGTTTGATTAATTTGGAAATAGAAAACACTGGTCTGTTCGCATTTTGATAGGGCGCTCCCTCTGTTAATATATGCGTTCTTCCATTCTTTTGAACTGTTTCGATAAACCAAAGCTTCGATTGGTTGTCTGCATCAATTTCTGGAAATATATCTGACCAAAAGCCCCCATTATATGAATAGATTAAACTCCCTGATAAAGAAAAAAAATAAAAGTTAAATTTATCTGGACGAGAAGGGGACGTGTTTAAAAAGAGTTTGTCGAACTCCTGAAACAACTTGAGCTTTTCATTATCGTCGCTTAGTATATTGGTATTTTTTATAAGGTTCCCTAAGTCATTATTGTAGTATAAAGATGTAGAAAGGGCTTCCATTTGTTCTATATATATCTTTAACAATTGCTTTGAAGACTTCAAATTATCACTGGAGTGATTGTATGAGTTCTCTTTCGTTTCATTCCACCAATACACTGAAGTAAGTAAGTAGGAAAAGATAAATGGTATAGCTGTTAAACACAAGTAACTAATGGTGATTTTCCAAACCAAACTGTGATTCCAAGAGATTTTCCCCCGCAAAGTATCATCCCCCATTATGCAATTGTGTAAATGATTATACAGGAAGTGTAAAATATTTCAATTTATTTAAAATATTTCAATTGGTTCCGGAAATTAATTTGCTTATACTTCTTAATAACAAAGATAACTATTAGGTTTAAGGGGGTTGGAGAATGAGTCAAAATCAAACTACTGGAATGTTAAATCGTGGTCCAATATCGAAGGAGAGGAGACGTAATTTACTTGCTTTCTACTTGTTTATTAGTCCTTGGTTACTTGGATATTTAATATTTACATTAGGACCGATCATTGCATCTGGCTGGTTGAGTTTAACAGATTACGATATTGTGAATCCCGCAAAATTTATCGGTCTAGATAATTACAAGGAAATCTTTCAGTCAGATATTTTTTGGAAATCGGCGTGGGTTACCATTTATTATACTCTTGGACATGTACCATTAAGTGTGATAGGTGCTCTTTGTTTAGCAGTGCTTCTTAATCAAAAGATTCCTGGTTTATCATTATGGCGAACGATATTTTACCTGCCCGTGGTAACTTCTGGTGTAGCTGTTTCATTATTATGGTCATGGATCTTTCAACCAAGTTTTGGCTTAGTAAATAGTTTTTTGTTCGAAGCCTTTCATATCCAAGGACCTAATTGGTTTTTTTCAGAGGAGTGGGCTATTCCGGCATTTATTATCATGAGTCTATGGGGCGTCGGAGGACCGATGCTAATTTATTTGGCTGGCTTACAAGGAATTCCCAGTCAACTTTATGAAGCCGCTGAAATTGATGGAGCAGGAGCATTTAAAAGGTTTGTTCATATTACAATCCCCATGATTACTCCTGTTCTTTTCTATAATATGATCATTTCAGTCATTACATCTTTCCAAGTTTTTACACCAGCCTTTATTATCACAAAGGGAGGCCCAAATTACGCTTCTTACTTTTATGTTTTATATCTTTATGAGAACGCATTCAAGAATTTTCGAATGGGATTTTCCTCAGCACTTGCTTGGATCCTTTTCTGTGTAATTTTAATCATTACAATCCTGTTATTTAAATGGCAAAAAAGGTGGGTTCATTATGAGTCCTAATACACAAAATGAAAATCAAAAAAATGAATTTTCTTTTATAACAAAATATAAAGAAAATCAAAGGATCCAAGAATTAGGACTACGCTTTATCTATTTAATCATTGTTATAGTGGGAGCTATATTTACTCTTGCACCAATTGTCTGGATGATATCCACTTCCTTGAAAACAGATGGGGCTGTCATGATTATGCCGCCGCAATGGGTCCCTAGCCCACTGCGTTTTGAGAATTATCTTGAGGCATTAAATTTTATGAATGGAGGAAGAGTCTATTTAAATACCTTCTTCATTTCCTTTGCATCAATCCTAGGGCAAATTTTTGCCTGTACCTTAGTTGGTTTTGGATTTGCTCGAATTAAAGTGCCTGGAAGAAACTTTCTATTCATACTGGTGCTGACAGGGTTTATGCTTCCACCACAAGTAACATTAATCCCGCAATTTATTATGTTTAGTAAATTGAATTGGATTGATACGTACTTACCTTTAATTGTTCCAGAATTTATGGGAGCACCGTTTTTAATTTTTCTTGCTCGGCAATTTTTCCTTACCATCCCATTTGAAATGGATGAATCTGCCAAAATGGATGGCTGCGGTTATTGGGGGATTTACTGGCGGCTGATTTTACCTTTATCAAAGCCTGTTATAGGGATTGTCGCCATTCAAACTTTTATGAATACATGGAATGAGTTTTTAAAACCATTAATTTTTATTAACTCTTCAGAGAAGTATACAGTTGCACTAGCTTTACAAAATTTTACTGCCGACTATGGGATGACCCCTTGGCATCTGCTTATGGCAGCTTCTCTTACGGCTTTGCTACCATGTATACTATTATTCTTTCTTGCACAGAGATACTTCATTCAGGGAATTGTGATTACTGGTGTTAAGGGATAAAGCGTCGTTGTTTAGATTTTTAAGAATGGCAGATTTTACAAAAACAAAAAAGGGGAGAAAAACTTATGGGCAACAAAAGGATTAAGAAGATATGTGCGATCTTAGCTATCATGTCTATGATGATTTTGGCTGCATGTTCAGGTGGGAATAGTGGTGTACCGACAGATGGTAAAAGCTCATCAAATTCAAGCACAGATAATAAGGTGGAAATTAAATGGTTAATGCGAAGCAATCCATTTGAAAATAAATGGCAAAAAGAGCAGGTGATTCCGAAATTTGAGGAACAGTATCCGAATATCAAGGTGAATTTAATTGTAGTGCCACCGGAAGAGGTAGATTCTAAATTATCAAGTATGGTTGCTGCCGGAGATCCACCTGACGTTTTCTCCATGTGGGGAGACTCAGGATTTAGTGATTATTACAATCGAGGGATGTTAATGGACCTTACGGAATATGTTGAAAAAGACTTAGATAAAGCGGATTTTGTGGATGGGATTTTTGATATTTATGCTGTAGATGGACAGTATTTCTCTGTCCCTCAAGTGACTAATTTTGGGTTAATGATGGTTTATAATAAAGATTTGTTTGCTGAAGCAGGATTACCTGATCTGCCAACCAGTTGGGATAATGATACTTGGACATGGGATCAAATGATTGAATATGCCAAGAAACTTACAAAGAATTATGGTGAAGGGACAAATGCTCAGTATGGAATTGCTCCCAATTTTGAACCACATCAAATTGCTTATATGTGGGGAACTGATGCTTATCTTCCGGAGAATTACGAAACTGGATTGGCGACCGAAAGTAATTATGATGACCCAGCTTTTATTAAAGGACTTCAAGCAACGGCGGATTTAACGTATAAACATAAGGTTGCTCCAACACCAGCAGACACAAGGACACTCGAACAACTGGGGAATATTTTTCTTACAGGTAAAATAGGCATGGCTTTTATGTTGCCCACACAAGCTTACGGGAATTTAAAAGATGCACCTTTCAAGTGGGGATTAGCACCAGTGCCTCGAGCAGAAGATAATAAAACAGCCTTATTTAACGGAGCCTATTTTATCGCAAAGGATAGTAAGCATCCTGATGAAGCATGGAAACTAATTGACTATCTTCTGACTCCGGAGGCAGCAAAGGATATGAGTGAGACAACAGGATTCTTAGTTCCACATAATAATGCGGTTGAAGAATGGTTGGATTTGTTTGTAGAACCGACGGGGATGGATAAGGAAGAGTTAAGAGAAGTCATAACCAATTATCCAGAAAACTCTGTGGAAAATATTAATCATACATTTGTAAACTATCGAGAAATGGCAACGATTGCAAATCAGGGACTTGATCAACTTTGGATGGGGAAGGCAACTGCTGAGGAAACGATTGAAATACTAAAACCAAAAGTCGATCAAATTCTGAAAAGAACGTATGATGAATTTTCAGATGAAGAAAAAGACTAAGATGAAATTTGATCTTTTAGGAGAGTAGAACTTGGGCACATAGTAGTGTTTGAACATGCACATGATCCTGGCCTGCTATGTGTCTTTGTAATAGAACTGGAGGGGCTTCATAATGAATGACGAGAATCAAAAAGAAAAGAGAAAAAACGTTATCTGGATTTTTGGTGATCAGCATCGCGCCCAAGCTTTAAGTATTCACAATGATCCTAATGTAAACACACCCAATATTGATAATCTTGCTGTGTCAGGTGTAGATTTTCCCAATGCCATTGCAGGATATCCATTATGTTGTCCGGCTCGAGGCTCGATTTTGACAAGCAAATATCCCCATAAATGTGTTCCAGGCCATGAACATCAGCTGCCACAAGATCAACCAACGATTGCTCATGTGTTTAATGAAAATGGCTATGATACAGCCTATTTTGGTAAATGGCATTTAGATGGCTTTCAGGAAAAAGAGGGGAGAGCAGCAAAGCATTATATCCCAATAGAAAGAAGAGGGGGATTTAAAAAGTGGCTGGGATATGAAAATAATAATAGCCAATGGGATTGTTGGGTACATGGCAAAGTGAATGAGGAGGTAGAACCATATCGTTTGCCGGGCTATGAGACAGATGAATTAACGAATCTTTTTATCCAATACATTCAAGACAAAGGAAAAGAGAAACAAAACGAGAAGGGGAGTCCCTTTTTTGCTGTATTATCTGTACAGCCACCTCATGATCCTTATATTGCGCCGGAGGAATTTCGCCAGGGGCATTCACCAAGTCATATTTCATTGAGATCTAACGTTCCATCCGTTCCTCGAATTGAAGAAAAGGCTAGACAAGATCTATCTGGCTATTATGCGATGATTGAGAATTTGGATTGGAATTTAGGAAGAATTCAAGCTGCTTTACAGGAATGTGATTTAAGTTTTGACACCCATATTGTATTTTTTAGTGATCATGGTGATTTACATGGTTCACAGGGACAATTTAAAAAAACAAGCCCTTATGAAGAAGCGATTCGAGTCCCATTTATTATTGGGGGTGAGCAGTCTTTTTACGATGGGAGGAAAACGGGAGCGAGTTCTGTTCTCCTAAATCACGTGGATATTGCCCCCACCACTCTTGGTCTATGCGATATCGAAAAACCGGAATGGATGGATGGAAAAGATTATTCACCTTATCGTTTACAGAATAACAAAGAGCAAATCGAACCTGATTCCGCATATATACAATCGGTTATTCCTACGGGACATGGTGATAGTGTGGATAAGCCTTGGAGGGGTATTGTTACCAAGGATGGTTGGAAGTATGTATGCTTTGAAAAAATCACTTGGTTAATGTTTAACTTAAACGAAGATCCCTTTGAGCAAGTGAATCTAGCCCATAATACACTGTATTTTAAGAAGAGAAAAGAACTGAATGACCGACTTAAACTATGGATTGAAGACACGGAAGATGTATTTATCTTACCGATCTATGATGAGTGATTGAGACTAATCAGGTTATACGGCATGCAGGATTCTATTCGCTCAAAAAGGATGATTATGGAGGGGATTCATTTGCGAGATTCAGCTTTGTCTTTTTATAATCAGTTAGCTAGTTCTTATCATCTTATTTTTAATGAATGGGAACAGGCCATCTCAAATCAGGGAGAAATCCTAAATAAATTCATAAGATCAAAAATGGATCTTGATAGCTTGGAGCAGATTTCCCTTTTAGATTGTTCCTGCGGGATCGGTACTCAAGCAATTGGATTAGCTAGACATGGATTTAAGGTCACTGCTACTGACATAAGTCCGGTATCGGTAGAGAGAGCCAAAAGAGAAGCGGAAAATTTAAAAGTAAATAATATAAACTGGGGAGTAGCAGATTTTCGAGCTTTAGAACAAGAAGTTTCTGGTGTTTTTAATGTGGTGATGTCTGCAGATAATGCTATCTCTCACCTTTTAAATGATGAGGATTTGCATCTCGCGTTTAAGAATATGAATAGCAAGTTGGTAAAAAATGGTTTACTCTTGCTTACCATTAGGGATTATGACTCCATAATACATGATCAACCTACGGCCACCACTCCATATATATTTGAAAATGGTAAACGGATTGTTTTCCAGACTTGGAATTGGGATGAAAATGGGAAAACATATATGATTCAGCTATTTATCTTACAGCAGGAAAATGAAAAATGGGTCACACAACATTTTAAAACGAAGTATAGAGCCCTAATGCAACAGGAGATTAACAAAATGTTAAGTGAAACAGGCTTTTCGAATATTCAATGGTTTACAGCAAAAGAATCGGGTTATTATCAACCGATTGTCATCGCCAGAAAGATTAGCAATTAGCAATTTTTAGGAGGTCATGAGTTTGAAAGTTATTATGATTATGTTCGATACTCTTAATCGCAGAATGTTACCACCATACGGGTGTGACTGGATACATGCTCCAAATTTTAAGCGACTTGCTGACCAAACGGTTATTTTTGATAAT
Organism: Bacillus sp. J14TS2; assembly: GCF_018333015.1. Taxonomy (NCBI): domain Bacteria; kingdom Bacillati; phylum Bacillota; class Bacilli; order Caryophanales; family Bacillaceae; genus Bacillus; species Bacillus sp. J14TS2. The sequence continues at coordinate 274,754 of NZ_BORE01000005.1, read as the reverse complement.
TGTTATGTAGGAAGTATGCCCTGTGTCCCTGCTCGAAGGGAGCTGCATACGGGTCGTTATAATTTCTTGCATCGCGGATGGGGACCGTTGGAACCATTTGATGACTCAATGCCAGAGATTTTAAATCGGAACGGGGTATATTCCCATCTGATTACCGACCACCAACATTATTGGGAAGATGGCGGTGCAACCTATCACCAAAGATACAATTCTTTTGAATTTGTTCGTGGACAAGAAGGAGATCCGTGGAAGGGGAAGGTAAAAAGCATAAATGCAACTGATCCTTTAAGTCAAGTTCATCCTGCTGTTCGACAAGATCAGATCAATAGAAGTTATATTAAGAATGAACAAGACTTTCCTCAGGCTAAGGTATTTCAATTGGCTTCAGAATTCTTACTAGATAATGATCAAGAAGATAATTGGTTTCTTCAAATTGAAACCTTTGATCCGCATGAACCTTTTTTTGCTCCTCAGAAATATAAGGATTTATATCCTCATGAGCATGCAGATAATCTTTTGGATTGGCCGAGATATGGGGAGGTTACAGAAGGAAAAAAAGAAGTGGAGCATTTACGACTTGAATATGCTGCTTTACTATCGATGTGCGACAACTATTTAGGGAAGATATTAGATCTAATGGATGATTTAGATTTATGGAAGGATACCATGCTTATTGTCAACACCGATCATGGCTTTTTGCTTGGAGAACATGATCAATGGGCAAAGTGTGTGCAGCCATTTTATAATGAAGTAGCCCATACTCCATTATTTATTTGGGATCCCAGCTCCAAAAAGAAAGGTGAACACAGGAAAAGCCTTGTACAGATGATTGATATGGCCCCAACATTATTGGAACTTTTTGATATTACTAAGCCCAAGGATATGCAAGGATTTTCCTTACAAAAAGTGATAGATTCAGATGTTCCTGTTCGCGAGGCAGCTCTCTTTGGTATTCATGGTGGGCATATAAACTGCACGGATGGCCATTATGTATATATGAGAGCCCCTGTCACAGAGGCTAATGAGCCTTTATATGCCTATACCTTGATGCCTACACATATGCGCGCTTTTTTTAGTATAGATGAAATGGGCTCTATGGAATTATCTAAACCATTTACCTTTACTAAAGGATTAAGACCACTTAAAACAAAGGGGAATTGGCAACAGAAACCAAAGTCTATGGAAACCTTGCTCTTTGACCTAAAAGCAGATCCACAGCAAATGGAACCATTGAATAATTCAACAATAGAAAAATATATGTTAGAGCACCTTAAATATTTAATGGAGGAAAACGACGCTCCAAGCGAGCAATATCAAAGGATAGGTATTGAAGCGAAAAAATAATTCATATCAGACTAGTTATAATGACGCTTTCGACTCTATATTGCGGCAAAAATGAAAATGCTAAATTGTTAAAATAAAAAAGCAATCCATAAAGGTGTCTCGAAATCTCATTCTCTCGATTTTATGAAAACGATCTTTGGTGATATCCTCATTTTAAATGCAGACGAAGGGGGGAGGATGGGGCCTGTAGTAAGTGGATGTGAATATGCCAACATAAAAATAAAGCAGCACGACTAGTTCCCCCTTAAACCATCAGTGTGGATAAAGAAAACCCTACTGATGGTAGTCTTGTTTTATTAGCTATTCATGATATGTTTGGGGGAATATAGTAAGAAAAATGACGAAAGGGAGTTCAAATGTCGTGGAAAAAAGTAAAAAAAGCGTCCCAAAATAAATGGGGGGTATTTGAAGTACTTGAGGCACATTCCGCTAATCATTGATATAACTGTAATTGATTCCTATGATGCCTACATGGATGCATTCCGTCCCCATTCGAAACTACATAAGCAAAAAACATATCGTGAATTATAATTTTTCCATATATCAAGAGAAAATTTGGATACCCAAGAAAAGATGCAGCATTTTTATCTAATCATAATGACTGTTGTCTAACACTTTTATTATTATTATGCCTGTACGAACCTAAGCGTCATGACCATCATTTGCGCCTCTGGAAAGGGTCAACCATCGAAATGTTCCCCATCAATATCCCCTTGTATATCAATCATTTGATCAAGTAAGTCCAATTACATGTTGATCTAGAAGGATTCGCCATTGCTGGATCTGTTTTGTTAATCGAATAAGTGAGATAATTAGGATTGGCTAGGTCAATCCTTTTACCCCGTATTAACTGGCTGTAAAACCCCGATTTGTTCAGGCCTGCAGGACGTAGTTCACAAAGGCGTTGCGACGTACAGGACGTACTAGTGCAGGCGAAACGACAGGATGTCGTGCTTTGAACCTGCCGACAGGATGTTGCAACGCCTTTGATCCTTACTAATCAGTGGGGTTGAAGGAAAAACCCATTGATTGAAGTTTCACTTTTTAGAAGACAACATTGTGCCCACCTGTTAGCTCTCTTCCTAACTCCGAGTTTTCTTGAGAAATTCCAGAGAGAATATCTGCAAATCTGGAACAAACATTTCTTCAAATCTTTGCGATTAGGCCCAACTCTAACGTGATATAAGAAGGCAGTTTATTGTTCTCTAAAAGAAAATAAATCTAGCTTGCTGTGCGGAGGTAAATAAGGCCAAAAGTTAGTAAGAAGATTTTCTTCCCTCACTTTTTACAACAAAAAATACAATTTTCAAATATAAAACGAGTTAAACGCTTAACTAAAAATCTCAATATGTATATAAGGTTGAATAGTTCAAATGGATAGAGAAACCAGCTTTCGTAGTTCTAATTCCCACTGACAGTGTTCGTTTGACTGTAAAAATGAGACTCTTGAAATTCACTGATACTCTTGTAGTGACAATACCTATTTTGATTTTCAAGTAGCTATAATTGATTAGTTTTGAATGAAGTGGAAAAGTATAAATGCGTTGCGAGTATATAAAATTTTCAAAAAATATATTGCATTAACAATTGAAAGAATGTATTATAGGGAAAACGCTTACCCTAACTAATTACTTAGGGATAGAGTTTGCTGCAGTTTTTATGAATAGTTATGAAAGCGCATACTAAATGGGACCTCTAAAAGGATACATAGTCTATTTTTGTACGTAAATATAGTTTAACTTTTGGTATCTTTCCACACGTACTGACAGAATAGTCTACCTCAGAATTCGAATTTACCTAGGAGTATTAGTCACTTGAAATACACAGAGATTATCTACTTAACTGGAAATCTATTAAACGATAATTAAAACAAATACATTTATCCGCAATAATTAGATGCTTTCGTAGACATATGTATTTGTTTTTTTATAAAAATTGATAAAAGGAGGGGTGTGACCGTTTGTTCGGTAATGAATTAAAAAATTGCTTTTAAGGGGGAGAATAGTTTGAAAAAGAGGTTGAAGATATTTCTTATCTTTGTTTTTCTTATCTTGTTTCTAACTGCATGTATGAGTGCAGGAGTCGATGAAGCATCTAAGAATGTAGAGAACGAAACAAATAAAGAAGCAAATAACGAGTCTGCTGCACCTGTAGACCCAGCGGACATAAGTGAATATAAAGAAGCACCTGAACTAAAAGAGCTTGTTGATTCGGAAGAATTGCCACCAGTAGAAGAACGCTTACCAGTTGCTGAAGATATTATGGTTGAAGACGTGCATGAAGAATTAGGTAATTATGGTGGAAACATATCCATATCGTGGGGTGGCCCTGATGACAAGTGGGCTGTTGGTAAAATTACTGAAGAAGCACTATTTCGCTTTAATGAAGATGGGAGTGATGTTGAGCCCAATGTAGCTAAAGGTTATGACGTTAATGAAGATGCAACAGAATATACTATCTATTTAAGGGAAGGGATGAGATGGTCTGACGGTGTACCTTTTACAGCAGATGATGTGTTGTTCTATTGGGAGCACATGTTGACAAAAGAAACGTTCGGTAAATCAGTTTATGATGCCTATTTTACAATTGATCCTGATACTGGCGAGAGGAAAATGGCTGAAGTTACTAAAATTGATGATTATTCATTCAAAGTTACACATGCTTTTCCTAGTCCAGATTTCTTAAAGCGTGTCGCGATCGATAACAAATGGTTCTTTGCTCCAAAACATTTTCATGAAACGATATTACCGGAATTTGTCGGTGATGAAAAGGCTCTAGAGATAGCTAAAGAACATGGATACCCTGATGTCGGTACATACTTGGTAGATACAGGGTATTACTATTGGATTAATGAAGAAATTCCAACGCTTCGACCGTGGGTGGCAAGTAACGACCCCCACAATGAAGACTTTGTGATGAAACGCAATCCTTACTATTGGAAAGTAGATGCAGAAGGTAATCAGCTTCCCTACATTAATAATTTAGTAGCTAGTAAGATACAAGATCCAAGTCAAAGTGTACTTGGTATGTTAGGTGGAGACTTTAACTTAGGTTGGTTTAATGCCAGTGATTTTACCGTATTAAAGGAAAATGAAGAAAAAGCGGATTACCGTGTACTAATGTGGCCGACAGCTAGTCTTACTAGTGCTGCGATTCAGTTAAACCAAACAGTTCAAGATGATAAGCTGCGTGAATTGTTCCGAGATATCAAATTTAGGGAAGCACTTTCCGTTTCTGTCGATCGTCGAGAAATAACAGAGATTGTTACAAATGGTATTGCGGAACCAGTACAGGCGGCGGTTATTGAGGGATTATTTGGTTATCAAGAAGGATGGGAAGATCAATGGGCTGAATATAATCCAGAACGTGCCGAACAATTGCTTGACGAAATCGGAATAACAGAGAAGAATACCCAAGGCTTCCGATTGTTTGATGATGGCTCGGTTGTAACACTTACAATTACAGAGCAAAATCAAGCTAATGCTGATTTTTTGGAGTTGGTAAAAGATGCGTATGAAAAAGTCGGTCTAAAAGTCAACTTAAAATTTGTTGATGGAGGAACCTTTCAAGATTTGAAATATAGTAATCAGGTGGAAATTTCTACAGAAGGTGGAAACATAGTCAACGTGATATTACGTCCAGAATTACTTGTACCATTGCGTGTGCTAACACCATGGCAAGGGGATTATGGATTATATGTCGAAACTGACGGTAAAAGCGGAACAAAACCGGAGGGGGATGTTGCCAAGCTGTTAGAGTATTGGGACAATCTAAGAGGTTCTAAGACGGAAGAAGATACAAACCATTGGGCTGATGAAATTTATAAGCTCCACATGAAAAATCAGTGGATTATTGGTTATGCAGGTGGAACGCCTGCCGTAGTCGTTGCAGCAAACAGTTTACGGAATATTCCGGATAGTCTTACTCATTCTGATGAATTCCGAGAACTTGGACATGGTCATCCGGCACAATTCTTTATTAAAGAATAATATCATGGGGCAGAAGTTAGTGGGGATATTTATCCCTGCTGACTTATTACAAACCTAAATGAAAAGAGGGTAAAGAGGGTGCTTAAATATATATTTAGAAGGATTTTGTTAGTAACACCGGTTCTTATAGCAGTTTCTATTATCGTTTTCTTTATCATTCAGCTCCCGCCAGGAGATTATGTCACGCACTATGCGGCACAAATGTCAGCACAGGGTGAGAACATGACTGCTGCAGAAATGGCTGATATGAGAGCGAGATTAAATTTAGATAAACATTGGTTTATCCAATATCTGTTATGGATGCGAGATATCATCTTTGACTTTGACTTCGGTCATTCTTTTAATTATAACGAGCCTGTCACTACCGTTGTTGGACGTTATATGGTATTGACATTAATTGTGTCCCTTGTAACGATGGCATTTACCTACTTGGTTGCTATTCCGATTGGTATTTATTCGGCGGTCAGACAATATTCAATCGGTGACTACATCGCTTCCACAATTGGCTTCCTTGGTATGGCAACACCAAACTTCTTATTGGCAATAATTCTGATGTATGTTTCTTATGTGAATTTTGGTGATCCACTATTAGGGCTTTTCTCGAATGAATTTGAAAATGCTCCATGGACATGGGCAAAAGTTTGGGACTTAGCTAAGCATATGGTGATCCCGGTTATTGTTATTGGTACAGCTAGCACAGCAGGGTTAATTCGTATTATGAGGGGACAAATGCTTGACGAGATTAATAAGCCAAATGTTGTGACAGCTCGATCGAAAGGTTTATCTGAGACGAAAATATTATTTAAATATCCGACTAGAGCAGCACTGAATCCTATTGTTAGTACTTTTGGCTGGACCTTATCGAGCATATTTACAGGTTCAACTATAACTGCAATTGTTTTAAATTTACCAATTCAGGGACCGGTTATGTACAACGCACTCTTAGGCCAGGATATGTATTTAGCAGGAACCTGGTTGTTATTTATGGCTGTTTTAACAGTTGTCGGTACATTAATCTCGGATATATTACTTGCATGGCTTGATCCAAGAGTTCGAACCGAGATAAAAGGAGGGTAATGAATGAAAAAGTTACGTTTATTAAACAAATTATTTAATAAACGGAAAGACAATGATGCTGTTGATTCTAAAACAAACGATTCCGTTGACCCTACGGTAAAAAAGGAAGTTTACTATGACTCACAATGGAGTTTGATTTGGAAGAAATTAAAGAGGCATAAGTTAGCCCGTTTTAGTTTATTCCTCTTAGTTGTGTTTTACATAGGCATTATTTTTGCCGATTTTATTGCACCACAAGGATTACAAGAATATAAAAGTGATTATGCAAATGCACCACCAATGAATATTCACTTTTTTGATACAGAAGGTAATTTTCACCTTCGTCCATTTGTCTATGGCATTGAAAGCACACGACATCCTGACACATTTAGAAAGATATTCGTCGAAGATCGAACCGTGATGTATCCAATCCAATTTTTTGTAGAAGGGAGAGAATATAAATTTCTTGGCTTATTCCCAACAGATAAACATCTATTTGGTGTAGAAGAACCTGGTAAATATTTTGCCTTAGGTACAGATGGGATGGGGAGAGATTTATTTTCCCGGATTGTGGTAGGGAGTCGTGTATCTTTAAGTATCCCGCTAGCTGGGGTAGCCATTAGTTTAATCATTGGTTTGATTCTTGGTGGTATTTCTGGCTACTTTGGTGGTTGGATTGATGCGATTATTCAACGTGTCATAGAAATCTTTCGTTCTTTCCCAACTCTACCTTTATGGATGGCTTTATCTGCAGCAATTCCAGCGGGCATAGATGTGGTTATGATGTATCTCTATATTGTGATTATTATTTCGTTTATTGAGTGGACAGATTTAGCGCGGGTTGTACGTGGACAGTTTATGTCATTGAAAAATGAAGAATATGTTTTAGCGGCTAGAATTGCAGGTGTTAGTACCCCGAAAATTATTTCGAAACATCTCGTGCCAGGAATTGTTAGTTACTTGATTGTCTCAATTACGTTAGCCATACCTGGAATGATACTTGCGGAAACAGCAATGAGCTTTTTAGGTCTTGGTATTCGCTCACCAGCAACAAGTTGGGGAGTTCTACTTCAAGAAGCACAGCAAATTGATAATGTTGCGCTTTATCCATGGAAGCTAATTCCATTACTTTTTGTTGTCTTTGCAGTCCTATGCTTTAACTTCTTTGGAGATGGTTTGCGTGATGCCGCTGATCCATACAAAAGCTAGACATTTATGGTTAATATATTAAATTAGAGTGAGGAGATATTATGAATGTAAAAACTTCACAACCGCAACTAGAGGAAAAACCTATTCTTTCCGTTGATAACCTTAAAATTAATATTCAGGTGGATAATGCAGTTCTGAATGCAGTCGACGGGGTTGACTTTACTATTGAGAAGGGAAAAACACTCGGCCTAGTAGGAGAATCTGGTTGTGGGAAAAGTTTAACTAGTAGAGCGATCATGGGGCTTAACCCAAAAGAATGTGAAACGACAGGTGAAATTTTATATAATTCTACTGTAGATAAGAAGATGAAAAATATAAATATGTTGGATTTAAATCCAACTAAAAAAAAGTTCCGTTCGATTCGCGGGAAAAAAATATCGATGATTTTTCAAGAACCGATGACAGCCCTTTCACCATTGTATACCGTTGGGAACCAAATCGTTGAAATAATTTTATTACACCGTACGAAGGATAAAAATGAAGCAAAGAGAATTGCGCTAGAAATGTTAAGTAAAGTAGGGATATCTGATGAAGAAAAACGATTTAATCAATATCCACATGAATTCTCTGGTGGTATGCGTCAACGTGTAATGATAGCAATGGCATTATCTTGTAATCCGGAATTGCTTATTGCAGATGAGCCAACTACTGCATTAGATGTTACCATCCAGGCTCAAGTAATGGAGCTTATGAAGGATTTGCAAGATGAATTTAGTATGGCTATTCTGCTTGTGACTCATGATTTAGGGGTTATTGCCGAAATGTGTGATGAAGTAGCAGTGATGTATTTGGGCAAAATTGTTGAAAAAGCATCGGTAAAGGAGATTTTTAATAATCCCAAACATCCTTATACTCAAGGTTTAATCAACTCGATGCCAAAATTAGGGTATAACAAAAAGCGCCTTGAGCCCATTGAAGGGACGGTGCCACTTGCAATTAATATGCAGAATAAATGTGGATTTTACGACCGTTGCAAACATCGAATGCCTGGAGTTTGTGATGTGAATGCGGTACCAAATACAACAGTATCTCAGGATCATACCGTAAGATGTTTTCTTTACACAGAGGAGGGGGAGGAAAAGAAAAATGCCTGAGCGTATTTTGAATGTGAAAGGGTTAAATAAAGAATTTAAAGCTAAATCTACTAAACTATTTAGTCGGGCGATACCAATTAAAATTTTAAAAGATATATCTTTTGACTTATTAGAAGGTGAAACGTTAAGCATCGTTGGTGAGTCTGGTTCTGGAAAAACGACGCTAGGTAGATGTGTTTTAAAAGGCATGGATGCAACCTCTGGTGAGGTTATCTATCAAACGGAAAATGGGAAAGAAGTCGATTATTTACATTTAACAAAAGTAGACTATAAGAAATATCGGAAAGATCTCCAAATGATTTTCCAAGATCCATATTCGTCACTAAATCCTAGGATGACTGTTTTTGATATTATCTCAGAGCCGCTGATTACCAATTTTGATGTGGGAAAGAAGGAAATAGAGAAACGTGTTGCAGAAATTGCCAAAAAGGTGGGACTTAATCCAACATTGCTTAAACGTTATCCTCATGCTTTCTCCGGTGGGCAAAGACAACGGATAGCGATAGCTCGTGCATTAATTACTCAACCGAGAATCATTGTTTGTGATGAAGCGGTGTCAGCGCTTGACGTATCAATTCAGGCACAGATTATTAATCTGCTTAGTGATCTGCAAAAGGAATTTAGAATTACGTATATCTTTATTTCACACGATTTATCGGTAGTTCAAACAATATCTGATAGGGTTGCTGTTATGCACCTAGGGAGAATCGTTGAGCTTGCATCGGTTGATTCCATTTTCGACAACCCCAAGCATCCTTATACAGAGGCACTATTATCGGCTGTACCGAAGCCAGATCCAAATGTTAAGAAAGACAGAATCATTTTAGAAGGCGAAGTACCAAACCCTGGAAACCCGCCGAGCGGATGTGAATTCCATCCAAGATGTCCATACGCAACAAAAAAGTGTATGACCGAAGTTCCAGAAATAAAGGCGATAGGTAAAGATAGAAGACATTCTGTAGCATGCCACTATGCTGAAAATTTACAATTGAAAGGTGTAGACTATGGATCAAAAGCTCAATAACGAAAATAATAAGAAGTTAATAGTATTTTTAGATTGCGGGGATACGTTAATTGATGAGGGGACGGAAATCCGTGATGACCAGGGAGTGGTGATAGAAGCAAATCTGATACCTGGGGCAGATACAATGGTCAAGACGCTTGCTGAGCAGGGGTATACCCTTGCTATTGTAGCTGATGGGCTTGCGCAATCATTTAAAAATATACTAACCCAGAATGGGCTATACGATTATTTTACCACGATGATTTATTCAGAAACGATCAAAGCGGATAAACCAAGTACTCGAATGTTTAAAGCGGCAATTGGAGCATTAGATCTTAGTGAAAAAGACCGCTATCGTATTGTGATGGTAGGTAATAATTTGAGTCGAGATATTGCAGGTGCTAACCAAATGGGATTAACAAGTGTTCATTTAAATTGGACAACTCGATATCCCAAGCAACCAACTCACGAAGATGAAGTGCCGGATTATACAATCAGTGAACCAATAGAGTTGATTGAGTTAGTAGATTATATCAATCAGCAATTAACTATAAATCAATGAATATAATGAAAAAATCTTTAATATGTTAAACTACTATAAAGAAGACAGTTTTACTTCACACATAATGATGAATTGATACTTAAGCGCTTACCCTGAAACACGATTATTTTAGAGGGAGGATTGTTAGTTAACGTTGAAAACATAATAGATAAGCGCTTTGTATCAAACTAACCTCTAAGGAGAATGGCTGTGAAAAAATTAACGATAGGTATTATTGGGGCAGGAAGAATCGGACAATTGCATGTAACAAATGCTTTAAAATCTAACAAGATAGTATTAAAAGCGATAGCGGACCTTTATATTGACCATCTAAGCGAAAGTAATTTTGCACAGGACGTTCCAATCATTACACAAAACCCGGAGGATATTTTTAATGATCCTGAAATAGATGCTGTGTTTATTTGCTCAAGTACAGACACTCATGTTGATTTTATTAAAAAAGCGGCTTGCTCGAAAAAGCATATCTTCTGTGAAAAGCCGATAAGTCTGAATGTAGAGGAAACAAAAGAGACATTAGAAGTAGTAAAAGCTTCGGGAGTTAAATTCCAGATTGGCTTTAACAGGCGGTATGATAAGCACTACAAAGCTGCATGTGAAGCTGTGCGTGATGGGAAGATTGGTAATGCCCATCTGGTTAAAATTACTTCTCGTGACCCGGAAACACCTCCAGAAAGCTACATTAAAAAATCAGGCGGAATGTTTATGGACATGACGATTCATGATTTTGATATGATTCGCTATTTGGCTTCAAAAGAAATAAAGGATATTACGGTAAAAGCCTCCTCACTGATTGATGAAAAGTTTGTAAGAAATGATGATGTAGATACGGCGGTGATCATAGTAACGTTTGAGGATGGAACACTAGGTGTTATTGATAATAGCAGGCAAGCTGCCTATGGATATGACCAACGAATTGAAGTTTTTGGTAATAAGGGCGTGGTGACCGTTGGAAACGAGAAACCTACGAATGTCACGATTAGCACAAAAGAGGCGGTTGTTTCTGATAACCCTAAATATTTCTTTCTTGAGAGATACAATGATGCATTTATCGAAGAAATTAATTCTTTTGTAGCAGCTGTTCTTGAGGATCTACCTATCCTATCTACTATTGACGATGGATTTAAAGCCCAATTGCTAGCAACTGCAGCAAGAATTTCTTGGAAGGAAAATAGAACCGTAGAATTAGCAAATCTATTTAAGGAATTGCAATTATAAGCGTTAAACTATACTACAAATATTACTTAGGAGGTATTCGATGTCAAAATTAATTGTTAAACCAACAGAAAGAGATCATGAAGGAAAGATTCTTTCTGTCACACCAGAATCAGCAGGATGGGAATACGTTGGTTTTGAAGTGTATTCCTTAAAAAAGGGAGAAACCCTTTCAAAAGAAACCTTTGACAAGGAAGCGTGTTTAGTTCTTTTATCTGGAAAAGCTACAGTAAAAACTTCTGAGCAAATATTTGAAGATATTGGGAAACGAATGAGTGTGTTTGAAAAGATTCCACCATACTCTGTTTATGTTGCAGCTGGTGACAATTTTTTTGTAACCGCCAACACTGATCTAGAATTAGCCGTTTGTACAGCACCTGGAGATGGCAACCACAAAACTCGATTCATTTCACCGGATGATATTGGGGTGGAAGATCGTGGGCACGGGAAGATGTCGAGAAAAGTCCATAATATTTTACCAGAGGAAGAGAATGCAGATAGTTTGCTCGTTGTTGAAGTGTTTACACCTGATGGTAATACATCCAGTTATCCACCACATAAACATGATCAAAACAACTTGCCGTATGAGTCTTATTTGGAAGAGACGTATTATCATGAAGTAAATCCAAGACAAGGTTTTGTATTTCAACGTGTATATAATGATGACCGCAGCTTAAACGAAACGATGAGTATAGAGAATCGCAATGTCGTTCTCGTCCCAGAAGGATATCATCCGGTCTCCTGTGTACCAGGTTATGAATCGTATTATTTGAATGTAATGGCAGGCCCTGTTCGTACGTGGAAGTTTCATAATGAACCCGCTCATGAGTGGCTATTTCAGGGAGTCATGAAAAAGTAATCATTGTAGAAGGAGGTAAACCATGTATCAATTAAATTTTAAACAAGGAAGACCGATAGATCTAATCGGTATTGGTAGGCTTTGCATTGATTTGAATGCCAATGAGTTCAATCGTCCAATGGAGGAAACAATGTCATTTACCAAATATGTTGGTGGCTCTCCGGCGAATATTACGATTGGTGCTTCAAGATTAGGGTTAAAAACTGGTTTTATCGGAAAAGTTTCAGATGATCAAATGGGAAAATTTATTACGAACTACCTTGAGGATGACAATATTGATACATCCAATATTGCGATTGATAACACAGGGGCTATGACAGGGCTTGCATTTACAGAGATTATAAGTCCGGAAGAATGCAGTATACTAATGTATCGAGACAATGTGGCTGATTTAAAATTAACGACTGACGATGTATCTGAAGACTACATTAAACAATCGAAAGTGCTGCTAGTTTCCGGTACAGCACTCGCTGCTAGCCCTTCGAGGGAAGCGGTATTTTTAGCATTAGATTATTCAAGAAAACATGATGTAGTTGTTGTTTTTGATCTCGATTATCGTCCATATACATGGGCTTCGGATAAAGAGACAGCAACCTACTATAATTTAGTAGCGGAAAAAAGTGATGTTATCATCGGTACACGTGAAGAGTTTGATATGATGGAGCAATTTGAATCCGATCACAACTCTGATGATCATCTGACTGCACAAAAATGGTTTAATTACCAAGCGGAAATTGTTGTAATTAAACACGGTGGTGCTGGTTCGATTACCTATTCTAAAGATGGGTCAAAGCATATAGGTGGGACATTTAAAACGAAGGTGCTAAAGACATTTGGTGCTGGTGACTCTTATGCATCTGCATTTATTTACGGATTAATGAACCATTGGGATATTCCAAGAGCAATGGAATTTGGAAGTGCCTCGGCAGCAATTGTTATTTCTAAGCATAGCTGTTCCGATGCGATGCCGACTGTAAGTGAGATTGAAGATTTCATAAAATCGGCGGAGAGATACTAAGGAGGGAGAGGATTGTTAGCAAAGCTTAATGAGGTATTAAAAGATACGTTAACACATAATTATGCGATTCCTGCATTTAATGTATTTGGTTATGAAGATGCAATAGCAGTGATTGCTGCAGCAGAAGAAATTAATGCTCCAGTGATTCTTGCAACGAATAAAGTAGCGATTGAGTTTATACCCATCACTATTTTAGGAAAGATGCTGATAGGGCTTGCTGAGGAAGCATCTGTTCCAGTTGTTGTTCACCTAGACCATGGTAAAGATTATCAGACTGTTGCTCAAGCGATTGACGTTGGGTACAGTTCGGTGATGTACGATGGATCGTTACTGCCATTTGAAGAAAATGTTAGAAGTACCAAAAAAATTGTTGAGTTAGCGCATGGGTTTGGCATTCCAGTTGAAGCCGAAATTGGCTCGGTTGGGTATAGTGATCAAGCTGGAATGAAGGGTGCGTTGACAGATCCTGAAGAGGCAGCAGCTTTTGCAAAGCAAACGAATGTGGATGCATTAGCCGTTGCGGTTGGAACAGTTCACCGAATGGAACAGCAGGTGGCATCGTTACAATTTGATCGAATTGAACAAATTGAGTCGCTCGTAAATGTTCCATTGGTGATGCATGGCTCGACCGGCATTCCGGATGATGAATTGCGTAAGCTTCCATATACACAATTTGGAAAGGTCAATATCGGAACAGCAATTCGGATGGCTTTTGGGAAAGCTCTGAAGTATGAAATAGTAGCAAATCCAGATATATTTGACCGTCTTAAGTTGTTCGAAGCACCAATCGAAGCGGTTAAGCAAGAGGCATTAAAAAAGATGAGATTATTAAACTTAGAAAACTATTTTTCTGATAAATTGGTGTTTAAAAATAAATAGGAGGCAATAAGATGAAAGATACTGCAATGAAAGCACTAAAAAACTATGTTGCCGGCGAATGGGTCAATTCTCTCACGACAAAGACTGAGGAAGTATATAATCCTGCAACAGGTGAAGTGATTGCCCGAGTGCCTATTTCTATCAAAGAAGATTTAGATCACGCAGTGGATGTTGCTCAAAAAGCGTTCAAAGCATGGAGTGAAACAGCAGTACCGAAGCGTGCAAGAATACTATTTAAATATCAGCAATTATTAGTCGATCACTGGGATGAGTTAGCAGAGTTAATCACAGTTGAAAATGGAAAAAACTTTACAGAAGCGAAAGGGGAAGTGCTTCGCGGAATCGAATGTGTAGAGTTTGCTGCTGGTGCACCAACCCTAATGATGGGTTCACAATTGCCCTCGATTGCAACCGGCTTGGAATCGGGGGAATATCGATATCCAATCGGAGTAGTTGGTGGGATTACTCCATTTAACTTCCCAATGATGGTTCCTTGCTGGATGTTCCCAATGGCGATTGCGATGGGAAATACGTTTGTCTTAAAGCCATCGGAACGCACGCCGTTGCTTGCCAATCGATTAGCAGAACTGTTGGAACAAGCTGGATTACCGAAAGGTGTATTTAATATTGTGCATGGTGCTCATGAAGTAGTTAATGGCTTGCTCGACCATAAAGACGTAAAAGCCATCTCTTTCGTTGGCTCTCAGCCTGTTGCTGAATATGTGTATAAAAGAGGAACAGATAATTTGAAAAGAGTTCAAGCGCTTGCTGGGGCGAAAAATCACTCGATTGTATTGCATGACGCCAATTTGGAAAACGCAGTAAGTCAAATTATAAGTGCGGCATTTGGTTCTGCTGGTGAGCGGTGTATGGCCTGTTCTGTAGTAGCTGTCGAAGAGGATATTGCAGATGATTTTATCGACATGCTCATTGACAAAGCTAATGAAATTCAAATTGGTAACGGTTTAGATGAAAATGTCTTTTTAGGACCAGTTATTCGTGATCAACATAAACAAAGAACATTAGACTATATTGCAACAGGGGAACAAGAAGGCGCGAAACTGGTACGTGATGGCCGTATTGATCAGGTTGCCCAAAACAAAGGGTATTTTGTTGGGCCAACTATTTTTGACAATGTGACAAAAGAAATGAAGATCTGGCAGGATGAAATCTTTGCCCCAGTGTTATCGATAGCACGTGTGAAAAATTTGGATGAAGGAGTGGAAATGGCAAACCAATCAACATTCGCCAATGGTGCTTGTATTTTTACAAAAGATGGTGGAAGTGTAAGGCAATTTCGTGAAACAGTGGATGCAGGTATGCTGGGTGTCAATATTGGTGTACCAGCGCCAATGGCTTTCTTCCCATTCTCCGGTTGGAAGAATTCCTTCTATGGTGATTTGCATGCCAATGGTAAGGATGGAGTTAATTTCTATACAAGGAAAAAAGTAGTTACTGGACGTTGGGTATAATCATGTTTTTCTTCTATAACCATCCGTAGGACTGCTTCTAAAAAAGTATACGAAGACTAACCCTTCAATTTGTGCAATTAACAATTAGTCGGAAGAGCAAGAATTCCAAACTGATTGAAATTTCACTTTAGCGAGCCGGATAGGGCATCGTCCTATCTGACTCTATTTAACGGTCTTAGGCAGAAGTCTCCTTCCTCAACACCTGAAAGATGTAGGTGGGAGATGAATGCTTGCTCATATTTTTTTATTACTTAACGAACGCTTGTTTCTATATGTGGTATAATAAAAGTGTATCATCATATGGAGGGATAGAAATGATTCGTTGTATGAAGACGCCGTTCCGGGCCAGCAAAGAAACCATTGACCATCTGTTCCAGTGTAACCGGATTTCGGGGGAAGTTTGGAACCGATGTCTAGAACTTGCGAAAGAGGCCCATTTGAAAACGGGGAAGTGGATCACCAAGAGTGCGTTACAGAAAGGGACAAAGGGGATTTTCCCGCTTCATTCTCAATCCGTACAGGCTGTTTGCCATAAATATCTGTTTGCACGTGATGCGGCATTAAAAGCTAGAAAAGCGGGATATAAAAATAAATATCCGTACAAACGAAAAAAACATTTCAATACGAAGTGGGCCAACAACGGTTTCAAATTCTTTGAAAATGGGAAAATCCAATTATCAATGGGTGACTTTGAAGGCAAAAGACAAACACCACTTATTCTTTGGATAAAAGAATTACCAAAAGGCCCAATTAAAGAAATCGAACTGATTTTTGACCGACAACTGCAATTGTCCATTGCTTATGAAGATGGACAAGAAGTGAAAGGAAATTCCTTTGTGAACCGTTCAGCTATTGATGTTGGAGAGGTTCATACGATAGCGGCCGTCGCGGAGAATGGTGAAAATGTCCTCATCATAGGTCGTAAAATCCGTTCCATTCATCGGTTACGTAATAAAAAGCTGGCAGAACTGCAACGAAAAATGAGTAAGTGCACAAAAGGCTCGAGACAGTGGAAAAAATACAATCGAGCGAAACGCTATGTTCTCTCGAAAAGCAATCGACAACTTCAAGATGCCCTTCACAAAACAACGAAGCAATTTGTCGATTGGTGCATTGAAAATGAAGTAAAAGAAGTAGCTTTTGGCCATGTAGACGGGGTTCAACGCAACACATCTCATCGTCGTAAAAGAAAAGGGGTTCGTCGTAGGACAACAAATCAGAAACTATCCAATTGGTCTTTTGGAAAAGTCTATGCCTACCTTACTTATAAACTAGGGGCAACAGGAATGTCAATCAACAAATATGATGAAAGCTATACAACGCAACAATGTCCTTGTTGTTCGAAGAAGCGAAAAGTATCTTCGAGAAATTATGCATGTACTTGCGGATATTCGAACCATCGCGATATTCACGGTGCATCCAATTTCTTTGCCAAAACATTTTACGGAGAAATCAAAGTGCTTGATTTCAGCCTGAAAAGTACAAAGTATCTACGGATTGCCTAATGGCAGGAAGTAGTAGATGGTCAGTTCCGACCCCGCTTATCTTTAGATAAGTAGTTGCCTAATGTAGTGAATGAAAACGACTCCTACGAGAGTTCGTAAAAAGAGAGTGTCACCCACTTTCTTTGTTGGAGCGCTTCCATTAATTTGTTAGGAAACCCCCACTTCAAAAACGGATTGTTTTAAGTGGCGGGAGGTTCATATAACTAGCTCTTTATGAGGTGATAGGATGAAATTAACAACAGCTCAAGCGTTAATAAAGTTTTTAAATCAACAATATGTCGAGGTTGATGAAAAACAAACGAAGCTTTTTAAAGGGATTTTTTCGATTTTTGGTCATGGTAATGTACTCGGAATGGGGCAAGCACTAGAAGAAGATAGTGGCGACCTCGAAGTATACCAAGGCAGAAACGAACAGGGGATGGCGCATGTTGCTACTGCATTTGCCAAGCAAAACCATCATAAACAATTGATTGCTTGTACATCATCGGTTGGCCCGGGTTCGGCAAATATGGTCACTGCTGCTGCAACAGCTACAGCCAATAATATTCCATTGTTATTGTTACTAGGTGATACGTTTGCGACTCGTCAACCAGATCCAGTCCTGCAACAAATCGAACAAACTTATGATGCAAGTATTACAACAAATGACGCTTTCCGCCCTGTAAGTAAATATTGGGATCGGGTTAGTCGTCCGGAACAATTGATGTCTGCGATGATTAACGCCATGCTCGTTTTAACAGACCAAGGTAATGCTGGTGCTGTCACGATTGCCTTACCACAAGATGTGCAGGGTGAAGCGTATGATTATCCTGATTACTTTTTCAAAAAACGTGTGCACCGATTTGAGCGTAGACCCTCATCAGAAAGTCAGTTACAAGATGCAGTTGAAGTAATTAAATCGAAGAAAAAGCCTTTAATCATCTGTGGTGGCGGCGTTCGCTATTCGGAAGCAGGCGCAACATTAAAAGCATTTGCTGAGAAATACCGGATTCCGATTGCGGAAACACAAGCTGGGAAGAGTGCAATTGAGGGCGATCATGAGTTGAATCTTGGCGGAATCGGTGTCACTGGAAATTTAGCGGCTAATAAAATAGCGGCTACGGCAGATTTGATTATCGGAGTGGGAACCAGGTTTACCGATTTTACGACATCTTCTAAATATTTATTCCAAAATGAATCGGTGGAATATATAGCGATTAATATATCTAATTACCATGCCAACAAACTGGATGCTGTGAAAATTGTGGCAGATGCAAAAGAAGGGTTAGCCCAGTTAATGCTAAAATTAGATGAGATTCATTACCAAGCAGGGTACGATACAGAGATCACTGATGTGAAAGAAGAGTGGTGCAAAGAATTAGAAAGACTGTACCAAACAAACTATGAAACTAGTGATTATAAACCGGAGATTGCTGGGCATTTGGATGAGGAATTGGAGGAATATAAAAACACATTTGGCTCTTCATTAACGCAAACAGCTGTGATCGGTGAGCTTAATACATTAATTGATCCTAATGCGATTGTAGTTGGATCATCTGGTAGTTTACCGGGGGACCTGCAACGGATGTGGGTAAGCCATAGGCCAAATACATATCACATGGAATATGGATATTCTTGTATGGGATATGAAATTGCTGGGGCGTTAGGAGCTAAACTTGCTGCACCTGATCAAGAAGTATACGCCATGGTTGGGGATGGAAGTTATCTCATGCTTCATTCCGAACTAGTCACGAGTATTCAAGAAAATAAAAAAATAAATGTGGTGTTATTTGATAATGCTGGTTTTGGTTGCATCAATAATTTGCAAATGGGCAATGGAATGGGGAGCTTTGGAACCGAATTTAGAAAGAGAGATCCTGAAACAAATCAACTTACTGGCCCAGTAATTCCACTCAACTTTGCCCAAAGTGCTGCAGGCTATGGCGCGAAAACATATTCAGTTAGAAATCTATCAGAACTACGTGAGGCGATTATGGACTCTAAGAAACAATCGGTGTCGACATTAATTGATATTAAAGTGTTGCCAAAAACGATGACAGATGGCTATGACTCATGGTGGAATGTCGGTGTTGCGCAAGTGTCGAAAAAGGAAGCAATTGCAAGTGCGTATGAAGAAAATGTAGCGCAATTAAATAAGGCACGTAAATACTGATAGTGGGAAGGATGAATACACATGTTTAAACAAGATGCAGTGAAATTGGGAATTGCTCCAATTGGTTGGACTAATGATGATTTACCAGAACTTGGAAGTGAAAATACGTTTGAGCAATGCATTAGCGAGATGGCACTAGCTGGATTTAGCGGGACGGAGGTGGGAACTAAATACCCTAGGGATGCGGATAAATTGAAAAAGGCATTAGCACTAAGAAATATAGAAATTGCTAGCGCGTGGTTTAGTGCCTTTTTAACAACCCAACCGTTGGAACAAGTAAAACAAGAATTTATACTCCACCGTAATTTTCTTGCCGAGATGGGTGCCAAAGTCATTGTCGTCTCTGAACAAGGACATAGTATACAGAAAGAGGATTTACCCTTGTTCGAAAACAAACCTGTTTTTACTGATGATGACTGGACGAAACTAGTCAGTGGTTTACATGAATTAGGTCGTTTAGCCAAGGAAAAAGGGATGGATATCGTATTTCATCATCATATGGGAACTGGTGTACAAACAACAGAAGAAATTAATCGATTGATGGAACAGACGGATCCAGAACTCATTAGTCTTTTATACGATACAGGTCATCTTTATTTGTCAGGTGAAGATCCAGTAGAAGTATTGAAACATCATCTTCCCCGCATTAAACATGTGCATTTAAAGGATGTTCGTTCAGATATTGCAAAAAAAACACGCGAAGAACATCTTTGTTTTCTTGCCGCAGTAAAGTTGGGAGTATTCACGGTTCCTGGTGATGGTGCATTTGATTTTACACCAGTTTTTCAAGTGCTTGCGAATTCGGATTACAAAGGATGGATGTTGGTAGAAGCAGAACAAGATCCTGCAAAAGCAAATCCATTTGAATATGCTAAGATGGCTAGGACTTATATAGCCGAAAAAGCTGGTGTATAATACACAATTAGCTTTAAAATATATGCAAACTCGATATATGGCCTATGTGTAAAATTTCGCTTGATAAATAATACTTGTAAAAAATAGGAAGGCATTCTATTCTAAAAGTACGCCCTGTTAAGCGGTACTTAAAAGAAAGAGGCCTTCCCATGAAATCTGTCATTAGCCGATAGAGTTGACATTGGGGTAGTACCAATTGAAAAGGTGAACAAGAGATACATAATGGGTTTTTAGATGAGTCAATCTAAGATATCTACATATACTTAGTAAAAATCTATAAGAAGCGATATCAGTTAAGATCTGAACCAAAAGGTATAAGGAAGCGGAGAATGGTTCTCTATTCGGCATGCTGTTCTTTTTATTTCGAATGAAATTGTAGGGATGGCAAGTGCCTCGCTTTGATTATAGAATGATACCTGCTATAAATTCTAACGAGAAAAATTTGAAAAATGTACTAATTTTAATAATAGTGCGTGTTCAAAAAGGACCAAGTCGGCTAAAAGCGCTGACGTCCTGTCAGCAACGCCGACACTAGCACATCCTGTGCGTCGAAAGGCGGTTTCGAGCAGCGGACTTGCACAGGATGTGCTGACTTCTACGTTGCCCGCAGGTCGTGGGCGGTTTTAGTAGAAGTTCCTTATCCTAATACATGAGCAGCGAAGAAATTCGCAGTGTCATTTTTACCAGACTTTTTGAACATCCTCTAATACGTAACAGTTATAACAAAAGAAATGAGGCTTTAAGGTGAAAATAACTATTTATGATGTAGCAGAAGAAGCGGGTGTTTCCATTGCGACCGTTTCCAAGGTAATTAACAATACTGGAAGAATAGGAAAAATGACACGAGAAAAGGTTCTGCAGGCAATGGAAAAACTAAATTATCAACCAAGTTTTGTTGCTTCAGCCCTAACTGGGAAAAAGACTGAAACAATCGGCTTATTAGTTCCTGATATTTCTAATCCCTTTTTCTCAGAAATCGCACGTACAATCGAAGATCGAGCACATGAACGAGGAAAAAGTGTCATTATGTGTAGTACGAACTACAACGAAAAGAAAGAGGTAAAATATATAGAATTATTACAAAGGAAACAAGTGGACGGAATAATTGTTACCTCGGGTTTCCAGAATAGGACATTAGTCCAGCAAATGCAGAGAAATGGTACACCTTTAGCTCTTTTAGCTCAAGATGATCCTATTCTGAATGTTTCAGTTGTATCTGTTGATGATTTTAAAGGTGGCTATATGGCAGCATCTTTCTTGTTTGAAAATGGTCATACGAATATTGGGATTATTGGTGAGAAAGTTCAGTCAAGTAAAATGAGGGTTTATGGTTGTCTAGAGGCGCTTGAAATGGAAGGGATTCAGGTGGAGAAAAAGAATGTGATTAATACAACTGCTTCCATAGAAAATGGCAGAAAAGGTATTCTTCAACTACTGGATTGTGACAATCCTCCGACAGCAGTATTTGCTGTGAATGACTTGATTGCGATCGGAGCAATTAAAGGTGCAAGAGAAGTGGGAGTACTTGTACCAGAAGATCTGTCTATCATTGGTTTTGATAATACTATACTTGCAACTACTACTGTCCCTGAACTCACTACGATAGCTCAACCAATGCGTGATATGGGAAACAAGATTGTGGACATTTTAATAGAAGAAATTGAAACAGACAACAGTACCAAAAGTAAAGAAAGAATTTTATTTGTTCCGGAATTAATTGTCAGAGGGACTACTGCGAATTTACTAGTAAATAAAATTTAAAAGAAACAAGGGACGTTTCTATTAATTATAAGGAAGTGAGAACAGTATCAATTTAGACTAATCCATGAAGAAACATATAACAACAAATTAAATAATGTCGAATGGAAAGTCAATAAACTTATTTTTGCCTCATTTCCTTTAGATATCCTTTCACTTTATTGCTTTGTACTCCATAATATCTGCTTCATTCCGCTAGAAAACAACTCGACGCTGTTGAAGCGTTTTTACACATTCCCAAAACTATATTCGTAAACGATTTAAAGCCTTATAAAGGGTAATCCTTATAAGGTCTTTGAATGAGTCTTTTGCTAAGTAGGGCAATGAATTGGTTTGGAACTTGACGTTATGAAATTCGCAAAGATTTCCAGTTTTAGGTTCTAACTGCTGCGGAGTTTTATGCTTAAGGAATTATAAAATTATAGCTTGTGGATAAGTTGTAATTTTGAGTTTTGTCGTCTAGCTTCAGCGCCCAGCAACTAGCAAACTTTCAGCTTCTTCCTACGATAAGTCAACATCGGCTCATACTTCGCCGTGTATCCTTTATCTCGTCAGAAGCTTAAAAAGTTTGTACGTCGCTATACGGGCGCTTGCGCTTTTGTTCATTCAGCTTGGGTGCAGTGATCCTTCTCCTACCGAGTTTCCTTCGACTAAATTCACATCAATAAGGCTTTCTTCTATAGGTTGCTCTTTTATCATGTTCAATAATTGCTCGGCTGCTACCTGCCCCCATTGTTGACGAGAGTAACCAATGGTTGTTAATGTCGGTTGGATGTATTGGGAAAGTTCAATATTGTCAAAACCAATAATATGGACATGTTCTCCAATACGCAAATCCGTCTTAAGAAACTCATGGTACATGCCAATCGCCATTTCATCGTTAAAACAAAAGACAGCGACAGGTTGCCTGTATTCTTGAATGATCTGTTGTGCAGCTCGTTTGCCACTTTCCTTTACAAAAGCCCCACTAATCTCAGTGTAGTCGACATGTAAATAGTTGCTTACCACTTGTCTGGCAGATTGGAGACGCTTTCTATTATCAAAATTATTTTCAGGTCCCTTTACCATATAAAGCTTTTGATGACCTTTTTGAATTAAATGCTCAATCGCTAATTTTGCCCCTTGTTGATTATTGAGCAGAACGGGGTGTATGTTTGGGTGATCTAAATCTCGATCTAACACGACCATTTTGTGTCCTCTACTAGCATAGTCCATTATTTTTTCATTTGAAAATGAAATATCTAAGATGACAGCACCATCGAACATTCGCTCAGGGATAAATCGATGCGATTTTATACCGCTACAAACAACCAATTCATAATTATGAGCGTTTAACGCTTCCCGCATTCCTTGAAGAATTTGACCAAATATAGGAGCCGTGAAATCGTTAATAAAAGCTCCGATCACATTTGTTTCCTTCTTTTTTAAATTCCGCCCCGCAGCATTGGGAATATAATTGAGGTCGTTGGCGATCGCTAAAATTCTTGATCGCGTCTGTTCAGAGACTCTTGTATTTCCGTTGAGCGCATAAGATACCGTCGAAATAGAGACCCCCGCTTTTTGTGCTATATCTTTAATGTTCACCATAAAATTGATTCTCCTTAACGTGCTAAAGCAATCTGTATTTTAATTATAAACAAATTCTATTTGTTTTGATATTGTTTAGTAGATGACAGATAGAAACGTTTCACTTAAATTTGACTAAAACTCTATATATTCAAATAGGTTATAAAATGATTATACCCTAATTTATTAAAAATGCCTATATTTTATAGAGAAACGTTTCAGCAAATAATAAGCAGGGTATATGAGTGCTAACAATTTACGTTGTCATAATAAGATTAAAAAAATATTTGAAATCGCTTTCGATGTGTTTTATAATCTTTTGTAGAAACGTTTCAGCAGTTTTTTTAGAAAAGGGGGCTAAATTTGCTATTAATAAAGAAAGGGATTGTGAATCTATTGTTTCATTTTAATGATAGATTCATTTGTTTCAAGTTTAATAACAGCATGATGTCCATTGGAGCTGTGGGAAGACTTTAAGAAAATTAGAATACTAAAAAAGAGGTGTGATAGAGATGAAAAAGATGAATATAAAGCTTTTCACGATGATAATGCTGTGTGCGATCCTGATTCTTGGTGCATGCGGTGGTAATCAAGATTCCAGTGATAAAGAAGGGGGAAAATCCAGTAAAACCTTAAAAGTATGGCAAATGGGTGACTCTGGTTGGAATGAGATCATTGGACCGTATGAAGAGGAAACGGGTGTCGATGTCCAAATACAAGGGATACCTTGGGACAGTGGGCATGATAAATTATTGACTGCTGTGGCTTCCGGAAAAGGTCCGGATATCATATTAATGGGTACAACGTGGATGCATGAATTTGTCGATGCCAACACATTTGTTGATTTAACGGATTATCTGGATGAATATCCTAATCTAGCAGCAGATGACTTTTACGATGGTGCGCTGGAAGCAAGCGTGTTTGATGGAAAAACATATGGTATACCTTGGCATGTTGATACACGAGTACTTTTTTATCGAAAAGACTTATTAAGCGATGTCGGTTATCCCGACGGGCCCGAAACATGGGATGATCTGGAGGATGCTGCCAAACAGCTTGTGGCCAGTGATAAAGGGAAATATGCTGTTGATTTACCTCCAAAGGATATAAACCTAATATATCCCTTTGCTTGGGAACAGGGATGGGATTATGACCCCGATATGGGAGCCGACAATTTTACAAAACCAGAATTCAAAAAGACGGTAGAACTGTATAAAACTTTCTATGAGAATAAGTATTCTCAAATCGAAAAAGGCAAGGAAATGGTCCAAGCTTTTGAAGATGGGTCAAAACCGATGTTCTTTAGCGGACCTTGGGATATCAAAACGATTGAAGAGGGTGCACCTGACCTTGATGGAAAATGGGATGTCCGTTTAATGCCCGATGGTGGCACAAATCGATCGATAATTGGTGGCTCGCAAATAACCATTTTCAAAAACTCAGATAATGTTGATCAAGCACTCGACTTTATTAACTGGTTGTCTGATCCAGAAACGCAACTTGCTTGGTATAAAGAAAAAAATGAACTTCCATCTAGAAAAGAGGCTTGGGAGGATCCTCTCTTAGCTGAAGATCCTATGTTTTCTGTATTTGGTGAACAACTGGAATCAGTTGAAGCATCACCTACGATGCATGGAAGCGATAAAATAGCACAAGAAATTACGAAAATGATCGAGAAAGTCGCTCGGGGTGGAGAAGATATCGATAAAGCACTGAACGATTTGCATCAAAAAGTAGAAAAAATTCTTAAAGATTAATAAAGGCAAATTTATGGGATATTAGCATTCGTTGTCTCCACTTAGATTTATTAGAATCTAAGTGGAGGTCTTACGGACGGTTGCACAGGGATAAAGGTCTGGGGCATATACACGGTGATGCCTTAGAAGAATAATTTTAAAGGAGGGGACGAGATGAATAAACTAAAAATGAAGATGATACCTTTCTTTTTCATTATGCCAGCTGTCCTTTTATTGATCGTTTTTTCCTTTTTTCCGATTATTGTTGCCGCTGGAATTAGTTTTACAGATATGGATTTACTTGGGCTCGCTGATTGGTCCCAAATTAATTTTACGGGTTTCGAAAACTATATTGAATTATTCAAAGACGAAGAATTCCTGCAAGCTATTTATAATACATTATTTTACGTGATCATAGGAGTGCCACTGGCGGTCGGGAGTTCGTTCGTTATTGCTTTTCTCTTAAATCTTGT
Organism: Bacillus sp. J14TS2; assembly: GCF_018333015.1. Taxonomy (NCBI): domain Bacteria; kingdom Bacillati; phylum Bacillota; class Bacilli; order Caryophanales; family Bacillaceae; genus Bacillus; species Bacillus sp. J14TS2. Next base: position 248,952 of record NZ_BORE01000005.1, on the reverse strand, counting down.
GAGTAATTGGTTATCATCTTTTTTTCGGGTAGTGTTTTACATGCCGTCCGTTACAAATATTGTTGCAGTTGCAGTAATCTGGGGATTTCTTTACAACAATGAATACGGTTTATTCAACTATATTCTTTCTCTTTTTGATATTGGTGCAGTTCCATGGTTAGAAAGCACCCAAATTGCTAAATTATCACTCATTTTGCTAGCAGTATGGAAAAGTAATGGCGTCAGTATGTTGATCTTTTTAGCAGCATTACAGTCGATACCCAAAATGTATTACGAAGCGGCAGATATTGATGGAGCGAATAGATGGCAGAAATTAACGAAAATTACCCTTCCTTCCGTTAGTTTTGCAACCTTTTTTGTTGTCATAACCACAATGATCGGCTGGTTCCAATTTTTTGAAGAGCCGTTTGTGATGACAGAAGGAGGTCCGCTGAATAGTACCAATTCTATGGCCTTATTTATCTACCAAGAAGGGTTCCAATATAATGAATTTGGATACGGTGCTGCCGGTTCATTTGTCCTATTTGCAATTATTATTGTGGTAACTCTTATTCAATTTAAAATTAGAAAAATAGAACAAAAAAGGTGAGGTGACAATCATGCAGCTAAAGAATAATGCTGAAAAAGCTTTGGTAACGATTGTTCTTTTTATTGGTAGTATCCTCGTTGCATTGCCGTTTATTTGGATGATGCTCAGTTCCTTTAAAGATAGTAGTGAGGTACTAAGAATTCCACCGACCATTATTCCGGAAAATCCAACGATCCAAAATTTTATTGAATTATTTCAAAATCTTAATTTTGATGCTTATCTAATTAACACATTAATCATCGTTGCTTGGTCCATGTTTGGTTTGCTACTGAATACAATGGCAGGGTACGGGTTTGGTAAGTTTCAGTTTCGGGGTAAAGAAACATGGTTTATCCTCGTGCTTATCACGATGATGTTACCGGGACAAATTACGATGATCCCAACTTATTTAATTCTGAATGAAATGGGACTAACAAACTCGATGACTGGTATCGTGTTACCAGGTCTGATCTCGGCATTTAATATTTTTCTAATCAGACAGTTTATGACGACGATCCCTGATGATTTGATTGAAGCTGCAAGATTGGATGGGGCTGGGGAATTTTACATTTTCCTACGATTGATTATCCCATTATCTAAGCCGATTCTTGCAGTGCAAGTGATTTTAACCTTTATTGGTGCATGGAATAGTTTTCTCTGGCCTTTGATTATCGCCAATGATGAATCTTTATATACCTTATCTGTTGGTTTATCACTCTTACAAGATCAAAATGCAACGAATTATGGTTTACAGATGGCAGGCTCAGCGGTCATGGTAATTCCGATCTTAATAGTTTTCACCATCTTCCAGAAACATCTTATCGAAGGTTTCAATGTATCGGGGATAAAGTGAAACTTCAATCAGTGGGGGGCCTTCATCTCCGACTGATTGTTAGTTGAACAAATCGGGCTTTTACTGGCTGTTGATCCCTCACTTACAATTCTAGGTTTTTCCACAAATTCTTGAAGTGGGGGTCTTACAGCCAGTTAATGCGGGATAAAATAATAAATACTTGCTGAATGGGACTATGGTTAAAGGTGTTTTACAATCAAAACAGATATCCACATTCACTCTCAAAACATAAAAAATTGAACATAAATGCTAGGAGAGATAATCGATGGAACAGCGGAAGCTTGAGAAGCTTTTATCGAATATGACGATAGATGAAAAAATCGGTCAGCTTATGCAATTTGCTGGTCACTTTTATGCAACAAATGATAATAAGGATCCGGTGACAGGTCCCGATGATTTACAGGTCAGTACTAAGTCCGTTAATCGCAGTGGCTCTGTTCTAGGAAGTGCGGGGGCAGAAAGGAACAGAGAGATTCAGGAGCGTTATTTAGCACAAAGTCGATTAAAAATCCCCCTGCTTTTTATGGCAGATGTCATTAATGGCTTCCGTACGATATTTCCGATCCCGTTGGGACTAGGAGCCTCATGGGATCCGAAGCTCGTGGAGCAATCTCAAGCGGTTAGTGCTAAGGAGGCTTCAAGTGCAGGAATACATGTGACTTTTGCACCGATGGTTGATTTGGTACGAGATCCTAGATGGGGACGAGTGATGGAGTCAACAGGAGAGGATTCCTTTCTAAATGAAGAATTCGCAAAGGCAAGTGTTCGCGGATTTCAAGGGGAGAATTTACAAGCTGATTTAAATAGAGTGGCAGCCTGTGTGAAGCATTTTGTTGGCTATGGCGCCGTAGAAGGCGGCCGTGATTATAATAAGGTAGATTTATCCGAACGTGAATTAAGAGAAAACTATCTACCAGCTTTTCAAGCGGCATTAGAAGCTGGGTGTGAATTAGTTATGACGGCTTTTAATACCATTGATTCGATCCCGGCCTCTGGAAATCAAAAATTGATGAGAGATATTTTGCGGGATGAATTTAATTTTGCAGGTGTGCTGATTTCAGATTACGGGGCTGTTGAAGAGCTCATCCCTCATGGAGTTGCGGCAGATCGGAAAGAGGCTGCCCAAAAGGCAATTTATGCAGGAGTGGATATTGAGATGATGAGCTTGTGCTATGAACATGGCCTTAAGAAACAGATTGAAGATGGGAAAGTTCCCGAAGAACTGCTTGATGAAGCGGTATTACGAATTCTTAACTTGAAGAATAAATTAGGCCTTTTTGAAAATCCGCACAGAAACGCCAGTATTCAGAAGCAAAATGAATACTTATCTTGTCCGCAACATAGAGAAATTGCTCGGGTAGCGGCTGAGAAAAGTTGTGTGTTGTTAAAAAATAATGATGTCCTGCCCCTTCGCAATGAAAAGATTGCATTGATCGGCCCTTATGCTGATAATCGAGATATTCTTGGAGAATGGTCTATTTTTGGTAAAAAGGAAGAGGCTGTAACTTTAAAGGGAGGAATTGCTAAACATACTGCAAACTATGAATATGCGTTAGGTTGTCCTATGTATGAAAGGAGCGAAGAGGCACATACTGAAGCCATAAAAATAGCAAAAGATGCTACTCACATTCTTCTCGCACTTGGAGAAGGCAGCGATCGAATTGGCGAAGGAAGAAGTCGATCCAGTATCACATTGCCTGAAAATCAATTGGAATTATTAAGGGAATTAAAGAAGATTGGAAAACCGATTACCGTCGTGTTGTTTAATGGGCGTCCTCTTGATTTGACGGAAGTAGAGGCGTTAGCGGATGGGATCCTAGAGGCATGGCATCCCGGTTCAGAGGGAGGAGCAGCCATAGCTAATCTATTATTTGGGCAAGTGAATCCCTCGGGAAAACTAACTATGTCTTTTCCACGAACAACGGGGCAAATTCCCGTGTATTATAATGCGTATAGTACAGGTCGCCCTCTACCTGAAGGCAGTACAGAGCGATTTTACTCCAAATATATTGATACTCCAAATGAGCCACTATATCCATTTGGCTTTGGATTAAGCTATGCCGACTTTCAATATGAATCTCTACGATTATCGGCAAACGAACTTGCACCAGGTGGATCGATTGATGTGCAAATTCGTGTGAAAAACCACAGCGATTATTCAGGGGAAGAAATAGTCCAGCTGTATATTCGTGATCTGGTTGGAGAGGTAGTACGTCCGGTAAAAGAACTAAAAGCTTTTCAAAAAGTATTTATTCCTGCCAATCAAACCAAACAGGTGAGCTTCTCCATTACAGAAGAGATGCTACGCTATCACCATGCAAACCTAGAATATAAAAGTGATACTGGAGAATTTATCGTGTTTGTTGGAGGAAATAGTTCAGATGTTTTAAGGCAGTCGTTCTATTTTAAGTAAGGAATCTATTCCTTCTCCTTAGGAGGTCTATTATTTTGGACAACCTACTATATTTGTGTGCTAGTTCTCCAGGCAATTTAATCGGTTTGCATAGATAATAAAAATACATGAGGCTGGGACAAAAGTATTTTCACCAAAGAAAAAAACGAACTAATATGGTGTATATACTCGTTCCGGAAATATCCTTCGCTTTCCGCGGTCGAGTGGCAAGTCTCCTCAGGCTTCGCCTTCCGGGGTCTTGCCGAACTCTCACTTCCCGCAGGAGTCTAAGTATATTTCCTTCGCTAAGGTAATACATCGTTCGTCTTTGGATCTTAACATTTTAGTTTTGTCCCGGCCTCATCATTAAAATGGGTTTATGTTTATATGTTTAATGCATATTCAAGCTTCATTTTCTCGCAGGCAAGTGAAGTTTAACACCTACTTTGCTTTTACAGCAAATAGTTTCCTATAATTTCCTGGGGTAATACCTTCTGCCTTTTTGAACAGACGTGTAAAGCTGTTGGGATTGAAATAACCAATTTGTTTAGCAATGTCTTTAATTGTTTCATTACTTTCTCTCAATAATCTTTTTGCTTTTTCAAGCCTGATTCTTTCCAGATACTCTACAAATCCTTCGCCAGTCTGCTGTTTGAAAAATCTACTGAAATTTGAGTATGATAAATTGAATTCATCAGCTAATCTTTGTAATGATATATTTTCCTCGCAATAGTGTTCATCGATAAAATGTAAAACTTGGGAGATTTCTATTTGCTTCATTGTGCTCTTTTTTAATAAATGCTCCCTTACCTTATGTCCCTTCTCTAATAGTTTTTTTGTAAGTTCATTAATATTTAAATCCTTTTCAGGGACGACATAACAGTATTCTTCATTAATGCCGAATTTGTTTAGGGCTTTTACGAACACATTATATGTATTTGTAAAGATAATATTTAAAATAAAAATGCGATTGATGTCATTTTCTATTACATTTATTAATTTATTCAAATGTTTATTAAATTGCTTTTCGTCTTCTCGCGTTATAGAAAGTTCAATGATATTAATCATTTTGAATAACTCACTAATTTCCTTTGAATTTTTAATATTGATATCGTAATAGCTCATAATGTGAAGATCTCTATTTAAAATTGCAAGTTCCAATGCGGCTAAGCTATGTGTGTAGCTGTGACTTAATAAACCAACATCTTCTACTGTACCAATTCCGACCTTCACACCGTTATCCATGCTATGAATTTTATAAATGAATGGCTTTATCTGCTCTTCCCGATCAAAAGATAATATTAATATAAAATCCTCATGACGAATACCTTTTACTCTGTAACAGGATATAAGGTTTAGCTCATCATTTAAATCAATCAATCTCTCTAAAGATGCAAGTAATGTAAAGATATTTCTATCTTTTGTAAAAAATGTGATACAGCATACTTTATTATTTAATTTTATATCATGTGCATGAGCTTGCTCAATCATTCTATGATTGTCAGCCGATGTTTTGTTTAGATATTGAATAAAAAAGTATTCCATTGAAATATTCTTATTTAACATTTCTCTGCTAACAAGTTCTTTATTTTCCTTTTGTAAATTGTCAAATGCATAAGAGACGATTTCATATTCAGTCTTTTCAAGATGAGACTCACCGCTAATTGCCTTAAGAGCGCTTTGGCGAAGCTTTTTAATAGGATTATAGTTCAGACGCATAAGGATAATGATTAATCCCACTTCGATGATTAATATCAAGAGAACCAATAATAAAGTTTTTCTTTTTAGCTGTGTAATCTCAGAAAGAATATCATCTAATGGTGTTAAATTAACGAAATTCAATCCATATATATTGGACCTTTGCATGTTAATCATGTAGGTCTTATTTCCGATTTTTATTTGACTGGAAGGTTCATTGCTTTCTGATAACCTCTTCATTAATGAAACTCCATCAATGTTTAGTTGATGATTTGATTGCGCTAAAATCGATTTTTTATTATCTAATACGAGAATATTATGATTGATCTCATTAGCACGATTACTATATGGGGAGAAATTTTTTTCTGAAATAATTAGGAGAAGAACACCATATGAGTACGTTCCTTTCCCGGGGATTGGCATCATGATTGTTATACCTTTAAAAGGTTTCTTCCCTATACTCCGGTCCATGATGCTACTAGCAGGTCGAATTTCTACATTTTCCAATTCATTTAATTTACTCATCATTTCTTCTTTATCCCAATCTAAGTAATAGAACGTTTTTTCACGATTATTAAAGTCATCTAATGTATAGGTCCCTGGAAAAGAATAAAAGGTTTCTGTTCTATTATTGTATAAGATAGCCTTTTCTATAAAAGAATTATAACCAAACATATTTTGCATTTCCTGTGAAATTTTATAAGCGTTAAAATAGTCCTTTTCCTCAAAAGTATCAAATTCTAAATGAGAATTTTTATGTATGGCATATGGATAGTACCAGATATTCCTCAATTGCATTTCTATATGATTCACTGTTTGTCTAAGTATAGAGTTAGCTTTCTCCACGGCATTATCATAAATAATGTCTGAACTCTTAGGATAAAAAAAGGCTAATAGGACAAGGACAGGTAATAGTAAAACGAGGATATAGGAAATAAGAAAATTTAATAAGACTCTTTTATTCCCGAATTTCTTCACAATAGATAGCCTCCTTTTAAACAAAAAAGTATGCGCTTACACGGATTATATCATAAGAAAATAGAATAAAAAGTACTTGTGATATTCAATAATTACAACTATTCAATTTTTGATATCAGCAAAAATTGAATAGTACATAGATGTGAGCGTTTACAATTTATGCGAATACTTTATAGAATTATTTCAACGCAAAGCTGTAGCGTTAAAGAATTCCAGAGGGATGTGAAGCGTATTAAAAGTAAATTGCTAGTCCAATGTATGAAGGGGAAGGAGGGGATTGCTTGGAACATCCAACTATAAATACCAAGGATATTGTAAATAGTAAAACAGGGTTATTAGAAAGGTTTATAAAACATGTAAAGTTATATTATCAACTGTATTTACTGGTGTTACCAGCTTTTACAATCGTTTTATTATTCAACTATCTGCCGATGTACGGCCTCCAATTATCATTTAAACAATTTGATCCATCAAGGGGATTGACGGGTGGAGAATTCGTAGGGCTAGAATATTTTCAACGATTTTTTAATTCTCATCAATTTTGGAACTTGATAAAGAATACATTTCTATTAAGTTTTTATTCTCTAATAGTGGGTTTTCCGATCCCTGTTTTGATCGCGCTTCTATTTAATCAGATAAGGAATACACGTGCAAAAAGTTTAATGCAAACGGTTGTTTATATCCCACATTTTATTTCTGTTATAGCGATAGTAGGAATGTTAATCGTATTTTTGTCACCCTCAATAGGGATTGTAGGTAATCTATTATCATTCGTAGGCATTGAACCAATTAACTTTATGGGGAAGACACAATATTTTCGCTCTATTTTCGTATTATCAGAAGTTTGGCAGCATGCAGGATGGAATAGCATTATTTATATTGCTGCACTTTCGGGTATCAATCCGCAACTGTATGAAGCGGCCAAGGTTGATGGTGCCAGTCGTATGCAACAAATGGTAAAGATTGATATACCTTATCTTATACCAACAATGGTTATACTTTTAATTTTAAACGCTGGCTCTCTTCTAACTGTTGGTTTCGAAAAAGTATTCTTGATGCAGAATCCTATGAATTTACCAGTTTCAGAAGTGATTGAAACCTATGTATATAAAATTGGTATTTTATCAAATCAGATTAGTTACTCTACAGCAATAGGATTTTTCAACACAATGATAAACTTTCTTGTTTTAGTAATCGTTAACCAAGTCGCAAGGAAGACTAGTGATAATAGCTTATGGTAGAGGAGAGAACATTTTATGAACAATACAATTAAGGACTCTTCCACTGATAAGTATTTTAAAGTTGCAATAGGAATAATTTGTGCTTTTATGCTTATTATTGTCCTTTATCCTTTGTATTTTGTTGTTATGGCCTCTTTTAGTAATCCTTCAGCTGTAGCAAATGGGGAAGTATGGTTACTACCAAAAGGGATAACGATGTTAGGATACAAAGAAATATTTCAAGATTCGAGGATTTGGACAGGGATTACCAATACTCTCATTTATACGATCGGTGGTACCTTAGCAAGTTTACTATTTACGATACCGGCAGGATATGCCCTTTCAAGATATGATTTTAGAGCAAGAAAAATACTAACCTTTTTTTTCGTATTCACTATGTTTTTTAATGGAGGATTAATTCCAACTTATTTAACGGTCAAAGGATTTGGTTTAACGAACAGCATATGGGTTATGATTATTCCATTCTCTGTGAACGTTTTTAATTTAATCATTACAAGAGTATTTTTTCAAACAACTATTCCTCATGAATTATTAGAATCAGCTAAATTGGATGGTTGTTCAGATTTCCAATTTTTTGTCAAAGTGGCTCTCCCGCTTTCTAAAGTAATTATTGCCGTGATGATGCTATATTACAGTGTTCAATATTGGAATGAATATATGAAGGCACTAATTTACTTAAATGACGATAAATTATTTCCGTTACAGCTTATATTAAGAGAGATCCTTGTTATGAATCAAGCCTTCAGCAGCGGTGGACAGGGAGTAAGTTTGGGCGATATTACTGTTCAACAAAAGGCAGATTTAATTAAATACGGTGTTATTATCGTATCATCATTACCTATGATTCTTTTCTTTCCGTTTATCCAAAAATACTTTGAAAAAGGTGTCCTGATTGGTTCACTTAAAGGTTAAAAATATCTAAAGGAGTCGATAAAACATGGTGGATTTAAATAGAAAGAGTAGTATGATTTTCATCATTTTATTATGCAGCATTTTAGTTATTGGTTGTAGTAAATCATCAGATACAAGTAAAAAGTCTTCCGGGAGTGGGGGTAGCGGAGATACTAAAATAGAGGTAACCGCCGTTATTAATGCCCAAACAAAAGATCTGGATGAAATCCCTTATATTAAAGATATCTCAAAAGAAGCCGGGGTAAATGTTGATTGGACCTTAGTCAGAAGTGGTTGGGAGGAACAGAAAAATCCGATTTTATCTAGTGGAGATATACCAGATGTCTTTATATCAGCTATTGATGATGAAGACATAGCAACCTACGAAAACTTATTTCTTCCTTTAGATGATTTAATTGAGGAACATGCCCCAAATATAAAAAGAATGTTTGATGAAATGCCTGAAATAAAAGAATTAGCCACTACTTTTGATGGGAAAATATATGGTCTCCCATCAATTATTCCACATCGCCCTGAAAGTATTAGTGTTCCTATGATTAATCGCGAATGGTTAGACAATCTCGAATTAGAAGCTCCTACTACATTTGACGAACTATATGACGTTCTGAAAGCATTTAAAGAAGAAGACCCAAATCAAAATGGTAAAAATGATGAGATCCCATTCGATTATAATTCTACAATCGGTCAATGGGGTACCTTGGAAATGATAGGGGCATACGGAAATTACACGTATTCTTTTTTTGATAATCTGTTAACCGTAAAAGATGATGAGTTCATTTTCCTTCCGACTACGGAGGATTATAAGAAATTAATTAACTTTATGAATAAATTGTATGAGGATGAGTTGTTAAATCAAGAAGTGATTACCCAAGATTGGTCGCAATTTAATTCACGGTCCAAAGGAACTGAAGCTGCTACAGTAGGCCTTACATTTGGCTGGTCTATCGAACAACGTGTTGGTCAGTGGAAAGATCAATATGAAATACTAATGCCTGTGGCAGCTGATTCGACGATTACACCTCTTTGGATGGCAGATCCAATTGGCTTAAGTGCTCAAGTTAATCGAGCAGTCGTTGCAAAAGATACTGAAAATCCGGAAAAAATCATTGAGTGGTTAGATGGCTTTTATACTGAAGAAAGCTCAGCTCAAGGATATTACGGGTCATTTGATATTGGTGTGGAGGAAAAAGATGGGCAATATGTTGTACTGCCCCCTCAGGACGGGGCTACAGAGGATGAATGGAAATGGACCAATTCACTCGTTGATCAAGGTTTAATGTATATTTCTGAGGAATTAAATCAAAAATTGATACCACCTTCATCAATTAAAGAAAGGTTAGAGCAGGATCAGGTATTGTCTGAGTATTACCCGGAAACTGCGGATATTTTACCGAAATTAAAGTTTTCACCTGAAGAAAGAAATGAACTTTCGATTATAAGAAATGACTTAGAAAACTTGGTAAACATAAAGTGGGCTGAATGGATTTCAGAAGGCGGTGTTGATGATAATTGGGATAGTTATATAGAAGAGTTAAACAATATGGGGCTAGAAAGATTTAAAGAAATTTACCAAAATGCTTATGATAACTATTAAACTTTAAAAGATGGAAGTCATTGAAAAGAAAACATGCTCTTGTTATTAATTATATTTGGAGGTTAAATCATGACACATCATTGTGATATTCCATACCTTGGAGATGCGCCAGATATTAGCAAATCATTCTCTAAGTTGGAAAACACATATTTTTTACCAAATCAAACGGATTATTTTGATGCAGAAGATGCAGCAGGAACAATAAAATGGAATAGATTTGAACGGAAACCTAGGTTTTCGTTCAATAAATATACTTTCCCATTTGAGGAAACGAAATCTTGGGAGTTCCCTGAATATATAGAATCACCTATATTACCATTCTCTATTACTTTTATTAATGATAGAACTATACGTATTAGAGTGTCTGCAAAAAGGGAAAGGTTTGCAGATCGTGATAGTCTAATGCTTACTAGCCCTATAACAGCAGGTGGAGAATGGGAGCTAGATAATAGCAATGAAAATAAAAGTATATACAAGAGTCAATATGGTGCTATTACAGTAGAGCATAGTCCTTGGAAAATAGAATTCCATAACGAAAAAGGGAAGCTATTAACAAAAACTATTAACATGACAGAGGGGAAAGCACTACAAAATTCTAATCCCATTCCATTTAGCTTTAACCGATCCATTGAAGATATGTCGCGAAGTATTTCTGCAAGTTTCTCCCTTTCACCATATGAGAAAATTTATGGTGCGGGAGAATCATTTATGAAAATGGACAAGCGTGGTCAAAAGATAGATTTATTTACTAGAGATGCGTTAAGTGGTCAAACAGAGGATATGTATAAACCAATCCCTTACTTTTTAAGTAGCGAAGGTTATGCGATGTTTTATCATCATAGTTGTCCAATTACTTGTGATTTTGGGTACTCAAACGATGGGGCAAACACTGTATATGTCGGTGAAGATGAACTAGATTTGTTTTTCTTTTTTGGGGAACCAAAGGAAGTGTTGGGGGCTTATACTTCCCTTACTGGAAAGAGTGAAGTGCCTCCCTTATGGTCATTTGGGTTATGGATGGGCAGAATAACGTATAAATCAGAAGATGAGACGAGAGAAGTAGCTCGTAAGTTACGTGAACACCGCATCCCATGTGATGTGATCCATTTGGATACAGGTTGGTTTGAAAAGGATTGGCGTTGCAATTATTTGTTCTCCCATTCCAGATTTAAGGATGCAAAGAAAATGATTTCTGATTTGAAAATGGATGGATATCATATTAGTCTGTGGCAAATCCCTTATTTCACTCCTTCAAATGATTTGTATAAAGAGATTGTCGAAAAGGGATTAGCTATAACAAATGCGAATGGTGGTTTGCCAACAGAAGATGCAATTCTTGATTTCTCCAATCCTAAAACGGTTAATTGGTATCAAAGTCATATTAAAAATCTATTAGACATAGGTGTAAGTGCAATTAAGGTCGATTTTGGTGAGGCTGCTCCTGTTCAAGGTCAATATGCATCTGGTAAAAGCGGCTGGCTTGAGCATAACCTTTATCCATTACGTTACAATAAAGCTGTTTCAGATATAACAAAAGCTGTTACAGGAGACTCCATTATATGGGGGAGAAGTGCTTGGGCAGGAAGTCAACGATATCCTGTTCACTGGGGTGGCGATGTAGAAAATACTGATAATGGGATGATAGCTTCATTAAGAGCAGGTCTATCTTTTGGTTTAACAGGATTCTCCTTCTGGAGTCATGATATTGGCGGATTTGTAAAGAAAAGTCCCCGTGAGCTATACCGAAGATGGATGCCTTTCGGGATGCTAACCTCTCATAGTCGCTGTCATGGAGCTCCACCAAAGGAACCATGGTTTTACGATGAGGAATTTGTAAGAGATTTCCGCTCTGCGGTGGAGTTAAAATATAAATTAATGCCCTATATTTATACTCAAGCAGTATTAAGTGCAAAAAATGGCTTACCAATGCTAAGACCTCTGTTCTTAGAGTATCCTAGTGATCCCGGGAGTTGGGACGTGGAGGATCAATATTTATTTGGTGCAGACCTTTTAGTAGCTCCATTATTTGAAGAAGAAGAAACCAAAAGAAATATTTATTTACCACCCGGTAATTGGATAGATTACCAAACAAACAGAAAATATCAAGGTGGTACTTGGCATGAAATAGAATCAGGAGATATCCCAATCATTATATTAGTAAAGGAAGGAACAGTTATTGCACATATTCCAATAGCACAAAGTACCCATGATATGGATTGGAGCCAAATAAATTTGGTAGCTTATGGCGAAACAAATAGTGAGTGGATTATAGCATTGCCAGAAAAGAATTCGCGCAAATTAGTGAGGGGTTCTATCAAAAATAGGAGGATTAATATAATAGAATCTGAATCTACAAATATTAATTTTGAAAATTGGAAAGTGACACAAGCGTAATCGATAAATGTAAAAGGTTATGGAAAGAATTTAAAAAGATTGAGATTGAACGACTGATTATTATGGAGAAAGATCACATTGTTCTAGTTTTAGAAGAACATACTACTATATTTATTGGCTGTTTCTCAATATAAAGGGGGAAATTTGTTCGCTTTTCTGGTAGACTTTCACAAAAGCATGATAATATCAAACTAGCAACTGAATATTGTTTGGGTGGTTGGTTGTCATACTTCTTTCCATTTTTAGGGAGGGAGGTGATAATCATGGAGACATTTCTTGATTTTCAAAGAGAAGTTTTAAAAGGGATTGTGCGTGTTGTCAGTGCACACTTCTTTAAAAAGGCATTTCTAGAAAATGAGAAAACCACCCGACGCCGTCACAAGCAAAAGGGTGGATCTCGAAAATAAATCTAATTTTTTGACAACCATCACCCTGACGGTAGAGGTTGCGGGAGAAGTGTTCAAAGCACTTCTCTTTATTAGTATATTCTCATTATGACATAAATAAACCAAAAAATAAAGGGAGTGGAAAGCAGTTTAATTTTAGGTATATTAAATATTGGTTTTTTTATCATCGCAAGCAAATATGTAATGCTGATAGGATCAAGAAAATAAGGGTTAGAACACGAAATATCAAATATGAAACCTTCAGGAACACTCGCCCGCAAAGACAAGTATTCCCGAAGGTTTTGAGAATTTCTTCTTAAAATTAATGTTTTTTATCCCTTCACTCCTGTAGTCGCAATTCCTTGTACCAGGTATTTTTGGAAGAATAGAAATACAACGAATTGGGGCAATAGGGAAAGGGTTGCCATCGAAAACATTGCTCCCCAGTTTGTTACGGCAGACGGATCAGCGAACATTCGCAGTCCAAGGGAGATAGTGTATAAGGCTGTGTCATTTAGATAGATTAAAGGGCCTAGAAAGTCATCCCATGTCCACATAAAGGCAAAGATCGCTGCTGTTACTAAAGCTGGTTTACATAGAGGTAGAATGACACGCCAGAAAACTCCGTACGTACTACACCCATCAATAATAGCAGCTTCATCTAATTCTCTAGGAACTCCTTTTATGAATTGAATTAATAAAAAGATAAAGAAGGGTCCTCCACCCAAAAAGGCCGGTACGATCAGCGGATAGAATGTGTTGACCCAATTGAATTTATCAAAAAGAATATATTGTGGAATCATTGTCACCTGCATAGGTAACATCATCGTCATTAGTAAACAAGCAAATAATAATGACTTGAATTTGAATTTCAAACGCGCAAAGCCAAAAGCTACGAATGAGGATGATAATATTGTGCCCACAACAACAAAAATGGTGATAATGGCTGAATTTCTAAAAAACACATCAAAGCCGACATTCCCAAACCCTTCCCATCCAGTGGCATAGTTTGTCCATTCAATGGGGGAAGGGATGAGTGACGCAGCATTGACAAAAATGTCGGAATTCGCTTTTAAAGAACTTGCAATCATCCATATGATTGGATAGATCATCACTAATCCAAAGAGTGAGACAAGAACATGATATATAATTGAAGAAATCTTAGGGGTCATTCATTATTCTCCTTCCGATTCGTAATATACCCAAGCTGATGATGATCTGAATATCAAGGCTGTAAAGATAGCGATGATTACTAATAGTATCCAAGCCATCGCAGAGGCATATCCCATATCGAAATGGGCAAATGCTTTCTCATAAAGGTATACTGCATAGAATAAGGTGCGATCCAGCGGTCCCCCTTCAGTTACAATAAAGCTTTGAGTAAATGTCATAAAGCCATTGATGGTTTGCATCACCAAATTGAAAAATAAAACAGGTGTCAGCATTGGAAGTGTAATTTTAATGAATTTTCTCCACCAATTTGCCCCATCCACAGAAGCTGCCTCATATAACTCCGTAGGTATTTGTTTAAGACCAGCTAAAAAAATAAGCATAGGCGCACCGAACTGCCAAACGACTAATAAAACGAGAGTAGAAAGCGCTGTATCTGGGCTGCCTACCCAGTTAATCCCCTTTATACCGATATACGCTAGAATATCGTTAATCGCTCCATTTTGACCAAATAGTTGACGCCACATTACTGCGACCGCGACACTTCCACCAATAATCGATGGAACATAATACACTGTTCGATAGAAGCCTACTCCTTTATGATTGCCGTTAAATAGCATCGCAATAAACAACGCGAAGGCCAGCTTTAACGGAACGGAGATAAACACGAACAAAAATGTAACTTTTAATGAAGTGATAAAGCGCGGGTCTTCCGTAAACATTCGTACATAGTTATCGAGTCCTATCCAGTTGGGACTGGATAGGATATCGTAATCTGTAAAAGATAAATAAAGGGAGGCAATCATTGGACCGATCACAAATCCAAGAAAACCAAGGAGCCAAGGTGCAATAAATGAAAACCCGATGGCATTTTCTTTTAAACTCTTTCTATTTGAATAAGCCTTTTTGGGGTTCGTATTTCTAGCAAGTTTTGTGTTAACCAAGTCAATACCTCCAAGCTAAAATGATTGTTAACTTTCAAGATGTTTACAAGCTATCAGTCTTTTGTATTCTTTGCTAATCGAGCTTCTGCCTCACTGCGAAATTGTTTTGCGGCATCTTCTGGCGTCAGTTCGCCAAAATTAATCTTTTCTAGAACGCGAGTATACATCGAGCTAATTTCGCCATGTCCAGATGGTTCGGGTGGTGAAATTGGACTAGAATAATCCTTTACTAGTTCGATATAGTCAAAAATTTGTTTTGTCGGTTCATCGACAAGAGGAGTAATATGTTCTTGAACTTTACTGGAAATTGGCACGCCATAGATGGCTTTTAAAATCTCATGTGCTTCTGTACTATTTGTAAAGAAATCGACTAATTTGGCTGCTTCCTCAGGATGTTTAGAGTGTGAACTAACTGCATAGAATTGGCCAGGTTTTAAATATTGGCCGTACTCTCCCCCCTCTAGGGAAGGAAAAATCGTTAATTCCAATGGCCGATCGGCAGCTTGTTGAATCGCTGTAAATTCATTGCTTGTTAAAGGATGAAATGGAGACGTTTTGTGCACGATTAATTCATCTTCTAAACCTTGTACACTATTCATCACATCTTGTGGAGGTGTGATATTTTCTTCCCTCAATTTTTGCTGCATTTCTAAAAAATCAACTAAGTATTGATCATCATCATATCCCAATCCAGTTCCATCCTCGTTATAAAGCCATAAGCCGTGCTGACGAAGGTAGTAGCCAAAATCATTGAAACCTTGAGGAACAGATACATAAGAGTCATCGCCGAAATGATTCTTCAATTTTTTTGCCATATCTATAAAATCATCCCATGTATAACCAGGTTCTATTTCTGAAATACCAGCTTCTTTCAACATTTCTGGGTCATATGTGAGAGCGGGAGAATTTGTTCCTTGATTGACGGCAAATAATTTTCCATTGATTATGCCACCATCTAGTAGAGAATCATCCACATCATCGAAATTTAAGATCCCTTTATCGATATATGGATTTAGATCAAGTAATAGATCGCGATCAACATATTCCGACAAGTATTGGATATCCATATTTACTACGTCAGGTATATTCTGTCCAGCTGCTTGAGTAGCCAATTTATCCCAGTAACCATCCCAACCAGTAAATTCTGTGGAGACTTTAATATCTGGGTTTTGCTCTTCAAATAAATCAATCACTTTCTGTGTGCGTTCATGAACTTCTTTATTTCCCCACCAAACCATTCTGATCGTTACTTGATCTTTTGAGTCTTTGGATGTTGAGTTACTGCTGCTACATCCAGTGAGGATAAAAGTTACAACTAAAAATATTGATAGAACTGTACATGAAAATTTTAATTTCATTTCCATATCCCCTTTCTAATTGATTTTCTCTTATTAAAAGGTGTAAGCGGTTCACATCCCTTTGCTGGTATTATATAATACATATAATAATTTGGACTATGTACATAATTCTGATTTCATGTACAATTTCATACTATTATAATTTTATAAATGAGGGTTCTTGGGAAGGAGAAGCTGTCATAATAGAGACTTTATTATAGGAAGTACGAGTTTTCATTCTATTAATAATATTTAAATTGGTATAATTTCCCACTGCTGTTATGAAGCCCATTTAGGAAGGTGCCTAACTATGTTATCTCTTCATTCGGTCAATAATGATTGTTTTATTCCTAATTGGCAAACGCCATTAGAAAAGATCCCATGGAATGTCCTTGTGATTGTGCTTGAGGGGAAAGTCGACTATATGATTAATAATAAGCGACTTATTTTAGAGCCAGGGGATATTATGTTTATCCCAGAGTCATCCTATCGAACTGGAAAAAACCATAATCATACATTGCATCAAAAATATACAGTTTTGTTCCATCTAACGAAAGAAATGAGAGATATTCCGGAATTTTTAACTATGGATGATTTTACAAAATTGCAGTCGAAAAACTTTAACTATATTAAACATCGAGCGGAAAAACTTTTTATGGAAATAAGAGGAAACAATACATGCAATACATTTATTTGTGATGGCATCCTTCAGGAATTATTGGGGAGTATAGGAAGAGAATTGCAATCTTCACAAGTGAATCCTATGAAGTTAAAATACGCTCAAACCATCCAGCGTTATATTGTTGAACATTATAGAGAAGCCATTGATATAAACCAACTAGCTAAATTAATTCATCGCTCACCAAATTATACCATTGAAGTCTTTAAAGAAATTACCGGGTACACGCCCATTCAATATATCCATCATTTACGCATAATGGAAGGATGCAGCTTACTATTAGCTACAGATATGACTATAGATAATCTCTCGAATTATCTTGGATATTATGATGCATCATACTTCTCGAGAACGTTTAAGAAGTTTATCTCAATGTCACCTAAAGAGTATAGAAACCAAGAATCGACCGTTTCTTCTTCAGAATTTGTCTAAAGGAGCAGGAAGAGATTTGCTTCGTTTCTAGAAGGAAATTAGGAGGAGAGTGTGAGGGAGTGCATCATTACATCCCTCACAAGTAGTTATTCTTCTTGACCTTGTATTTCTTTTACAATGATTTCATATCTTTCTCCCATTTCTCGAATAAAAGATTGAATATCCTTGTCGGACTCTAAGAACTCATTTGCTTCTTGGTGAATGAAATCATTCTCATTGAATTCTGGATTGGGTCCGTATTTAGAGTAAGCATGTATTTCTGCCTTTTTCATATTGAAGATGGGGGAAAGTTGATATCTTTTCTCCGTTTCATCGATAATATTGGCACCAAATTGCTCAATCACTTTTTCATTTGCAATGGTTGGTGGATGACCAATTTTGGATAAATGCATTTGTGCTTCTTCTGATGATAAAAACTCGATAACCGCCCATGCGGCTGCTTTATTTTCACTATGCTTATTGATACTTAATAACATGGGTGACGTAGATGGACCAACATTTGGCAAGTCAGACCATGTTGGAATTGTAACCATATCAAAATTAAGTCCTTCTACTTGGCTAAATAATGGTAACCATTGGATTTGTCCAATGCTCATGGCCACGTTTTGTTCACCAGTGAAACTATATTCGCTATCTGGGTCGACCATTTTCGGAATGTTCCTGTAATGATCAAGTAGTTCAAAGAACTTTGTGGTACCAGGATCAGCTGGAAATAGGACTTCTCCTGTTTCAGGATCACTCCCTTCGATACTTAATTGAGAATAAGCAAACGAATGAATGCCCATACTTAAACCTTTATATTGGACCCCATTCTTTTCTTGAGTTAATTTTCGTGCTAAGTCTAGCGTTTCTTCCCAAGTGATTCCATCTTTTGGGTAATGAACACCAAAAAGATCAAAGATATCTTTATTAAAGAACATAGCTTTGGGCATGTTTTCAAGTGGCATTCCAAATAGTTGACCTTCATCGCTTGGATCAAGAGAGCGGGCAAGGTCTACAAGTCCCACTTGAAAAATATCTAAATCAAAATTGAACTGATTTATATAAGGGTCGAGTGGTTCAAGCAAATCTAATTCGTGTAACACTTCGAAATTTCCTGGGGCCCAAATAAGATCGGGTATTTCTCCAGTGGCAATCAGTTCTTGCAACCTCTCTGATTCAATAGACTCTTCAATTAACTCAAGTTCAATATGGGGGAATTGCTTTTCAACCTGTGTTTTAAAACGTGATTCAAACGTTTCCTCATCGACTGGAAGCATCATTGTTAATCTAACATCTTCTCCGTTGTATTCTTCATTGTTTGCCATTTCGTCAGAATTCAATGAAGCACTACTATCAGATGTTTTTGAACAGGCTATAGAAAGTGAACTTAAGAAGAGAACGATCCCAATTAAAAGCCATCTATTAGCTAGTTTCATGTTAAATCTCCATTCTTTTAAGATATTTAGACAAAAGTCTAAGATGGATAGATTATTGATTTGATCCAGATAAGAACCTCCTCGCTATAAGAATATGAACTTTCTATTGCATAAACGTCTATCCATATCCCCAAGATATTCCTCTCTTGACGCAAGACCAAAATAGAGGGTAAGGTAATAAATAATAAAGCGGTTTCCTTTTGATGAAACGATTTCAAAAGATTGATGATAACGTGAGGATTTTTCTCTATCTAGGTTGTTGGAAAGTTTCAACGATTCAGGGGATATAGTGTAATCATATAATGGATTGTATTCTCTAAATAGGATATTAGGAACATATCAATCGGACAATTTGAACCTTACAAGGAGGTGAGAATATGAGTTCATTGTATTTTCAGCAGATGTCAATTCAAGAACAAGTGATTCCTCTTCATTTAGTGACGATCGGGTCGAATAATCAGCCTTATCTAAATAGACCGGTGGGATTACCTTACCATCAGATTTTTTTGGCAACAGAGGGAAAGGGGATTTTTCGGTTATTTGGGGTTGGTGATTTTGAATTATTACCGGGAGAAGTGATTATTATCCCTGCCGGAACAAGCCATGAATACTTCCCATTATCTAGGAGGACATGGGAACTTGGTTTTGTCGGTTTTGACGGTAAACTAGCAGATACAGTTCTTGGCCAATTAAATTTTCAAGAGACAAAAAAGATGACGATTCGTCCGTTTTCTGTCATTTGGAAAAATATTGAACAACTTTGGTTTATCGCAAAAAAGAATGAGGAAGATGCTCAGTGGCACGCATCAAAGTACTTATATTCTCTTCTGTTAGAGTTGAAAAAGCTATCTGAGGTTAACTATGGACCTGAAAACGATTCATATTCCCCAAATGAACATGTTCAAAAGGTAGCTGATTTTATTCGTACACACTATGCGAAACCACTTAGGGTAGCTTCTCTGTCAAACATGGCCGGATATTCTAATCACCATTTCACAAGATTGTTTCGGAAGACTTATGGATTGACTCCTCATCAATATTTGGAAAAGATCAGATTCGAAAGATCGAAGTTTTTACTTGAAGAGGAAAAAAATCTACTTGTTTCGGAAGTGGCCACTCGTGTAGGGATGGAGGAAAACTATTTCATTCGCTTGTTTAAGAAAAAATATGGCATGACCCCTGGGGCATATAGGGCTGCGTATGAAAGAGACGGAAGCTAGTCCTTGAAAGTTGGATATAAACGCCTTTTGTTGAGAATAGTTGATATCCGGGGTAATCCTGTGGAGTCCGCCTTGCACTTCTACTATAGCCGAGATTATTTTATCCGAGCCAAATAAATGGCCTGAACGCCCAAAATCCAGTCGAAACGGAGAAAAATGGTGCGTAGGGGGTTCTACGCACCCAAAATCCAGCCGAAACGCGGAAAAGTGGTGCGTAGGGGGTTCTACGCACCCAAAATCCAGTCGAAACGAGGAAAAATGGTGCGTAGGAAGTTCTACGCACCAAAAAACCAGTCAAAACGGAGAAAAGTGGTGCGTAGGGGTTCTATGCACCAAAAATCCAGTCGAAACGCGGAAAAGAGGTGCGTAGAGAGTTCTATGCACCCAAAATCCAGTTGAAACGCGGAAAAATGGTGCGTAGAGAGTTCTATGCACCCAAAATCCAGTCAAAACGAAGAGAAATGGTGCGTAGGGGGTTCTACGCACCCAAAATCCAGTCAAAACGAAGAAAAATGATGCGTAGGCCGGAGCGAATTTAGCCTTTCTTCCTAGATCAAGGCGCCTTGCGCTTTTATTCTATTTGCTATCACGATAGATTTCTAGTTCTTTTATGGCCACTTTCTCGCCGCCGCCACCAGCCATAAGGTTATGAATGTAAATACGAATATGCTTAATTGAATGTGCCTTGAAATCTATAGGATGGTAATAAGAACCAGTAGAGGTTTTGTTCACAACATCTATCCAGCTTTGTTCATCCTTGGATACTTGAATTTTGTAAGCGTAATGCGTGCTATCCTTTCCCCAGAGTATTTTCGCTCCAGAAATGTTTTCTTTCTTTTCGAAGTTAATTTGTAACCATTGCGGCAACGTATATGTACCTGCTTGCCATGAGGTCAGGTCGTTCTGATTTACAGCCTTATTAGGTTCATTTCCTGGTGTAAAGCTACTTGCTAGTGCTGTTTTTCCCGTAGCGATGTTAATTCTTGGTTTTGGGCGAATTGGATCCTTTGCTGTGCCTCTACCGGTAAAAAGTTGAAAATCGACGATTCCTTCGCATATCATAGATGAATCGCAAAGGCTTAAGCGCACAAATTGCGCATTCGATGCAAAATATTCTCGCTGTGTCTGTTCTGTTCTTTCATTTTCAGATTGATTGACTACTGTAATCCAATTCTTTTGATCCTCACTTACTTCTATCCTATATTTCTTTGAAGCTTTGTTGGAAGACCAAAGTATTTTTGCCCCTATGAGATTGCTCTTTTCTCCTAAATCGACTACCAGCCATGGTGCTAGATCCATTTTATCTGGTAACCAGTAACTTTCAGGATGTTCACTATTGATATTCGATTCTTTATGGCCGTTTTGTTCACTGCTTACGGTGATACATCTATGTGCTATGATGTTTGGCTCATGGATTAAAGGATCTCGGTCAATCTCTCTTCCTGGCAACCATTTCCCCCTATAAGGAATACTAGTGATTTGTGCTTCGCCGAACTGTAAACCTGGTGCTGTAGCTGTTAAGGTTAGGTCGCCTGGTGTTAAAGAGGAGCGGATGAGAGCAGGTCCAATTCCAGCTTCCGTCTTCACTGGGTTTGCTCTCACCCGGCTATCTTCATTCCCAATCAGTTGGCCAGGTCCCGATAGATGTAAAGAAATAGAATGACTCCCCGTAGGAACGACATGCCCATGTTGATCTCGTATAGATACATGAGCCTTTATCATATCTGCCCCGTTTGCGACGAGCTTATCTACTCCATTGCTAACAAACTCAACAGATAAGTGATCAGGTTTTCCTGGTGTAGCAATGGTATGTGTTGCAACGACGTTACCATTTATAAACCCTTCAGCTCGAAGTTCTCCTTCCTCCCAAGGGACGTCATGGAAAATGATGATTGGATGGCGAATATGGTCAATTGTAGGAGGGGTTCTTGTGCCGACATATTTTTGATTTCTATACAGCTTGACTTCATCCGTATTTGTATAAATATGTAGATCCCTTGGCGATGATTCTAATCCATAATTGGCAATAAAAATCATAGGTTTATAATTAGCGCATGGGGATTGCTGGCTTTGAAACCAATAATAATTAAACTTTGGATAGCGATCACGATCAACGATTCCAGAATGAGCAATTTCTTGGGACATGCCTCGGTTATAATCATTATAACTCCATAATGCGTACCCCGAAATTCGTTGATTGGCATTCAATCCGGCCCAATCCCAATAGCCATCTTCTTCATCACTGTCCTTCCATTTATTTCCTTTAAGGGAATTTTGCCGATGGAGACTCGCTTGGATTAGGCTATTTTCACCAAACTTGCGAGCGGAGCGTTCTCCATCCATAATATTATGGTTTGCATCTCCCCATTCCCTTGTAATCAGTGGCTTTGTTTCACTATAGGCTTCTTTATAGACTACATCAAAATGTATTCCATAAGGAGCCCCGAAATCAGATGCCGCAAAAGCCTGGTTCGTCGGATACTCTTCGTGGACAACCTGATAAGCCCTTTGGGCAAATTCCTCGGGATACCAAGTTTCGTTTAAAACTGGTTCCCAGACAATAACGGATGGATGATTACGATAGAGTCGAATCATCTCCCGAGTCATTTGTAAGGATCTTTTCTGGAAATCTCCCTTCCCTGTATAATATTGCCAACCAGGAGTAGGGACAATCACGGCAATTCCTAATTCATCACAAGCTTTCATAAAGGCTTGATTATGAGGATAATGCCCAGTACGAATAAAATTAAAGCCTGCTTCCTTGACCATTTTTACATCACGATAAAGCATGGAATCGGATACCGCGTTTCCAACATAGAGGAAATCTTCATGATAATTTACGCCATTTAATAGGACACGGGTTCCATTTATATAGAATCCATTTTCCGGAGTAAATGTAATATTTTTTATCCCGATTTGTTCTTGATAGATATCTCTTAGATCATTCCCTTCTTTTACTTGAATAAGCACGATATACAAGTTTGGATGATCCATACTCCATAATTTAGGCCTATCGATGGAGAGTGTTTGAACAAACGTTTCATCACTTTCCGCACTCAATAATCTCTTACCACTTTTTCCTTCGGCAACAATTGTCAGCTTCTCTTTTTCAAGAATTTTTGCTTGAATATACACCTCTTTCATTCTATTATCATCGTTTTGCACGTGAGTTTGGATTCTTATTTTTGCTTTCTGTTTATCTATTTCTGGGTAAGTAATGAAGACACCACCGTTTGCAACCTTATTGGCTGATAGTACATCTGAGACATGAAGTGGGTTGGTTACAATAAGCTGCGCATTGCGATATAAACCGCCAAAATAAACAAAATCGAGTTCTTTTTGTGGCTTTCCGGGAGGGGTCTCCCAGTCATCGTTTGAATCCACCTTGACTTCAATAAGATTCTCTTTTCCAAGGATCACTGTATCTGTAATATCAATGGTAAAAGGCAAATAACCTCCATGATGGGAAAAAAGATATTGCCCATTCACCCAAACATCTGCATTTATCATTGCTCCTTTAAATCGCACAAAGATTTTTTTTCCTAACAGGGTTTGATCTAATGTAAAATATCTGCGGTACCAACTGATGCCTTGATAACTTGGTGTATCTTCCCACTCTTTCGGTTCAAGACGAACCGTATGTGGCAAAACGACTCTCTCCCAACAGCTATCATCAATAGGGAGCTCTTTATTGATGTCTCCTCTATAAAATAACCAATCCATATTGAAATTGAATACTTCTCTATCTATCTTCTTCCCGTTTAGGAACGAATTCCCCAGCATGATAACTCACTCCTTTTCGTACTTTTCAAACTGAAGACGAAAACATTCAGTCGCTTAACATCATACAATACATCGGATTTCCTCTAGTAGGAGTATTTGAACAATTCCATAGGACGAATTGGATGTCGGGGGAGGGGGGATGTTGAAAAGGTATAAGGTCTATTGATCTATGCATTCCCACTAAATCAGTATTCATGGATGAAATGATGAGGGGATTTTTCTTTTTTAAAGTGTCCAAAGATTTTATTTCTCCATTCTGCAATACTCAAAATGTACGATTGATATGTTCCTAATATCCTATTTAGAGTGCAAAAATTATTATATGATGAAGACACAGGCATTGCTGAGAAATGCCAAAGTATCTTAGTAGAATGAACGTTTCACGGTATTGAATAGTTTTGATTTACTCGTTTCCCGTTCACGTCAGCTTTAGAGAGAACACGAGAAATAACGGATCAAAATAGTAATCGATGAGGAGTGGTTTTGATGAAAAAAATGTCGTTGATATTGAGTATTATCATTTTGCTTGCTGTTGTGGCAGGAGCATGCTCAAGTGGTGATGAAAATGGTAATACTGTCACTCTGAAAGTATGGAATAGATATCCAGAATTAAATTCTACTTTCCAGACATTTGTTGAGGATTTTGAAAAGGAAAACCCAGAAATAAAAATTGATCTGCAAAATATTCCCGTTAGTTCTCAAGCAGCCCAATATCAAACGGCTGTTTCAGAGAAGAGCCTTCCAGATATTTTTACGACTTCGACTGTTACATTAAGAGAGTTAGTAGATATGGATATGGCGAAAGATTTAAGCGAATTCTTCACAGAGGAAGTACGAGATGAATATTATCCTGGTACATGGTATGAAAATGGGACAACCATAGACAATGTTCCTTATGTTTTTCCGTTGTTTTCCCCAAACCATGGTGTAAACATGATGTTTTATAACAAAGATGTTTTGGAGGAGAATAATATTTCTGAAAGTGAGATTCCTCAGACTTGGGAAGAATTGATTGAGATAGGGAAGGAAATTTATAAAAGCTCTGGAGGACAAACATATGGATTGATGTGGTATAACGCAGATTGGGCAAATGCCGGTGTCATTAACTATCAATCTACGGCTATTTTCCCTGAAACGCCGGAAGATATTAATTATAAAGAAGGAACTCCCGATTACAATAATATCGGAAAGCTGGAGTCCATTGAATATTTAAAAACGCTACAAACAGAAAACATTATGCATCCAACCAGTCTTGAAATTGATCCTCCACAAGCAGAAGCGAATTTTGCTGCGGGGAAAGCTGCTTTTTATATTGGTGGGAATTGGACAGGCACCAATTTGCTCGAAACAAGTCAGTTTGAAAACTGGGGTGTCGTGAATATGCCTACGAAGGATGGACAGCCTTGGTATCACTCTGCAAACGGCACCAATGGCCTTGTGGTCAATAATGAAACAGAGCACTGGGAAGAAGTGAAGGTTTTCCTTAACTATGCTTTTGATCATATTTATGGTGACGTAATTTTAAAAGCGGGGAGTACGCAGCCAGCAAAAATGGACGTGGAAGGGAAAGCACCTTTTCCACAGTATAAAGAAATTACTGATTTAATGACTGAACAAGCGATAACGGTTCCAGATCCAACAGAAAGAAGCTTGGAAACCATTGATTTTAAAAGGGAGTATACTTCCCAATTAAGTTTTAGTGATATTGGTGAAATAGCAGTTGGTTATTTGACTGGAGAAGTAAAAGATCTAGAAAGTGAGTTGAACAAGATTAATACAGAAGCAAATGAAACATTCGATAAACTTTTAGAGGAAACCCCAGATGTGACAAGAGAATTGTATCAATTTCCAAATTGGGAGCCACTTACCCCCTACACAAAGGAAGATTATGAGGATTTAGAGTAAGAACAATTTAATGAGGCACGGTGCATACTTGCCCGTGCCCACATCATGTAGGAGCTATGTGATAAAGGAGTGAGAAAGGATGTCCAAAAGTAATTTGGAAGTGCTACCAATGAAAAAAAGATATAGTAAGCGAGAAAAAAGACGATTTATGTGGGCCTATATTTTTTTATTACCACAAGCCATTGTATTTCTAACCTTATCGGTTTATCCAATTGTAATGAGCTATGTCTATTCATTTTTTAATTGGACGGGGTTTGGCCCATTAACAAATTTTGTTGGCGTTGATAACTATCTGCGACTCTTGACACAAGAACGATTTTGGAACGCTTTTCTAAATACTTTATATTATGTGCTTGGCACAACGATTCTTAGTGTGGGTTTCTCTTTGATTTTAGCCATCATTCTAAATGATGTTCGACTACGAGGAAAAGCCTTTTATCGAACGATTTATTTTCTGCCTGTTGTCACAACGACAGCTATCGTAGGGATTATCATGGGGAATATCTTTGGGGTGGATGGATTAGTCAATCAAATCTTACAAATGATAAGTCCTGACAAAAAACCAATTTCCTGGTTATCCACAGGAACACTTGCCATGATTGTTTTAATTTTAGTTGGCTCTTGGAAAAGTATAGGAATTAATATGATTTATTGGCTGGCTGGCCTACAAGCAATCCCAACAGAATTATATGAATCTGCTCAATTGGACGGTGCCGGTTTTTGGAAAATGTTAAGGCATATTACACTGCCATTAATAAAACCAATGTTAGCAGTTATTGTTTTACTATCTTTAGTAAGTGGAATGCAGGTCTTTGATCTTGTAAAAACCTTGACTGATGGCGGCCCTTACCGTGCCACAGAAACACTAGATCTCTATATCTATAATTATGCCTTTGCTGATGGAGAAGGTGGGGGTACGCCTATGATGGGATATGCTTCTGCAGCAGGCGTTTTATTAGGAATATTTACCTTTATCATCAGTCTTATATTTGGGGGAGCTGGTTTTTCAGGAGAAATAAGGAACTATAGGAAAGCTAGAGCGGAAAAGAAGGCGGTGAAACGATGATAAGTAGTAAGTCGGCACGTATTGCTATTCACTTTTTTCTGGCTGTGATCGGTTTGATTTGGATCTATCCTTTTATATGGATGATCTTCTCGTCACTTAAAACGAATAGAGAATTACTTGTATCAGGAACAACACTTTTACCTGAGGTCTTCCAATGGGAAAATTATTCGAGAGCTTGGTATAATGCAAATTTCTCAGGCTATTTTCTAAATACGGTTATTTTAACCGTTTCAACCGTTTTGATTGTAGTCGTTCTATGTGCACTAACCGGGTATGCTTTGGGACGGGTGAATTTTCCGGGAAGAAATATTGTGGTCATAGGAGTAGCGGCTATTATGTTCATTCCAAAAGGGTACACGATTATCCCTCTATTTAAGTTGATTAACCAATTCGGTCTATCTGATAGTTTATTAGGTGTGATTGTTGCAGAGTCATCTGGAGCCCACGTTTTATTTATTCTAATGTTTACGTCCTTTTTTGCTGCGATACCAAAGGAATTAGAAGAAGCAGCTGAGATAGATGGAGCGAGCTTTGTCGGGACATTTTCCAGAATCATGCTCCCACTAAGTGCACCCATGGTGGCAACAACAGCGATTATGCAATTTATTTGGACATGGAGTTCTTTCTTAGTTCCTCTTGTGTTAACCATCAATAAGCCTGAATTAAGAACGTTAGCTGTGGGAATGCAGTCATTTGTAGGTACTTATAGTAATGATTTTGCAGGAATGACAGCAGGTGCAACGATATCCTTAGTTCCGGTTATGCTAGTTTTTATAGTGATGCAAAGATATTTCATTGAGGGAGTTGCAGGAGCAGTAAAATCCTAATGAAGAAACACTAATGACTGCGAGTGCACCCATCTAGGAAGTTCTAGGAAATATAATGTACTGTAAGCAGATCATCTAATGTTTGCAGTGCAAATAAAGAAACAGCTAAGGAACTCGCATGAACGCTGATTCCTAGCTGTTTTTTATGCTGTAATGAAATAGAAGCTTTCTACCGGAACCTACCCATTAACGTTTAAAGTCCAACTCCAATTTTCCATTTTTCAGCTCAAGTGGAGCGTCAAACTTTTTCCCAGCTGAAGAAGTAAAGCCTTTGATGACATTGCTTTTCCCTTTGGTGCATAATAATTTAATTTGCGTTGGCGTGAGTTTCTTTTTTAAAAAGGTGCCTGGAAAGGTCTGTTTACAACCATTTTTATAATTGCTACAACCGTAAAATGATTTTCGGGCAATGATCGTGCCTTTACCGCATGCTGGACAGGGAGCCACTTCCTTCGGCTGATAACGGCTTTTGCGAGAAGGGGAAGGTGGAAGCACGATATCCATTTGTTGCTGTTCCAGCTGTTTTGGTACCTCTTGCAAGAGTTTGTGAATGAAATTTCCGATATTGTCCAAGAAATAAGCTGCAGTTCCTTCTCCGTTGCCAATTTTTCGCAAATAAGCTTCCCATTTTGCTGTCATGGAGGGGCTGGCGAGCAGGTTACCCTCGATAGCTTGGCAGAGGATACGTCCTTTATCCGTAATCGTGACTATGTTTTTGGACACGGTTATATAATCGTGCTTTTTAATTGTTTCAATAATCCCGCTTCGCGTGGCCTCTGTTCCAAGTCCTTCGATTTCTCTTAAAACATTTGTCTCCATTTGATCCTCGACGAGCTTCCCGCATGTCTTCATCATGGTGATCAGCTGCCCCTCAGTGTACGGCTTCGGCGGCTGGGTTTTCCCTTCCTTAATCCCAATGTCACTTTGTACTGTTTCCCCCTGGTTCAATGGTGGAAGGACTGGTTCATCGGAGTTCTTTGACTTTTTTGGAGGAGGAAAAAGCTCTTTCCATCCTTTATCGCGTTCCGTTTTGCCGATGGAGAAAAAGGGCAGTCCGTTAACGGTTGTTGTGACTTTCGTTTCGGTGTACAGATAGTCACGATGAAACATGGCAAGTGTTGTTCGGACAATTTCTTCATATAAATTCCGTTCGAGTGATGACAGTTTGGCAAGTGCATTTGATGTCGGTCGTTTTTTTGTCGGAATGATAGCATAGTGCTCATGGACCTTAGAGCTGTCAACAAAACGTTTCTTCGAGGTGCGCGATGCCACTTCGAATGGCAGATTGATCAACTTCTGAAGCTCTTCAACCGAAGCAACGAGATAGGAGAATTCCGCTGGAGTGATGTATCTTGTATCGGTTCGTGGATAGGAAACGAGCTTTTTTTCGTACAGCGTTTGCATCGTCTTTAGTACCGTAGCCGGGCTTGCCTTCCATCTGCGATTGGCGGTCGCCTGCAGGGAGGAAAGTGAATGCAATTGTGGCGGGAGTATGCGCTTTTCTGTCTGGGTCAACTTAGTAATGGTTCCTGGCGTGTCGGGCCGTATTTGTCGATCATTTAATTGGTTAACAACGAATTCGCGCTTTGGTTCTTTTATTTTAGCTTTACCTTTATACGTCCCGTGTTGAGCGGTGAATTGTGCTTCTACTTCGAAAAAAGGCTCAGAAATAAATGTCTCAATCTCACGATCACGCTGATAAATCAGATAAACCGTTGGCGATTGCACTCGCCCGATGGGAAAGACATGTTGAATGTCTTTTTTCTTCATCAATAGTGTATATAAACGTGAGCCATTCATGCCCACAAGCCAGTCACTAATTTGGCGGGCTTTTGCTTCTTCATACAATTGCAAGTCTTTTTTATTATCGTGCAGATGAGCGAACCCTTTGCGCACTTCGTCTGCCTCCAGAGAATTAATCCATAACCGTTTGATGGTCTTTCCATATGCCCCCACATGATTGTAAATACTATAGAAAATATTTGAGCCTTCGCGATCGACATCACAAGCGTTAATGACAGTATCTGTGTTACGAATCAGCTTTTTCACGATATTAAACTGTTTGAATTTGCCTTTTGCCACTTGGAATTCATAATGATCCGGCAGAATCGGTAAACTCTCAAGAGACCAGCGTTTCCAAGCGGGATTGTAGGTGTGCGGCTCTTTTAATTCTACAAGATGCCCTATCCCCCATGTTAAATAGGCTCCGTTTGGAAAAACTGGACAAGGGGTAATTTCCATATAGCCTTCAAATTTTCGTGTCGAAAATGCATCTGCATAGGCCTTTGCCTGACTTGGTTTCTCAGCTAAGATTACGGGTTTCATAACAGCACCTCTAATTATTAAACGTACACTCGTTCTGTTTTGATTATCTCATAAAAGGGGTACGGTAGCAAGCAAATCGCGATAACTTCAGGTGTTTAAATGACCTAGAATTAAGTATGAACTTCATACTTAAACTCTTTCTAAAATGCGTTATACTTAAGGGAGACAGATCATTTTTTTAGGGAGGTTCTTTTTATGAAGAAAATTATAAATGATCCAAACGAAACGGTACAGGAGATGCTGGAAGGATTAGTGATGGCCTACCCGCAAAAATTGCAAAGACTAGCTGAGACAACAGTTGTGATGAGAAAGGATGTACCAGTAACAGGCAAGGTTGGGCTTGTAAGTGGCGGAGGTAGTGGCCATGAGCCAGCACATGCTGGATATGTGGGGGAAGGGATGCTGGATGCAGCTGTTGCCGGAGAAGTTTTTACTTCACCAACACCGGATCAAGTTTTGGAAGCGATTAAAGCGGTAGATAGTGGCAACGGAGTTTTCCTCGTAATTAAAAATTATACTGGCGACGTGATGAATTTTGAGATGGCAGCGGAATTAGCGGAAGCAGAAGGTATCCAAGTAGAAAAGGTGATTGTGAACGATGATGTGGCGGTAGAAGATAGTTCGTTCACAACAGGGCGTCGTGGGATTGCTGGCACAGTACTCGTCCATAAAATTGCCGGCGCCAAAGCAGAAGAGGGAGCCGAACTCTCCGAAGTGAAGCGAGTTGCTGAAAAAGTCGTAGCCAATGTTCGGTCGATGGGAATGGCCCTTACACCTTGTACAGTTCCGGCATCAGGAGAACCGAGTTTTCAATTAGACGAGAATGAAATGGAAATAGGGATTGGCATTCACGGGGAACCGGGTATCGAAAGAAAAAGGATTGGTACGGCAATGGAAATTGCGGATGAATTAACGGAAAGGATTCTAAAGGATCGGGCATTCTCTGGCGATGTTGCTGTTATGATCAATGGACTCGGGGCCACACCAGAAATGGAACTTTATATTCTTAACAAAAATGTCCAAAAAATCCTAAGTGAGAAAGGGATACATGTCTACAGGACATATGTTGGCGAATATATGACTTCGCTTGAAATGGCAGGATGCTCGCTGACATTATTGGAATTGGATGAGGAATTAAAGTCACTGCTCGATGCAGAAGCTAACACGATTGCTTTTAGCCAGTGAAAAAATCTAGTCAATTTTATGACTTGAAAGGTGTGGTCGTTATGATGGAAATCAATGTAACTCAAGCGGTTCAATGGATTGAAAAAGCGAACGAAAAATTCCAGGAAAACAAGGAGTATCTTACTTCGCTTGATCGACCAATCGGTGATGGGGATCATGGGCTCAATATGTCGCGTGGCTTCAAGGAAGCGGTAGGAAAGGTGAAAGCAGGAAATTATTCAGCACCAGCTGATGTCTTCAAGGATGTAGCCATGACTTTAGTTTCTAAGGTAGGAGGAGCCTCCGGACCATTGTTTGGGACAGCTTTTCTAAAAATGTCTGTTGCGACTGCAGGTCAGCAAGTGCTAAATGAAAGTACCTTTGTGCAAGGCCTTGAAGCAGCTGTAGAGGGAATTAAACAGCGTGGTAAATCAACAATCGGTGAAAAAACGATGGTGGATGTTTGGCAGCCTGTTGTGGAATGGCTTCAAGCAAATGGTTTTGAACCTGAAGGTCTACTTGCTGAAGCTGAAAGAGCGATGAATGCTACAAAAGATATGACGGCTACAAAAGGACGAGCTGCCTATTTTAAAGAAAAATCAGTTGGACATATCGACGCTGGTGCAGCTTCCTCTTATTATGTGTTTGCTGCATTGGCAGAAGTGTTGGGAGGAAAGTAAAAGGATGACATATGTAGGGATCGTTCTTATTTCACATAGTTCAAAAATAGCAGAGGGTGTGAATGAGCTTATTCGGCAGGTCGTAAAGGATGTTCCAATTGCAACAGCCGGCGGTACGGAAGAAAATGAGATTGGCACAAGTATCGATAAAATACAAGCCGCCATCAGCAAAGCTGACCAAGGGAAAGGCGTACTGCTATTCTACGACCTTGGCAGTGCCAAAATGAACGCAGAAATGGCAATCGAAATGAGCGGCTCAGAACACATTCACTTGATTGAAGCACCAATCGTAGAAGGAGCCTATGTAGCCGCTGTAGAAGCAAGCATGGGAAAAGAATTGGATGCAGTTGTTGAACGAGTAAAAGAAAACTTTTAAAATGACGGGGCCTGTCCCCCAGTATGTTAATGCGTTACCATATTGGGGGACAGTCCCCAACGGTTTTCAACGGTTTTATATATTGGTATTCAAGGAGCTGTTTCCTCTGATGGGGACAGGTCTTTTTTATCCCGCATTAACGGGCAGTAATCCCCCCACCCTCAAGGCTTAAGAGAATACGGAGAAGGATAGGTGGGGGATACACTGCCTGTAAAAGCCCGATTGGTTCAACTAACAATCAGTGGGGATGAAATAACCTCCCACTGATTGAAGGTTCACTTTATAGAGGTTCTTTTTGCATACTCAATTCGGCATTTGAAGGGGTTCTCACTTTTTTGTGTCTAACCCCCTTGTGGCTAGGAAGGGGGAGTGAAATTGGAGAATTTTTATAAAAAAATTCACAAAATGGCATATTAATATTTAAAATGTATATTGATATTTATGCTAGTATGCTATTATAATATATGAAAGCGGTTTATTAATAAAATGTACTCAAGGTTAGTTTAAAATTCATTGAGGGGGCTGATTGTTTGAGCTTGAAATTGGCAAAAACGTATAAGGAAAAAGCAGAACAGTCGTATGAAGCGTTAGTAGACTATTATTTTGTAAAGGAGCAGCAGCTTTTTCTTGAACACTATGAAAAAAAGCCAGATGATCGTGATGTTTCCTATCTTTGGCCATTTTCCGGGGTCCTTTCTGCCGTAAATGCTCTTGCAAGAATGAAAGGGGAGGAAGAAACATATCGTAAGGAATTGGTTAGCATCTTAGAAAATCTTGAACAATATAGAGATGTAAACGCTAATCCAGCTGCCTATGATTCCTATGTCATTAAACAAGGGGGAGGTTCAAAGTTTTATGATGATAATCAATGGTTGGGACTAGATTTTGTAGAAGCGTACAGAACATTAGGTAATCCATATTATTTAGAAATGGCAAAAGAGATGTTTGATTTTTCAATTAGTGGTTGGTCAACTGAGCTTGGTGGAGGGATTTATTGGCAAGAGGATCAAAAAACGTCCAAGAATACTTGCTCCAATGGTCCAGCCGCGGTATTGGCTATGAAATTATTTGAAGAAACAGGTAAGGATGAGTATATCGTTTGGGCGGAAAAAATTTTAGAATGGACAAATGCTCTTTGGCAAGCTGAAACCGGGGTATATGGAGACAATATGAAATTGGATGGATCCATTGATGGAACCACCTACACATATAATACGGGAACGATTATCCATGCCAATGCTCTGTTATATAGAGCAACCAATAATCCTGACTATTTAGAAGTGGCCCGAGGTCTCGCTCAAAAGAGTTTGTCTCATTTTACCACTAAGCATCCAGATCTCTCTATTCACTTATTTCCAACAACACCTTGGTTTAATACGATTTTATTTAAAGGATATTTAGCTTTGTTTGAGGTTGATCCAGAGAAAGATCGTACTTTTATTGAGATTATCCAGGACAATGTAGATTATGCATGGACAAATGGTCGTGATCATCTTGGTCTTTTTAGTGCAGATTGGTCGGGAAAGACCGGTCTAGAACAGAAACATAAATGGCTGTTAGATCAAGCACCGATGGTTGAATTATATGCCTTATTAACCAATTATCAGTTGTTAAGTTGAATGTACATGAGGGGGAGAAAACGATGAATGTTCATAAACGTTTATTTTCAATGTTTGCTGTTTTGCTTATCTTATTGCTTGTTGCGTGCTCCAATCAAAAGACCGATTCGGAACCTAAACCATCTGATGCTGGTGGGGAAGAAGAGCATGAACCAATCACATTAAAGGTAGTTGCCCTTTGGGATGAGGAAATGTTTAATGAGCGTTTAAAAGAACCAATTGAAAAGGAATTCCCTTATATTACAATTGAACACCAAGCTGGCAATAACTTTGATCGTCAATCTCTTGAAGAGGAAGTGTTCAGTAGTGGGGAAAATCCTGATTTCTTTTTTACCTTATCACAAGACGATATGGAATATTTCGAGCTTGATCAGGATTTAACCGATTTACTTGAAGCCAATCAGATTGACACCGGTCATTTAAATCAAGCATTGCTTGACACGATTCGGGCAAGAGATCCAGAGGGGCGTCTAGTAGCGTGGCCATATGAAGATACGTACTATGTGATTATGTATAATAAGGATATATTTGATAAGTTCGGAGAAGATTATCCGAGTGATGATATGACTTGGGATGAATTAATTGAATTAGCTGGTCGATTAACACAGGAGCGGGATGGCACTGCCTATCGAGGCCTTGACTTTCAAGATGAAGTAGCCCTTTCTCAGTTTTCTGTCAATAAGACAGACCCAGAGACGGGGGAAGTTCTGATCGCAAATCAAGATGAGTTTTCAAAATTTTTAAATATGTATAAGCGTTATTTTGAAAGAGTTCCCCTTCATGCTGACGAAGAAGATGGATTAATCACAGATCATCGGTTTATCGATCAAAGAACAGCAATGGTTGTGAGCAACGCTCAGGCGTTAAATTGGCGGAAAGATTCCGGTCTGAATTATGATATTGCCACCATTCCTACATGGCCAGAACTTCCGGGAGTAGCACCAAGAGGGTTTTTACACACATTGACCTTAAATCCAGCAAGTGAACATGCTGATGATGTTGTGAAGATCTTTGCCTACCTTTCATCCGATGAATACCAACAGTGGATGTCTAAAAATGGAATTGGTATTGTCTCCGATAAAAAAGAATTACAGGAGAGCTTTTATTCAGATTATGAAAGCGTCGAGGGGAAAAATATTGAAGCGATCTTTAAAAATGAAACAGCTCCACCACCTGAGCGCATTAGTCCATATGATCAATACGTCGATATCGATCTGCAAAAATTCTATGAATCAGGCATGGATGCGAATGAATTTCTGCGGGTTGTAACAGAAGAATCAGAAACGAAAATTCTGGATGCAAAAAATCAAGAATAGCTGGTCTTATTGAGCGGGAGAGGGTATCTGTACCTCTCCTTTTATCTTTTTGATCCCAACTATCATCATTCCCCGCCAACTATTGAATTGGTTAGCGATGGTTTTAATGACCTTATTACCAGTTTGCTAATCCATTTTATCCGCGAATTTATAACCAGCTCTCATAACAATTACAATCCTATTCGCTTTCGTGTCAAAAACTAGTGGAATGCTATCCGTAATCCAGGTGTCTCTTATGGCGATTCTAGTGTATTAAGAGAAAATAAAGTAATAGCGGTATTGCTCGGACTTGGCTATGCATACATCAATTCATCTGCTTTTTAAAAGAAAGCCATTTCAGGAATTGTAGATAGAATTAAGGCTTTTTTTGACAGATGGAACATAGAACTAATTTACTTGAATTATGGATAAGTTGTAGTACTAGGAATAGATTCACGAAATTGATAACTCCTTTACAGAGCTGTTTTTAATCTTATAGAATGTTGAAGAATTGATTTGACTTAACGCTATCCTTTTTTTTCTAAAAGAATCAAACAATAAAACATTTGATCAAGAGTCTAAAAAACTACTTGACTTAAGGTAAGAAGGGGCTGTTCAATAAGTCGATGCTTCATCTGCTTTTTCCCGCTCGATATATTAATTAATAATTCCATGGCGAATGATTTCTACATGGAAGGTTGTTTCAATCGGAACCTCAGGATATTCTTTATCCCAGTCGACTTTTTTCCATGTGGAATGATGGTAGGCTTTCACTTTTTCGCCGAGCCCCAAAGAATCATTATTAGCCTCTTTCATTTTGGTGAGTGTTTTTTTTGCCAATTTATTTAACTGATTTTCTATATTGTTAGACAGGGCCTTCACTTTTTTTTCATTCTTTAAATGATCTAATGGATACTCATCAATTTCCACCTCGAGCTTCACATTTACCATTGCGCCAATATGCCCATTTTTTGTGTTCATCTTTATTTTTCTTTTGATATCACGTATGGCAATATTCACAAAGTTCTTTTCATGCTTTTTTTGATCGCTCCTGACCTTTAGGTTTAATGTTAGGCCGTTTGGATTGTGATTAGCGAGAATCAGGAACATGCTCGTTTCCTTTATATTCAAATGCCCCGTCAATTGATCACCATGGAACAAAGCCACCCCTTTCACTCTTACTTCTTTATCATCCTTTAAATCAACATAAGGCAACACGAGGTCTTTTCCTTCCGATAAAATAATGGGACAAGCGGTTTGCACATTTTCAATTTTGGTAATTCCCTGTTCTGCTGCACTGTCAAGAAGCTGTGAATAAACATCACTGACAAGCATAGACTCGTCCGTCTTGACAGATAATGCATCCTTTGCTTTTCCGTCAAAGATCGCCGTTTTGGCATTTAATGGACCTCTCAAATCCCGATAGATGGAATCCAAAGTTGAAAAGATGCCTTGGAAGGCTAATTGTTCCCCCATAAGGATGACCTTTGCTTTGGACCTGTCAAATTTTTCAGGAATGCTTTGATCCATTTTTTTTTCAGCATCTTTGACTGTATCGCCGGTCATTGATAAAACTATACTTTCAACTGAACGTTTATTTTGCTGAGTCATATCATTACTGTTTGTTGGAAAGGTAACGGTCTTGATTAGCTTTTCATCATTTTCCCTGTCATATCCAATAGCCAATACTAAGCTGTGATCCTTTAATAAGCGTTGGTCCCAGCAGCCGGCAAGAATGATTGTCAAGATGACTGTCCAAATAAAAAGTAATCGATTATTCATCCGTCATTCTCCCGTCCCTTCTTGTTGAAAATAATGGATATAAGTAAAAATAAAATCGGTAAGCCTAAAGTGAAAGGAAAAACAACAAATTTATTATAAATCCTAGATATGGTTCCTATGTTATACGCTTCACGAAAAGTCATCGCCAACAAAAAGCAGATGCCTGCAGCTATGATGACATATTTTTTTAATTGGTTTGAATTCATGATCATTGACAGTCCCAAGGATGAGGCATAGATCGCATTCATGAAAGCGGTGGCCGCCAGCACAATCCACATGGACGTAAACAGCAAATCCGGTCTTTCAACGATTTTAAATGAGAATGCCTTGATTAAATATAAAACAGGTTCAGGTACAAGCTTAAATTCTTCCGGACTAAAAAAAAGCAAACTGGTTAAAACCAAAAACGAATAAAAAAGTGTCATGAAAATATTGGCAATTGTTGCCGCTTTGAGCACACCCTTTTTATTATTTGCTTGAACAAAAGGGTAGATGACTAGCAATATCTCAAATCCCTGAAATGCATACAGACCGCGTTCTATTCCCTGAATAATCGGCAGGATTCCATTTGTGCCAATAGGTAAAATAAATGTAAGGTTTGCATCTTTTAAGGCGTAAGCAGCCAATCCGATAAATCCAATTAAAACAATGGAGGCAAGGACAAAGAAACGCGCCATAAGTTGAAGATTTTCTTTTACGATATAAATCGCTGTGAAGGTCATAATGGCAAGTATTAACCATTTAGGTGTCAGTGGCATCATCCAAGCCTTGAGGATATAGGCGAATTTGGTTAGAATCAGTCCTCCAATGGTAATAAAATATATACTGTATAATAGGACGATTACTTTCCCGATCCATTTTCCAAAGAGAGATTGGACAATGCCATACAAATTAGTGGAAGGAAATCGGACCATTAATGCTCCGAATAAAAAGATCATAATTTGAATGAGGGCCCCTGTTAACAAAACAGAGATCCAACCATCTCCCTTTG
This sequence comes from Bacillus sp. J14TS2, assembly GCF_018333015.1. Lineage (NCBI taxonomy): Bacteria > Bacillati > Bacillota > Bacilli > Caryophanales > Bacillaceae > Bacillus > Bacillus sp. J14TS2. Next base: position 210,923 of record NZ_BORE01000005.1, on the reverse strand, counting down.
CCTTCATAAAAACATCGAAAGGCAAAGTAATAACACCTACTCCTACTTGGCTGTGAATTAATAAAAAGATCAACTGGAATTGAGTGATTTCTTTTTTATTGATCATCTTTCTGCCATTCCCTCGATGTTCCTTGTCTAACCGGCTTTTGCGGTTGTACACTTATTGGACGATGATTCAGTGTCCAGATTGGAAACCGGATAATAGAATCCTTTAAATTTTTAACATGTAAGGGGGCTAAAGGTGCGATATACGGTGTCCCGAAGGATTCCAATTTACACATATGGATGAGGATGAGCATAAGCGAAAATACAATACCGACAAATCCAAGAGTAGCTGCGGCAATCATGACTGGTAGAGAAAGGATGCGGACTGTGTTTCCCATTTCGTATGAAGGGATACAAAATGACATGATTGCAGTTAAGGCAATAACAATCACCATAATGTTTGATACCAAGCCTGCATTGACGACTGCATCCCCGATAATAAGTCCTCCGACAATGCCGATCGTCTGACCAATTGGCGATGGAAGCCTGATTCCTGCTTCCCGTATTAATTCAATTGTGATTGCCATAATGAGTGCTTCAAAAAATGGTGAGAATGGAATATTTTCGATCGAGCCTTTTACAAGCGTTACCATATCATATGGAATAATTTCAAAGTGGAATCCGACAATAGCAATGTATATCGCTGGAAGCGTGAGGGCGCCCCAAAAACTGAATAACCGTAGCAAACGGAAAAAGGATCCCCCATAAAATCTGATGTTGAAGTCATCGGGCGTCTGAAAGAAGGAAAAAAATGTGACTGGCACAATTGATACATCAGACGAGCCTTCACTGATAATGGCCACCCTCCCCTCCATTAAATGAGCTTCTAACCGATCAGGTCTTTCAGTAAACAGAATTTCTTGAAACGGGGAAAACGGATGACCTTCAATACATTCCTCAATATACCCCGGACTGAAAACCATATCGGTTGAAATCGATTCAAGCCGTTTTTGAACTTCCTCAACGATCGATGGGTTAGCAAGTCCCCCCATATAAATCATTGCTACGTTTGTGTTCGACTCCTGGCCCAGTTCAAAATACTTGATTATTAGCTGACGATTGTGGATACGTTCCCTAACCAAGTTTAAATTAACATCGAGATTTTCTATAAATCCCATGTGTGCTCCCCGGACGACCTTTTCATTATCAGGTTCCTCAGGTGTTCTAGGATTAGCTTGAATGCAGTTAAATAGAAAACATTCCGTACGCCCTTCGAAGAAAAGGGCACAATCGCCTCTTAGCAAGGCGGATACAATCTTATTGAGGTCATTCGTCATACTAAATTCCGGACTTGTTATCAGTTCCTCGACATTTTGTCGGTCAACGGCTTCCGACAAGGGAATTAGAAAACTTTGTTGAAATACTTCCCTGTCCACCAATGTTTCCAAGTAAATAATGATGCCGGATACTTCTCTATACTTCACTTCCCGAAATTTTAAATCATCCGTATTGAATAAAGCTTCGCATAGATAATGTCGATTTTTCTCGATAGTGGAAAAGATCTTGTTCGTATTTGCTTTTGAATTCGTTTTTAAAGGTTTCCCCTTTTTCTTAAAAAAAGACATAGCCATTGCTTCACTCAACTTCCTATTATGTTAATAGAAGTATTCGCAATGAATACCAAGTCTATTCATATAACACGAAGGGAAGGGGGGCTATTTTAGCCTGACAAGGTAACGGGGTATCTACCATCAGAATATAGAAAAATGCATATTTCATAAACATGAAAAGTGCTATTTCAGAGGCGAGAAGATGAAGGAATAATGAGTGAAGATGTAGAAGCTGTGAAAGGCTAATAAAAAATCGAGAGGAGAGTAACATGATAATTTTTAATCCATTAATGGGAGGACTTTCATCTCTCCCACTTATGAATAATGGGAGAAGCCGTGCCATCACAGCAGAAAATCCACACGGTGAAAAAGGGAAGGGAGGCATGGCTGCAAGTCCTCTAGGACCTTCACGAAAAGGCTCGCCATGTATTTCTAATGTAAAAGCGGGCGAGACCGTTACTTTATGTGAAATGGATGGTCCTGGGATCATCCAACATATCTGGATTACGGTGACAGATCAAACGGAAAAGGATTGTTTTGTCCTTAGAGACCTAGTGCTAAGAATGTATTGGGATGGTGAGACGGTTCCTTCAGTTGAGAGTCCTCTTGGTGATTTTTTCTGCAATGGGTTTGCGAGAGGCTGTATGGTTAATTCACTCCCGATTGTGGTGAATCCAACTCGAGGATTTAATAGTTATTTTCCAATGCCTTTTAATAAAAAGGCGAAAATCACAATTGAGAATCAGCATGAGGGGACGATTCCAGCCTTGTTTTATCAAATTGATTATTGTTTATATGATGAGCTCCCGGAAAATACAGCTTATTTTCATGCACAATGGCGGCGGCAAAAGATCACAAATATTGCAGAAGATTACGTGATCGTTGATAACATTAAAGGCAAAGGACAGTATGTAGGAACATATTTAGCTTTGACCACCCTCGAAAGGTACTGGTGGGGAGAAGGTGAAGTAAAGATGTTTATCGATGGAGATGAAGACTATCCAACAATTTGTGGTACAGGTTTGGAAGACTATGTTGGTGGTGCTTGGAGCTTTGCGAGTCAACAGGATGGGAAGACAGTCGAGAACACTTTCTGCACTCCATTTATGGGCTATCCATACTATTCAAAACATGATGAGCTTGTTCACAACTTTTACCATAATGATGATGTCCCTCCTATGAGAGGCTTCTATCGCTGGCATATACCTGATCCTATCCGCTTCAATGAAGATCTTAGAGTAACGGTCCAACAGATCGGCGTTTCCAAAAAGGGATTATTTGAAAGACAGGATGATGTTGCTTCGGTTGCCTATTGGTACCAAACAGAACCACATCATTCGTTCCAGCCATTGATAAGCAAGGAAGAAAGATGGCCGCGTTAGTATAATGGGGGACAGGCCCCGTGGGATAAAGCGAAACTGCATTCTCATCACCAATGAATGCAGTTTCGCTTTATTTTATACCCGATTTTTTGGCGTTTTCCCATCCTTGAGACCATAATTTATTGCATTACACAACATATCGTTAAAAATATAAAACAAGGTATGATTGCTAAAAACAAACGGATTTTCCTGGCTTACATTAGGCAAAACAAAGACTCTCTCGATATTTAAATTGATTTTCTTGGAGGTCGTAATCATATAGATTTTTGCTTTCTTCTTTAATGCACCAGCTAGAATTTGATTGGTAAAAAGACTTTTACCAGAAACAGAGTAAACAATGACAATATCCTCTTTTGAAAATAAATACTCCATATCATCCGCGATAAACAACGAATCCATCATTTGTGCGTAAATCCCTAGTGTTTGCAGACTATATTTTAGTTGCAGTCCTGGGGGCGTAGACTTTCCAGTTCCTAAGATTTTTATTGATGAAGCAGTCGAAATTTCTTTTGCAAGTTCAAAAATGCCCTCTTCTTTAATCAAATTTTGGTTTAGAATCTCATCTAGCTTTCCTTTATATCCATGAATGATCTCATGCACAAGATTTTTGTTCGAGTCGTCAGAAGTGCCCTGTTGAAGAGTAAGAAATTTCGAGAATTCAAATTTGAATTCTGTATATCCGCTAAAGCCCAATGTTTTACAAAACCTAGTAATAGAATTTCGCGAGACTCCAATACTTGCAGCAAGCCCTGAAATGTTTTTATCTAAAATAAACCTTGGATATTCAAGGAAGTTATCAGCTACAATTTTTTCTTGGGGGGTGAATGTTTCATAATTATCTTGAATCAATTGTATTAAATTTACCATAATAAAAAAACCCTTCCATTTCGTATTTCATTAACATTATAACCATATTTGGTCAAAAGACCAAAAAATATTTATTTTTTTGATCCTTTGCACAAAAGAGGAAATGGTGCTATACTTAAATTGATAAATGAAGGCGTAATCATAATTCATCTATATTATATCATTCCAAAAAGGAGCCTGAGCATGAAGAATAAGAACTTATTTCCGAAGGATTTTTTATGGGGAGGCGCTATTTCAGCAAATCAATCTGAAGGTGCTTGGAATCAAGGTGGTAAAGGACCATCGATTGCAGATGTTGCGATGTGTAGAAAGAATCTTCACATTAGTGAGTATTCGGATCAACACACGCTTCAGGGAATTCAGCGAGCTCTTGCCGATTCAAACGATCAGATCTTCCCAAAAAGAGGAGGAATAGATTTTTACCACCGGTATCCTGAAGATATTAAGCTTTTAGCTGAAATGAATATCAATGCTTTTCGAACATCGATTTCTTGGGCAAGACTTTTTCCAAAAGGGGATGAAACTGAGCCAAATCAAGAAGGAATGCAATTTTACCGAAATCTATTTTTAGAATGTAAAAAGTACGGAATTCAGCCTGTAGTGACATTATCCCATTATGAAATGCCATTATATCTTATTGAAGAATACGGAGGCTGGAAGAATCGAAAATTAATCGACTTCTTTGTCCGTTTTTGTAAGGTTGTTTTTGAAGAACTCCATGATCTTGTTCATTATTGGATTACATTTAATGAGATTGACAGCGTTTTAAGACATCCATTTGTCAGTGCTGGTTTAACGACTGACAACTCAGATAAACGTACGATGTACCAGGCCATGCATTATCAGTATGTTGCCAGTGCGAAAGCCGTTGGAATTTGCCGCTCTATCGATCCTACGGCACAAATCGGTTGCATGCTTACAGGTATCGCTGCTTATCCTTACACATGCAAACCAGAAGATAATTATAAGGTCCAACAATTACGACATTATGTATATCTATCAGGGGATGTTCAAATAAAGGGAAAGTATCCAAAGTCATTGATGTACCTTTTTGAGAACGAAATGAAGCTTGATATGACAGAAGAGGATTTAACGATTATTCAAAATAATCGCTGCGACTTTTTATCCTTTAGCTATTATATGTCGATTACGCAAGGGACAGAGGAAGATGCTCAACATACATCAGGAAACACGATTGGTGGTGTGAAGAACCCGTATTTAGAATCAACCGATTGGGGCTGGCAAATTGATCCTACTGGACTGAGAATTTTATGCCAAGATTTATACAATCGTTTTGAAGTACCTTTATTTATAGTTGAAAATGGACTAGGTGCCAAAGACACTTTGCCTAAAAATGGTGAGATTATGGATGATTATCGCATTGATTATCATCGAAGACATCTTATCGAATTGTCTCGTGTTATCAATGAAGATCATGTTGAAATGTTGGGATATTTAACCTGGGGGCTTATTGATATTGTTAGTTCTTCTTCAGCGGAAATGGATAAACGATATGGATTTATTCATGTGGATTTAAACAATGAAGGCCAAGGTACATTAAAACGAACGCCTAAGAAGAGTTATCACTGGTACAAGCAAGTGATCCAAACACAGGGAGAAAGCTTATATTTTGATTAAAAAGCTTATTCAAAAGTTCGGTAAAAAGGAGGCAAGAAAATGAATGATCAAAAAATGGCAAAAGAGATTCTTGCAAGTTTGGGTGGGGCAGATAATGTAGAACAGGCTTGGCATTGTGCTACAAGATTAAGAGTGATTGCCAATGATGAAGAGAGAATCGATGAGGAGAAAGTAAAACAAATCGATGGTGTTATAGGCCTGGTAAAACAAAGCGGGCAAAATCAAATCATTATTGGAAATAGGGTAAATGCTGTTTACAAGGCTTTTCAAGAACTGCTAGATCAAGCGTCAGGGGAAGGGAATAGCGAGAAGAAAGAATCTGGTAAAGAAACGCATGAACGAACAGAGAAAAAAGGAAAAAGACCAAACGTTATTTCGAGAATGCTTAGTACACTAGTTGGTTGTATCACCCCGCTGATCCCAGTATTGATTGCTGGAGGAATGGGAAAATGTCTAATCTTATTACTAAATATGTTAGGCGTACTTAGCGATCAATCGCAAACATATCAAATTTTATTTTTGATTTTTGACTCTGCTTTCTTCTTCCTACCTGTTTTTGTTGCAATTTCTGCTGCAAAACAGTTCAAAAGTAATCCTTATTTGGCGGCTTTATTAGGAGCTGCACTATTAAATCCAACTTTTATCGAAATGATACAAAGTGGACAAGATATCGCATTCCTTGGGATTCCGGTAGTACCATTCTCGTATTCAAGTACCATTATTCCGGCTATTGTTGCAGTATGGATTTTATCTTATGTTGAAAAGTTTTTTGATAAACATTTATGGAGTGCCATTCGCGGATTTATGAGCCCGCTATTGAGTATTTTGATTGTTGCTCCTTTGACGTTTGTACTGATTGGCCCAGCAATGGTTGCAGTTTCTACTCAATTAACCAACGTGGTTTTCTTCCTAAGTGATAAATTAGGATTCTTCTCATTGGCTATATTTGCTTTAATCTATCCATGGATCGTTACGACAGGGATGCATTCTGCCTTAGCGATTGCAGGATTGGAAGCCATTAATAAAAAGGGAGTGGACCCTTTTACAAGAGCATTAACATTACTTCACAATATCACTCAGGCATCCGCTACCTTAGCGATTGCCCTGAGGACAAAAAATAAAGAGTTCAGAGGTACAGCAATTTCAGCCAGTTTAACGGCATTTTTTGCCGGCATTACCGAGCCTTGTTTGTATGGTGTTACGCTTAAATTGAAAAGGCCTATGTATGCATGTATGATTGGTGGATTTGCGGGTGGCCTGTATGCCGGAATTGCCGGGTTGAAAGCTTATGTGTTCCTGACTCCTGGTCTTTTTACGTTACCAATGTGGATTGATCCTGCGAATTCAGGAGACTTATCTAATCTATGGAATGCCATTATAGCAATGGGGATCGCAGCGGTTGTCACCTTTGTTGCAACACTAGTCATTGGTTTTAAAGATGTTCCCCCTTCACAAGAAGCTGCAGAGAGATAAGAAAAGCGCAAGGCGCCCGCTACCTTCGACAAGCAAATGTTCTGAGACAGAGAAAGGCGTTCTTTGCCTTTCATTGGCTCAGGTTATTATGCAGAACATCGGCTAAGTTCGCGCCGTCCTGGCGACAGACTCAAACGCGACGTCGTGTCGCTTCGTCTGCACTAGTACATCCTGTACGTCGCAACGCCGATGGACTCGCTCCTGCGAGCCTCGAGCCGATGGCGCCTGGAGCTGGACAACAACTGCCCAGCCTTAAAGCAATCTTAAGGAAAATTATATACTTTCTTATCTTTTAAAGAGGGAGTGCGCTATGGCAATTCAAAAAGTGCCATGGCACACTCTAATCTATTTTTACGTTAAAATAAAGAAGAACATGAGAATCGAAGGACAAGTACGGGCGATCATCTAAAAGGGAAGTTGGATGTGCATAAAGTAAAATTTCTTTTGCAAAAAAACGCCCGTGTTTGTTTTTATAATTATTTGAGGTGAAAAAAATGGAAACATTAGTTAATTTTAGAGATCTTGGTGGAATTGTTACGAAAGAGGGTAAGAAGGTAAAAAGGAACAAATTATTACGGGCAGGGCAGCCAGTGAATGTAAGTGATTCTGACAAAAGGGAATTGGTTCAAGGGCATGATTTGAAATTAATCATCGATTTTAGAGAACAATCGGAGGTTGATAAGGAACCAGTTGATAAAATAGAAGGAGTTGAATATGTTCACATTGATGTTTTAAAAAGCGAAAGCACAAACTCAATAGGTAGGGAAGACTTTGAAAAAGTCACTTCGATTGAAGACGCGGACCGTTTGATGTTTTCCGTTTATGAACAACTTGTTCTTGATCCAAGTGCCCAAAGAGGTTACAAATTATTTCTGAATAAAGTTTTGGAGCAAGAAAACGGCTCAATCTTATTTCATTGTTTTGCGGGGAAAGATCGCACGGGAATTGCAGCAGCCCTCCTATTAACCATTCTGAATGTTGATAGAACGGCCATTATGAATGATTATCTTCAAACCAATATGCAGCGACAAGAAGCCAATGAACGTTTCTTACAAGATGTCCAAACAGGTGATGCGAATAGCGAGAAAACGAAGGCATTAAAAAAAGTACTTGGTGTGGATCAAGCATATTTACAAAAATCATTTGAGGCGATTGAGAATAATTACAATAATATAGATAATTATCTAGTCAATATATTACAATTTGGAAATGCTAAACAAGAAAAGCTTCGAGAAATGTTACTTGAATCAGAAAAAGCAGTGCTGGCCTAGCTGATTACATCTAAGAATGCACCCCATCAAAATACTCTTTACATGGAGGTTTAAAAAATGTTCCGAAAATTATTTGGGAAAGAAAAACCAACAGAGGAAATACTGAAAGCCCCGGTCAATGGAAAAGTTGTTAGTCTGGAGGATGTACCTGATCCTGTATTCTCACAGAAGATGATGGGAGATGGAGTCGCTATTGAACCGAAAGATGGCCAAGTTGTTTCACCAGTAGAAGGGGAGGTTATTCAGGTATTCCCTACGAAACACGCGATCGGATTGAAGGGAAAGACCGGCATTGAAATTCTGATTCATATCGGTTTAGAAACCGTTCAAATGGAAGGCGAAGGGTTTGAAACGCTTGTCAACCAAGGCGATAAGGTCAAGGTAGGAGATGTATTAGTCCGCTTTGATAAAAACCTGATTGAGGAGAAGGCGACGAGTTCGATCATCCCGATTGTCCTGACAAATGGCGATATTATTGAGTCGGTAGATCATTTTGAAACCGCGGATGCGGAAAGTGGTGTAACAGACTTATTGAAAATAACGGTTAAGAATTAAGTCCGCTTTGAAAGAAACATCGAAAAAAGGAGGCTTGATGCTGAATGAGTACTGATTTACAAGGAATAGGCGCATCAGCGGGTATTGCTATAGCCAAAGCCTATCGTTTGCAGGAGCCTGAACTGACGATTGAAAAGCAGGAAATTGCAGATAAAGAGGCGGAAAAACAACGATTTGAACAAGCCATCGAGCAGTCTAAAGCAGAGCTTGAAACGATTAAAGACCATGCGAACCGCGAATTGGGTGCCGATAAAGCAGACATTTTTGCCGCTCATTTACTTGTGTTAAGTGATCCGGAATTGCTTACTCCCGTGTTGGATAAGATCGGGTTAGAGGGAATCAATGCGGAGGTAGCCATGAAGGAAACCGCGGATCAGTTTGTTTCGATCTTCGAATCGATGGATAATGATTATATGAAAGAACGTGCCGCTGATATTCGGGATGTTACAAAACGTGTGATTGCCAACTTATTAGGTGTGCAAATCCCCAATCCAAGTCTGATTTCGGAGGAAGTTGTGGTCATTGCCGAAGATTTAACCCCTTCGGATACAGCCCAGCTCAACCGCCAATTTGTCAAAGGGTTTACCACTGATATTGGAGGACGTACTTCTCACTCCGCCATTATGGCTCGATCGATGGAAATACCAGCAGTTGTGGGTACAAAACAAGCAACCGCCCGGATTGAAAATGGAATGATGGTAATTGTGGATGGCTTGGATGGAGCAGTTTTGATCGATCCTTCCGCTGAAGAGATGGCTTACTATCAGGAAAAAAAGGCAAAATACGAAGCACAGAAAGTGGAATGGGCAAAACTGGTTCATGAACCAACTATCTCGAAGGATGGCCAGCATGTAGAGCTTGCCGCCAATATTGGGACACCGGATGATATAAAAGCTGTGTTAGAAAATGGCGGCGAAGCTGTCGGGCTATACCGAACAGAGTTTTTATACATGGGCAAAGACCAACTGCCTACAGAGGACGAGCAGTTTGAGGCCTACAAAACTGTCTTGGAAAAAATGGCGGGGAAATCAGTGGTGGTTCGTACCCTCGATATTGGCGGAGACAAAAAACTCTCTTATTTACAGCTGCCAAAAGAGATGAACCCGTTCTTAGGCTTTCGAGCCATTCGCTTATGTTTAGAAGAACAGGACATATTCCGTACCCAACTCCGTGCCTTACTACGGGCAAGCCACTATGGAAACTTGAAAATTATGTTCCCGATGATTGCCACGATTTCCGAATTAAAGGAAGCCAAAGCAATTTTGCAAGAGGAAAAGGCACAGCTGGTTGCAGAGGGTGCCGAAGTATCCGATTCAATCGAAATCGGCATGATGGTCGAGATCCCATCCACAGCTGTGCTGGCAGATCAATTTGCGAAAGAGGTTGACTTCTTCAGTATTGGCACCAATGACTTAATCCAATACACAATGGCAGCCGACCGTATGAACGAACGTGTAGGCTACCTGTATCAACCATACAATCCCGCAATTTTACGTCTGGTCTCCATGGTGATTGATGCCGCCCATCAAGAAGGAAAATGGGTAGGGATGTGTGGGGAAATGGCCGGCGATCCCATCGCGATTCCCCTATTACTTGGTCTAGGGCTTGATGAATTCTCCATGAGCGCCACCTCGATTCTACCGGCGCGATCACAAATAAAAGAGCTAGAAAAAGAACAAGCAAAGACGATAAAAGAGACGGTTTTATCCATGAACACGTCAGAAGAAGTCATCGAATTTGTGAAAAAGACATTCCCTAGCGAATAATACCCAAAAAAAGGCAGATGTGAACATCTGTCTTTTTTAGGTGGGCAATTTAAGGAGGGCGCCTGATTATGTCAGACTACTAACACTGAAAAAGAAAGATCCGCTAATGATGCATTTATTAACGGATTCAGTATCCAACTTGAACGGAGTCAACTAGGTGGTTTAAAAGTTGTATATCGGTTAATCTACTAGGTAGACGGGAGAATAGGAACTTTGATATCTAAATTGATCGAATTAGACTTCTGCTGTTTTTGAAGAAAATGATAAAAGTGATTTATCAAAATTGGATTGGAATGATACAAATGGAAAAGGAAATCCTGGATTTTGTTGATAGAATCACAAACGGATTACCTGATATTGAAGCTAGATTAGCTTTATTTCAAGCCATTAGGGACTTCGAATATTGTACCGATGGCGCCTTTGATGCCGTTGGACTTATATGTGTGGAGAGAGGCAATTGCCTTGCAAAATCTGACTTATTAGTGAAATCTTTCAAAACGTTAGGATATGAAGCTCAGCGAATACGTTATCTTTACGAACTTCCCGCCTCTCCTTCGGAAGTAGAGTTATTGCCTAGCAAGGACGATATTCATTCGGCAGTCAGGTTAAAACTAGGTAGTGAATGGATTTTTGTTGACGCTACACATGATCCACCATTGAACTTACAACTCACTGTAACCAATTGGGATGGAATAAATAGCACTCAGTTTTGTTATCAACCTAAAGGTCCCATATGGGTCGACGGAGAAAACGATCAAGAAATACAGCGAGAAATTTCTCGTATCGGCAAGCTGTATGAGGTGTCTGACATAAGTCATGGTTATATGACAGCCTTCAATATGTGGCTCCATTATATACGAACCCAGCATATATCCTAAATATGGTATCCTGTTCGAAATTGGAGTTGTTTCGACAGGTATGACAGGTCATCTGGCTAACAAAAGATCCGGTCGAAAATGAAGAGAGTCTTGTTTCCCTACTGTCAAGTAGGGAATGGAAGGCGGCGACTCCTGAAGGGTTAGCGCCACAGGTGAGATCCCGCAGGAGCGGTAATGTACAAAGACTAAATACGCGCCGTCCTATCGCTTCGTCTACACTATACGTCGCAACGTCTTCATGATCAACTTCCTGTTGACCTGAGGAAGCCCCCAGAAAGCGTCCGCCTGCAATGAAAATCAAAAAACGTATAGGCTCTCACCTTGTATTTTGCAGGCTGTTTTTTTTACAAAAAGGAATTATGAAATTGATTCAAATAGTAAAAACTCTCCATTTTGTTAATTTATATATGCTAATATACAATGAAATAAGAAATGTATAAAACCCCATGTAAAATACAATTTTTTCTGCAGGTGAAATAATGATGCAAGAATTTGATAAGGAATATGCGGAGTTCTTTTATTTAACATCAGAAATGTTAGGTGGTATGGGCGGGATATGGCCCCTCCGTGGTGGAATGAATAGAGCAAAATCCAATTACCATATCGGACCACGTTTTATAGAATGCTATAGTTTTCATTTTGTTATGGAGGGAACTGTAAAGTTTGTCCAAGGAGAAAATCAAACAGAACTACAGAAGGGTGACGTCTTTTGTCAGTTTCCTCATATTATTTATGAATACTATACAACCTCACCAGATTTGGAATTGCGGATGTTCTGGTTGGCCTTTTCTGAACAGCGAATAAAGAAAATCATTCATTTACTAAACTTAACACCGCAAAAATCTTATTTCAGAATCAATGATTATTTCTATTTAAATGATCATTTAGAAAAAATATGTAGACTCCTTTCCAAATTGGATTCTACTAATTTCAAGGAAGTTATAGAGTTACAAAGTTCGTTATATAATCTCTTTCATTTTCTTTTAAACCATGCTTCCCAAGATGTTTCTATCGATATTTCAGACTGGTTGCAGCGAAGTAAAAATTATCTAGATAACCATTTTACAGAGAACATCACGATTAAGGATGTCGCAGCATATGCAGGGGTACATCGTTCCTATTTATCCAAATCTTTTTCAAAAAAGTTTGGAATGCCTCCCATACAATATTTGCAACATCAAAGATTAGAAAAAGGAAAGAAGATGCTCGAATCAACAGATTATGCCATTTCAGAAATTGCCTCGTCACTTGGCTATCCAAGTCTTTATGCATTTACGAGGGCATTTAGCAATTATTGTAAAATCCCCCCAACACAATATCGTCAAATGAAGCGATAAAAGCGGGATAGGTGATATAGCTTAAACAGCAAATAATCTAACAAAATGACAATTACTTATAACATTATGTTATTGGTTTGACCGAGATTTTATCTTATGATCACATATATACCTTACCAGAGGAAGTGATCGTTTTGGGGAAACCTAATATTCTACTTATTACAAGTGATCAACAACATTTCGATACGATAGGCGCATTCAATTCTCAGATTTCCACCCCGAATTTGGATAGACTTGTAAAAGAGGGGGCAACGTTTCAACGGGCTTATTGCCCAAATCCGACATGTACTCCAACTCGTGCATCTATTCTTACGGGACAATATCCGAGTCAGCATGGGGCATGGACGCTTGGAACTAAATTACTAGAGGATCGCCATACAATGGGAGAAGATTTTCTGGAAAATGGATATCGTACTGCTCTTATTGGAAAAGCACATTTTCAACCATTACAAGCAACAGACGAGTATTCCTCTTTAGAGGCTTATCCACTTTTACAGGATTTGGATTATTGGAAGCGATTTAAAGATGAATTTTATGGCTTTGAACATATAGAGCTTGCTAGAAATCATACGAATGAGGCACATGTTGGGCAACATTATGCCCTATGGCTGGAAGAAAAGGGTTGTAAAAATTGGCGAGATTATTTTGTAGAACCTACTGGTACAATGAGTAAAGAGATAGAACATAGATGGCCGATTCCTGAAGAATATCATTATAATACATGGATCGCAGAACGGACCAATCATAAGTTAGAAGAATACAAGCAAAATAATGAGAATTTCTTTATGTGGGCTAGTTTTTTTGATCCACATCCACCTTATTTAGTTCCTGAACCTTGGGATCGCATGTATGATCCTGAGAAATTGACAATCCCAAAAGGCGTGGAAGGGGAGCATCAAAAAAACCCTCCGCACTTTCAGATGACACAAGAAGAATCACCAGATTTTTCTGCCTATCGAGAAACAGGGATTGGTATACATGGCTATCATTCTCATCTTGTAGACGAAAAAAGACATAAAAAGCTTACCGCCACCTATTATGGAATGATTAGCATGATGGATAAATATATTGGGAAAATCCTTGATAAACTGGATGAACTTGGGATTGCAGAAGATACCATTATTGTATTTACGAGCGATCATGGACACTTCTTTGGACAGCATGGCTTACAGTTTAAAGGAGGATTTCATTATGAAGACTTAATCAAGGTGCCATTTATTGTTCGATATCCTGGAAAGATACCAGCAGGCCACATCTCCAATGCTATGCAATCCTTGGTTGATTTAGCTCCTACCTTTCTATCGTTTACGGAAATCCCTATTCCAAGAGCGATGACAGGCGTTGATCAAAGTAAAGTGTGGATGAATCAAAAAGACCATGCAAGGGATCATGTTATTTGTGAATTTCGCCATGAGCCAACTACCATTCATCAAAAAACATTTGTGGATGAACGATATAAAATTACTGTTTATTATAACCAAACCTATGGCGAAATTTTTGATTTGCAGAAGGATCCACAAGAATATAATAATTTATGGGATCAAGAAGAATATCAAACTCTAAAATCCCAACTTCTTTTGAAATACGTATGGGCAGAACTAGGTAAAGAGCCGATGCCAATGCCAAGAATATGGGGAGCCTGATTATTGTATGTAATTTTATATGAATGTATAGCAGAGGCCGAGGGTTATTCACGGCCTCTTTAATTTTGCTTCTATACCACGTTTAAAAGCCTACTCATAGAGGAAAGATAATATATATCATAAAGATTATATATTTTATTACTTTTATAATTAAAGCATAATATATATCTAAAAGTATATTGACCCATTATCTATTTTCGCCTATAGTTGGATATGAAAGTTACTTTTAAGCACTTTTTATCTAGTATTGTAAGCTTGAATAGTATTTTTTTATATTAAATAGAACTAATAGTGAGGCTATGTATATGAAATCATTATATGAGAAGATATATGAATCGTTAAAAGAGGAGATAACGTCAGGAAAATACAAAGTTGGCGAACAAATCCCTTCCGAAAAGGAATTGACTAAGTACTTTAGTGTGAGCACCATCACGACTAAAAAGGCGCTAGAAAAGTTGAGTAATGAAGGGTTTGTTAATCGAATACGTGGTAAGGGTACATTTGTCATTGACTATAGTAAGAATATGAATGATGAACAAAAAGTGGAGAATGAGGATAAACCATTATTTGGTTTAATTATGACTACTTTTGACGATAGTTTTGGGAACGAATTAATTGGGACTATCGAAGAGGCTTCACAAGGAAAATGCTTTGTGATTTTAAGGCGTTCTTTAAGTATTCCAAGTAAGGAAGATAAAGTGATAAATGAGCTAATTGCACACGGAATTGATGGGCTCATTGTTTCGCCGGCACAAGCTGAACATTATAGCTTAGAAATTCTTAAGATGGTTGTAAATCAGTTTCCTTTAGTACTTATTGACAGAACTTTTAAAGGCTTGGCAGCTCCTTCTGTTTCAACGAATAATGAACAAGCTGCTCAAGTAGGGGTCAATCACTTACTTGAGTTGGGACATAAAAACATTGGAGTTTTAATCCCTAAAGCTAATAGTACTACGACAATCGAAGATAGGAAGAAAGGGATTTTAAGGGCGTTTGCGAAGAAGAAATTGATAGCCGATACTGATTTATGGTGTTCAGACATTCGCAATTTAATTCCTTCTCATGAAGATGCTGTGAAGGATATAGAGGTTATAAAAGAACATATAAAGAAACACAGAGAAATTACAGCCTTATTTGCCCTTGAATATAACATCGCAATATTAGCTAAGCAAGCAATTGAACAATTAAATCTAAAAGTACCAGAAGATATATCGATTATTTGTTTTGATAGTCCACCAAGAAATAAATTCGAATGGAATTTTACTCACATCGAACAAAATGAAAAAGAAATTGGGCGCCTAGCACTAAACAAATTATTTGAGATGTACAAGGGCGATTTTACAGTTAATAATATTCATGTGCCTGCTAAGTTGGTTAAGGGTGACACGACAACGAAGTTATCTGTCTAAACTGAAGTTTTTTCATAAGGAATGTCCTTCCGCGTGATCTCTTAGGGAGATCCTTTTTGAGTGTTAAAAAAAGTGTTTCAAGTTTTGACTTGGAGCACTTTTTTTCATTTAGTAATTGCTACTTACTCTACACTTAATAAATACATACTGCTACTTACTTTCCTCATACCCTAGTGCAACCTTGATCATTTCCTATAATCATTTTTATTAATAGAGTCATATTATGCCTATTTTGTTAGGTTATTTCCTTTGTTTAAAATTATAACTTTTAAGATTTTTTGTTAAGTGATTATATATAATATGTTTAATATAATTATAATATAAAAATATATTGAATTAAAAATGAATATACATTATAGTGAGGGTATTAGATTGTTAATATAGTAAATATATCTAAAGTTTGTAGAAATATGTGTTTTTTTCTAGGGTTATGTAATCGCTATTTTATTTGTGAGATTCATGATGGAGAGGAGATTGAGATAAAGGGGAGAGTGGATAGCATTGAATAAAAGTTTGTTTCGACTTCTCTTGCATAACGGGCAGTAATCTCTAGTGATAGTCTCGCATTATGATTAGTAAGAAAAAGATAGATTTTTACATACTATACAAAAGGTGAGTGTGAATATGACAAAAAAAGCATATTTTGTAGATGGGTATCATGGTGGTGTGAAAGGTCATATGCCTCTAGGTTCTTGGGCAGATGTGTTAAGTAAAATGGCGCACAATCCTGATTGGAAAATTGGCTTGGACATTGAACCGATTTCTTGGGAAGTGTTAAAAAGAACCGATCCAAAATCATACCAAACGCTCCACACCTACTTAAAAGATAATGGCAGCCAAGCAAGGGTAGAAATGCTGGCAGGCAGCTATGCACAGCCCTTTGGTTGGGTGATTGGCGGCGAAAGTAATATCAGACATTTGATACGGGGGAAGGAGATCATTCGAGAACATTTTCCAGAGGCAGTGGTTGACACCTATGCCACACAAGAACCGTGCTGGAGTAGCTCTTTTCCGCAGATCCTTCTGTCACTTGGCTATAAACGGGCTGTTCTGAAGAATCCTGGTACAGCCTGGGGCGGATATGCCGCCACAAATCCACATGAAATCGTCCTTTGGGTGGGGCCTGATGGGTCGGCGATTCCTTGTGTGCCACGCTATGAATCAGAGAAGCTTGTCAATTGTTGGGAGACAGAAGCCGCGCATATGGAAGCGGACTTTGTCAATAGGAGTTTCAGTCAGGGCATCTCCCATCCGATTGGAAGCTTTTTGCAAGATTTAGGGTGGCCGGCACAACCGAAAATGGAAAATAAAGAGGTTCAGTATGTAACATGGAGAGAATATTTTGAAGAAATTGTCGATGAACCTGTGCATCAGTGGGCGTTTTCTCAAGAAGATATAAGATGCACTCTTCCTTGGGGAGAAGGCACCCTTCAAAAAATGGCCCGAGAAGTACGAGCTGCGGAAAATAAAATGATCCAAGCAGAAAAATTGGCTGTTCTCGCTAGTGTCACGCGCGGCTTGGATTATCCGGATGAGAAGTTTCGTGAAGCGTGGGATGAATTACTGCTATCCCAGCATCATGATGCATGGATTTGTGCAACGACACAAATTGGAAGACGAAATTGGGCGTGGCAAGCGGGAGTACAAAGCTGGAATGCAGAAACGATCAGCCGCGACATCATTGAAACATCCATGGACGCCTTCCGTATGGAGGAAGGAGCAGATGAGGCTGGAATCACAGTGTTTAACACATCAGGTACGGAGCGCAGGGATGTAGTTGAAATCGAAATCCCGACCCCCGTAGGGACAAAAGCAGTACGGGTGACAGATCAACAGGGGAATGAAAGGCTGAGTCAAATTGTGCCCTCAAGACACTATCAAGCGGATGATAGTGTCAATGCTGGAAAGCTTTTGTTCCAAGCAGAGGTGCCAGCGATGGGGTATCGTACATTTACGATTACACCGATTACATATCCGAAGCGTTTCACAGACATGGTCCAAGTTACACCTAACACAGTAAGGATCGAAACCGATATCTATGAGCTGGAAATCGATACAGCTCGTGGCGGTGTCATCACAAAGGTATACGATAAGGATGTGAAGAAGGAATTTGTGCGTGACTCTGCTGAGGGACTGAACGAATATTCAGGGTATTTTATTGCAGAAGAACGGTGGGTTAGCAGCACGGAATCCCCAGTAGAAGTGATGGTTAAGGAAAATGGTCCATTGCGTGCAACGGTTGAGATGAAAGGCAAGATGGCTAATGTGGACATCATCACGACGATCAGTGTCATAAATAGCGAGAAGAAAATAGATGTTCATGTTCGGCTGCATTACAAAGAGCAGACATGGATTGGGGATCCTTGGGATATAGAACCAGAAAATCGAAGAACAGAGCGGCGCAGGTCCCATCATAATGATCAATATAAATTGAGCGCGTTATTTCCCGTTTCATTGGATAATGGCAAGCTGTATAAAAATGCGGCATTTGATGTAACAGAAAGTCGGAATGATCACACCCATTTTACGCGCTGGGATGAAATTAAGCATACGATTCTCCTTCATTGGCTGGATGTCTATGATGAACAACAAGATTGCGGGTTTGCCATTTTCTCCGATCATACAACTGGATATTCACATGCCAAAGGAGAGCCTTTAGCTCTTACTTTAGGATGGGGATGGGAAGGGGGATTTTGGTGGGGGAAATGTCCGCTTGAAGGTCAGAAAGAAATCAACTATTCCCTTCTTCCCCATTGCGGCCGCTGGGATCAAGCGGGGGTACACCAGGAATATTCATCATGGGCGGAGCCGTTCGTGGCGATGTTGGGAACACCAGAGCTTGATACGTATTCGCTTATCCAGGTCTCTGATCCTGCTATTGAGGTCACAACCTTGTTGCGTGATGGAGAGGATGTACTTGTTCGCTTGTTTAACACTGGACCTGAAAGAAAAACCACCCATGTTAGGGTGAACTGTGAAGTAGGAGAAGCTGAAAAAGTCGAGCTCGATGGAAAATTCAAAGACTCCTTGGTGATGCAGGCAGGGAATGATGGCGGTTTTGAAACAGAAATCACATTGGCGGGTTTCGGTCTTTCAACCATACGGTTGTGTAAAGTGAAAGAATAAAAACGGAAATAGACAAACGACAATTGGGGTGACGGTATGAAACTAGAAAAAGGGTGTAAGCTTGTAATGATTGGTGATTCGATTACAGACTGTGGGCGCAAGCATCCATATGGCGAAGGCTTATTTGAAGGCGTGGGAAAAGGCTATGTCGCATTGGTCGATGCGTTGCTGCAAGCTTCCTACCCAGAGTTGGCCATTCGCTGTATTAATATGGGGAATAGCGGAAATACGGTTCGAGATTTAAAAGAGCGCTGGAAGACCGATGTAGTAGATCTGCAACCAGACTGGCTTTCCATAATGATTGGGATCAACGATGTTTGGCGCCATTTTGATGAACCGAACATTACAGAATCCCATATCAGTCTAAGAGAATATGAAACGACATTATTAGAGCTAGTGGAACAGGTGAAACCGGATGGAAAAGGGCTTGTGCTGATGACACCTTTTCTGATCGAGGCGAACGCGGATGATGCGATGAGAAAAAAGATGGATGAGTATGGACTGGCGGTTAAGCGAGTCGCTGAACAGGTCGAGGCCATATTTGTTGATATTCAAGGGGCATTTAATAAGCTGCTTGATTACTATTACTCAGCAACCTTTGCGGCAGATCGTGTCCATCCAAATATGACAGGACATATGGCGATTGCACGGGCATTTTTAAATGCGGTTGACTATGATTGGGCGAGAAATAGATAAATGATATTTATTCGTCAATATTAGGAAGAAAACTAGAATTTAATAATAAATGTTTTGTTAGGAGGATGTTGTATGGATTATAAGATAGGTATGAGAATCCCTCACAATATTGGGAAAATGGGTATGGAGAACCTTGCAAAATGGGCTGCAAGTGTTGGTTTGGACGTTCTGGATGTTCCATATCTAGATGCAGAAATAAAAAAAGTTTGTACAGTTAATGGTATAGAAATTGGATCAGTAGATGGAGAAGGAGCGGTAGGTAATACCAAATTACTGAGTAAAGATGAGAGAACACGACAAAATGCGGTAGAAAAGATAAAAAAACAAATGGTTGAAATGGCTGATCTAGGTGCAAAAGTTATGTTCATGTGTCTTATTCCAGAAGATATTGATACACCAAGAAGTGAAAGTTTTGAAATTTGGAAGCGAACATTTCCGGAAATTGTCCAACAAGCCGAGCAAAATGACATTTACATAGCGATAGAAGGGTTTCCTGGACCTGCACCACAATATCCTACAATTGGTTGCACGCCAGAAATGCTCAGAGCCATGTTTAAAGAAATCCCTTCTAAACATTTTGGAATTAATTATGATCCATCGCACTTAGTAAGATTAGGGATCGATTACTTACGTGTGTTAACCGAGTTTGGTGACCATGTGAATTATTGTCATGGAAAAGATACGGAAATTTTACAGGATGAATTATTCGAATACGGTAGTTTACCAGCTACGTTTGGACCAAATTATATCTTCTCTGAAGGATCATGGCGTTATACCATTCCCGGACATGGAGAAGTTCATTGGGGAAGAATCGTCAGTCAGCTTGAGAAAATAGGTTATCATGGTCCTGTAAGTATTGAGTTAGAGGATCATAGATATTGTGGTTCATTAGAAAAGGAGCAACAAGGAATTATTAAGGCGATCGAACACTTATCGCTTTATTGTAAATAAAAAATTGATAAAAAATGGAGGAGCGAACATGGAAACAAAATTAAAAGTAGCAATTATAGGCTGTGGAGGTATTGCAAATGGGAAGCACATGCCTACCTTAAGCAAACTTGACCAAGTAGAACTCGTAGCATTTTGCGATATTATACTAGAAAGGGCACGTGAGGCAGCCGCTAAATTTGGAATCGGAGAAGCAAAAATATATGAAAATTATGAGGACCTGCTCGAAGATGAATCGATTGATGTTGTTCACGTTTTAACGCCTAATGATGCACACGCTAGAATTACTGTCGATTCACTTGAGGCTGGAAAACATGTTATGTGTGAAAAGCCAATGGCCAAAACAACTGAGGAAGCAAAATTAATGGTTGATGCGGCTAAAAGAACAGGGAAGAAACTAACAATTGGATATAACAACCGTTTTAGACCGGATAGTCAATATCTACATAAGGTTTGTCAACAAGGTGATCTAGGGGAGATTTATTTTGCAAAGGCACATGCGATAAGGCGTCGTGCTGTTCCCACATGGGGTGTGTTTCTTGATGAAGACAAGCAAGGTGGAGGTCCTTTAATTGATATTGGGACACATGCACTTGATCTAACATTATGGATGATGAACAATTATAAGCCAAAATACGTTGTTGGGAATGTATATCATAAGTTGGGGCAAAAGAAAAATGCAGCAAATGCCTTTGGTTCTTGGGATCCAGAGAAGTTCAAGGTAGAAGATTCCGCCTTTGGTTTTATTACAATGGAAAATGGCGCGACAATTGTTCTTGAATCGAGTTGGGCACTTAATTCTTTGGATGTGGACGAGGCGAAATGTTCATTAAGTGGCACTGAAGGCGGAGCAGATATGAAAGAAGGCCTGCGAATTAACGGAGAAAAATTCGGGAAATTATATACTACAAACGTTGATTTGGGTTCAGGTGGAGTGGCATTCTATGACGGTGATGGAGAAAACGATGTGGATCTTGAAGCCCGTCAATGGATTGAAAGTATCCTCAATGATACAAAACCGGTTGTAAAGCCAGAGGAAGCATTTGTTGTAACACAAATCCTAGAAGCGATCTATGAATCTGCTAAAACTGGAAAAGCAGTATATCTATAAATTTTTCTACTAATGCGTTCTCAAAAGGAGGGCGAATATGGAAACAGATAAAATGTATGAAACCAATGCCCTTAAACCTACACGCTTGCGCGTGGAATATGTCGAGAATCCAATTGGCGTAGACACATGCATGCCTCGCTTTAGCTGGGAATTCATAGCAATCGGCCGTTGTCAGCAGCAATCGGCTTATCAACTTATCGTTGCTGACGATGAGGCAAGTGCAACTATGGGAAATGGACAACAGTGGGATTCCGGTAAAATCATTTCATCGGATACGCTACAAATCGAATATGCAGGAAAGCCTCTCGTTAGCGGACGACGTTATTATTGGACAGTTAGATGCTGGAATCAGGATGATGAGAGAGGGGAAGCAGAGGCAGGATCTTTTTTTGAAATGGGGATTCTAGATACAAGTGAGTGGACAGCGCAGTGGATCGGCTCTGAGGAGGAGGTGGCTGCGCCGTTATTTCGCAAGCAGTTCCGAGCTGAGAAGATGATTAAGCAAGCTACGGTTTATGTATCGGGACTGGGTTATTACGAGCTGTACTTGAATGGTCGCAAAATTGGTGATCATGTTCTAGTCCCAAATTGGACCGACTATGACAATCGTCAGATCGAAGGCCTGCTCTATCCCTTCGATGATCAAACCTCTAAGCGGGTAAATTATATTCAATATTCCGTAACTGAAGATCTTATACAGGGGGAGAATAGCGTCGGTTTGATGCTGGGCAATGGCTTTTATAATCAAGTTGAAAGAACGGTAGAAGGGAAAATGAGCTATAGTTCTCCAAAGTTGATCCTGCAGTTGGCAATCCAATACGAGGATGGTACGGAGGAGTGTGTTCAAAGTGATGAGAGCTGGACATGCAGCAGTGGACCCATTGTATTTAATAATGTGTTTTATGGAGAAATTTACGATGCTCGATTTGAGCAGCCGGGGTGGGCAGACATCGGCTTTGATGATTCCGCTTGGGATAATGCGCGGATTGTCCCCGCTCCGACTGGCCGATTGGTATCACAACTTTCTCCTCCTGATAAAATCATTGATATGATCGCTCCTATTTCTAGAACGTGCCTAAAGCCAGACGTGTACGTTTTTGACTTTGGTCAAAATATTTCGGGCTGGGTTAGAATTCGGATGCAAGGTGTAGTTGGACAACATGTGACGTTAAGATTCGCAGAGGAGATAGGAGAAACCGGCGAACTGGATATGACAAGCAGCGGTGGAGAAGAGCAAGTACAATCTGATGTCTATATTATGAAGGGCGAAGACTCTGAATTATACGAGCCGAGATTTGTTTGGCATGCCTTTCGTTATGTGGAAGTTAGCGGATATCCTGGCATTCCGAAAATAAAGGATTTAGACGGGGTTGTAGTGCATGCAGCTGTTGATTCAGCTGGTGGGTTCAATTGTTCAGATCCAATTCTAAATGGGGTGCAAACAGCTTATCGATGGTCGCAGCTCACGAATCTGCATGGAGGAGTACCTAGCGACTGTCCACATCGTGAGCGGCTTGGGTACACTGGAGATGGACATTTGTCCGCCGAGGCGGCGATGTACAATTTTGATATGGCGTCGTTTTATACGAAATGGATCGAAGATATTAGCGATTCTCAGAACCAGATGACTGGATTTGTTCCACATACCGCCCCATTCAATGGAGGGGGAGGAGGAGTTGCTTGGGGAAGCGCATATGTCATTATGCCTTGGCTCATGTACCGCATATATGGAGATCGACGGATATTAATCAAACATTATGAAGGAATGAAACGATGGGTCAAGTACTTGAGCACTCGTAATGAGGGGGGGCATTTGGTTCGATTTGAAGAGCCGGATAGCTGGTTCTTGGGGGATTGGTGTATACCTGGTGAGATTGAGCTTCCACCGATATTGGTCAATAATTTCTATTATGCCTACATCAATCGAATTATGGCACAGGTTGCTGAAGTACTTGGATTGATGGAGGATCATAAACTTTTTTCTGCGTTATTTAGCGATATTTGCCGATCGTTTAATGAGGAGTTTTTTGATTACGACCGTGCATGCTACTCAATTGGCAGACAGGGTGCTGATATTTTTCCATTAGTGTTGGATTGCGTTCCTGACGGCTATGTTGACCGAGTGTGGGAGCACGTATTGCAACACTATCAAGAAGAGCTGGATGAACACCTGGATACGGGCATATTTGGGACATCTTTCCTGTTTGAATTACTAAGCGAACGCGGGGAGACAGATATGGCTTTGAGGATGGTGCTTAAAAGGGATTATCCCGGTTATGGATATATGATCGAGAATGGTGCTACGACCTTATGGGAATCATGGGAAGGAGTTGGTTCGCATAATCATCCGATGTTCGGAAGTGTCAGCGCCTGGTTTTACAAGTACCTAGCAGGAATAGTACCACACCCTGAATCTGTTGCATTCGACCGAGTCGTTTTAAAGCCGTTCATGGTAAAGAGTTTGGATTATGCAACCGCATCGGTTCACACCATACGAGGTACATACGTTATTCGTTGGTCCAAGGAAAACGACGATTATTGGGAAGTGGATGCGATTATTCCGGCAAATTGCCGTGCAAACATTCACTTCCCGTTGGAACCAAATGGAGGCGTGCTCTCTCACATCTACGAGCGTGATCTAGAAGGTTTCATTTGGCGTCTTGGTGATTCGGAAGAGATGAATAGCGAATTTTGTTTCCATCAAAAAGGAAACGATCTTATTCTGATGATAGGTTCAGGTAGCTACTCCTTCCAATTAAGAAAAAATGACGGCTGATTCCAACCCATAACAAGCTATGAACAAACAAATAATAGTAATAGGGGGAGAGAGAAAACGTGAATTTAAAACAAAAGAGAAAGCAGTTTGAAAAAACAAAAACGATTTATGAAAGTACTAAACTTACATTTAATGGAGTGAAAGGATTTGATGTTTATAATACATCTATTCCATTTTCATATAAAGGTAAGAGCTATCTTTTTGGGCGGATTGAAAAAAGAGAGGAATGGGCAAGATCTTGGGTTCGTTTATTTGAAAATACAGGAAAAGATGAATGGACCCTAGTGAAGGATTCAATGATTCATCAGTTAGAAGACCCTTACATCGCGATTATTCATGGCGAGTTGGTTTTAGGAGGGACTCATGTTCGATACAGCCAAGGTAAACTGGATACGTTCTATGGATATTTTTATAGAGGTCATGATATCAATGATTTATATTATTTCACGACCGGTCCTGATTATATGAAAGATATTCGACTAGTTCCATTAGCAAATAACAAAATAGGGATTTTTTCACGCCCTAGAAGTGAGGAAATACGAAAAAAATACGGTAGTGAATCAATTGTAGGATTTACAACAATAGACCATTTAAATGAATTAAATGCTGAAGTGATTGAAAACGCTCCAATCATTGAAGGGTTATTTGGCGATGATGAATGGGGTGGCTGTAATCAATGCTATCTATTATCGAGTGGTTATATAGGAGTGATAGCTCACAAATGCTATCATTACCGTACTGATGATGGAGAGGACCTTATGGCATATATGAATGTTTCATTTGTATTTGACCCTAAAACGCATAAATTGCTGGATGAGAAAATTATAGGGACACGCTCTTGTTATCCGCAAGGACCTGCGAAAAAATCTCACCTGGTTGATTGTGCTTTCACCTCCGGAATTGTGATGAGACCTGACGGAAAAGCTGATCTCTATAGCGGGATTGGCGATACAGAAGAAGGCAGACTTACAATAGACTATCCCTTTGAGAGCTATGGAGAGATTATTGAATCGGAGATGAAGGATACTTAATAAATGATCAATCAGAAGTGTTCTTCCAACAGTCTAGAATAATGACTGCGCAAGATCTGCACCAAGCAAAATCAAAACAAACGAATAAAACTCCAATTCTGGATGAGAATTGGAGTTTTTGTGAAGGCTTTAAATTTTTCTAGTTGATTCACGTATGATAAGTTCAGTGGATAACAGAACTTTTTTGTAATTGTGAGAGGGGACATGATAACTTTCGAGTAAAAGTTTTGCAGCTTCATAACCCAATGCAGCGAAATCTTGCATTACGGTACTTAAGGGAACTCTAGCAAACTTTGAGCTTTCAAAGTCATCGAATCCCATTATAGATATTTGTTCGGGAATATTAACGCCTAGCATCTCAAGTCTTTCAATAACATCAAGCGCGCGTCTATCATTTGCGCAGAATAGAGCGGTTAGCTTCTCTTTTTTTATTTGAGCTAAGAGTTTATTATAGTCCAAAACTCGCTTGAAAAATAAACTTTCATTATTTAGAACGAGAGAAGCGTCTAGTATAGCTTGACGATAACCATTGAAACGCTCAACCTCCGTGCTCAGATGAAAATCGCAAGCGATAAAGCCAATATGGTGATGCCCTTGTTCAATCAGATATTGGACGGCTCCATAGGCGCCATCATGATTGTTAGAAGTAATACAGTTGACCGCATAGCCAGAAGGTATTCGATCAAGCATGACAAACGGTATTGACTTTTTGCGAATTTCTTTAAGGTAAACTTTGGCTGCATTGGGATTACGTGAGTAAATAAGCAATCCGTGATTATCGGATTGGATAAGTTTCAAAATGAGCTTTTGTTCTTGTTCAAAGTTTTTCTCAATAAATTCGATAACCAATTTACAATTTTTTAGACTGAGGTAAGATTGAATCCCTTTAATGATCTGCATGTAGGAATTATCGTATATTTCGTTACCATCAATTATAAGAGTAACGTAACTAGGAAAATTATTAATCTCACTTTCCTTCCCGACAACGAAACTACCTTTTCCCCTTACTCGATAAATAATACCTTCGTTTACCAGTTCTGCCATTGCTTTTCTCACAGTAATAGAGCTGACATCTAATGTTTTTGAAAACTCTGATTCACTTGGAATTCGTCCATCTTTTCCAATTTTCTTCTTCTTTATTTGGAGTAATACATAATCCTTCACCATCTGATACTTTGGTAATGGCAATTCCTTCTTTTTCATAAATATTTCCTCCACTTACATCAAAAATATCTTTAATCATATCACCACTGAATATAAAAGTATACTAACTTATGACGGAGATATAAGTTATAAACAGTATTGACCACGTATAATGTATGTGTTATATTTCTATTATATTATACGGACTTAAGGAAGGGTGCATAGAATGAGGTGAACAAAAGTCTAAATAATACATAATTACTATCTTAATAAACTTGATAGACTATCTTTTTGAAAACGCTAAATTAATTGTCTGTCCCTTGATAAATATAGGGTTCATTAGTCTATAGATATCAATGTACTATAAGAGTAAACTGTCTCACATGAAAATGTATTATTTTTATTAATGTATGTGGAAGTAAAAGATGCTTGATTAAAAAGGTATATGTTAGTGGCAATTGATTTTGTTAACCTAGTATACTACGTAAAGGAGACGTTTATGTTGCAGGAAATCAATCGAAGTAAGAATGCGGTTTCATTGCATGGCTCAAAACCCAAACGAAATATTATTGGGAAACTATGGAGACATCGATATCTTTATTTGATGGTGCTACCTGGCTTTCTGACGGTATTAATCTTTAATTACTTTCCTATGTACGGAATTTTGATTGCTTTTAAGGATTTCAGTGCTGCTCAAGGGATATGGGGAAGTGATTGGGTTGGTTTAAAATACTTTAAAACATTTTTTAATGATCCTATGGCATTGAGGGTACTGAAAAATACGTTGTTATTGGGTCTATATAGTTTGCTTTGGTCGTTCCCGGCCCCTATTGTACTTGCATTGTTATTTAATGAATTGAAGAGTAAACGCTTTAAAAAGTTCGTACAAACAGTTTCGTATTTTCCACATTTTATATCAATTGTAATCGTTGCCGGGTTGATTACGATGTATACAGCTAGAGAAGGGATTTTTAACCGCATAATTACCTTTTTTGGAGGCGAACCAATCATGTTCCTGCTTGAGTCAGATTGGTTTAGAACCATTTTTATTACTTCTGGTATATGGCAAGGGGTTGGTTTTGGCTGTATTATCTACCTCGCTGCTATGAGTGGGATTGACACAACGCTTTATGATGTGGCCGAAATAGATGGTGCGGGAAGATGGAAAAAAGTAGTGCATGTCACGTGGCCATCTATTAAACCTACCACTATAATATTGCTCATATTTGCGATGGGAGGAATATTAGGAACAGATTTTCAAAAAGTCATCTTGTTATATAATCCTCAAACGTATGAAGTAGCAGACGTAATTGATTCTTATGTCTATAGGCAGGGGATTTTGGGAGCACAATACTCGTATACGACTGCAATCGGTTTATTCATGTCTGTTATCTCCTTTTTTATTCTGTATATTACGAATTGGATAAGCCGTAAAGTATCGGAAACAAGCTTATTTTAAAAAGGAGGGATAATGTTGAAAAAGGAAAGTTTAGGGTCTCGTATTTTCGATGTTTTTAATATTATGATTATGGTATTCATACTGGTGGTGGTGCTTTATCCAATATTGAATATTGTGGCCACATCCTTAAGTGGTGGACGTTATGTATCTAGCGGTAGTGTCTCGGTTTGGCCGAAAGGGCTTACTCTTGATGCATATAAATATATATTTAAAGATGTATTTATTTATAAGGGATATATGAATTCTATTATTTATGCAATTGGTTCTACGGGTATCATGCTGCTTTTTACTTCCATGATGGCTTATCCGCTCACTGTCCAAGGATTTATAGGTAAGAAATTTATTACCGTATTTTTAACAATTACCATGTTCTTTGGAGGAGGACTAATCCCTACCTATCTACTTATACGTAACCTAGGGATGATAGATACACTCTGGGTAATGATTCTTCCGGGGGCAGTTGGAGCTTATAATGTTTTTCTTTTTAGAACGTTTTTTTCGAATATTCCTTCAGAATTAAAAGAGGCTGCCTATATTGATGGAGCAAATGAGTTTGTAGTTTTGTCAAAAGTTA
The DNA here is from genome assembly GCF_018333015.1 of Bacillus sp. J14TS2. NCBI lineage: Bacteria > Bacillati > Bacillota > Bacilli > Caryophanales > Bacillaceae > Bacillus > Bacillus sp. J14TS2. The sequence goes on along the minus strand of NZ_BORE01000005.1, from coordinate 182,245 downwards.
TCTTCCCTTTATCAAAACCACTTTTGGCTACATTTGCGTTGTTCGGCATAGTAGGAAGTTGGAATGCTTGGTTTGAAGCTTTGATCTATCTGCAAGATCAAGGCAAGTATCCTTTACAAATGATCCTAAGAAACTATCTATTTACCCTTGATAATAATGAGATTCAAGGAAGAGTAGGTGCTGCTAATGTTGCAATAAATGGTCCGGGAAATAAGCTTGATCCACAGGCAATTAGAATGGCTATCATAGTCATCACTATGTTCCCTATTATGTGTATTTATCCGTTCTTCCAGAAGTATTTTACAAAAGGAATGTTCGTTGGTTCGATCAAAGGTTAAGAGACAACTATTAAATTTTGATAGCGTTTGATAAATAGGGTGTAAAGAGAAATGCTAATTATAAAAGGAGGTGAGAATATAGATCGATGATTTCTCATGTACCATATTTACCTATGAAAAATTATAAGGGGGCATAAAGAATGAAAGGAAAAATTGGATTACTTAGTTTTGTTATCGTAACCTGCATGTTGGTCTTTTTAGCAACAGGCTGTAATAATTCAAAAAAAACATCTGATTCTGGAGGAAGTGATAGCTCAGATACTTTGAGTTTTAGTGTGACGCTTTCGTCTGATGGGGTTGATAACAGTAAGAGTCAAATACAAGAAGAATGGTTAAAGTTAATGGAAGAGAAAATGGGCAAAAAGATAGACATTAAATGGAATTACATTCCGTCCTCCGATTATGACCAAAAAGTACAGCTTGAAATTGCGAGTAATGATTTAACGGATTTTCTCATGACACCATTATTCTATGATACTGCTGAATTGGCTAAACAAGGACAGGTCATTGAATTAAGTCAATATAAAGAATATATGCCTAATTACATGGACTATCTTAGCCAGGTGAAAAATGGTATGGAGCGAGAAACAGATGGTGATGGAAATATGTATGCTTTTAGAGAAACTTCCCTGCCGAGATTTGAAGAGGATAAGGGATTGTTGATTCAAAACGTATCCACATATCGCTATGATTTGTTTCAGGAACATGATATTAAAATCCCAGAAACGCTGGATGAAGTGTATGATGTTGCAAAGCAGCTTAAAGAGCTATATCCAGATAAATATCCCATTAATACGCAATGGAATGATTTAAGATCTCTGTTTCATGCTAATCATACTCAAGCCGAAGTTTACTGGAATGGAACAGAGTATGTTTATGGTATTTTCGATGAGGGGTATAAAGATGCCCTGCAATTTGCAAATAAGTTATACTCAGAAAAATTATTAGACCCTGAGTATTTGACAGATACTGATGATACCTTGCAACAAAAAGCATTGAATGATAAAAACTTTATGTGGTTGGCTCAATGGTTTACAACTCCAGGTGATTACACAAGAACTGCTGATGATGGAAAAATATTTGCTGTAACATTATACCCGGATAATCCGAAATATGGTACAGCATGGCAAAATGCTACGAATGGAAATACTCCAGACTTGGGATGGGGAGCTTATGTAATCAGTTCTCAAGTCGAAAATCCTGAAGATATTATTAAGTTTGTGGATTTACAATATGATCCTGAGGTTATTAGACTTCTTACTTGGGGAATCGAAGGAACTACTTATACACTTGATTCTGAAGGGAATCCAACTTTTACGGATGAATTTAGGGATGCAGGTGATCCATGGGCAGTTGGGGATAAATATGGAATTAGAGCTAGTAAAAAATACCGTCCTGGTTTACAGATATCATCCGATTCCAAAGCATTCGTAGATTTTGCAGCAACGGATTATACTTACTTTGATGGAAAATATGAAGAAACGCCGATTGAAAAATCGCCGTATTTAACAAATCTACCAATGCCTGATAACGATTATGTTCCACCATTTTACGACGAACCCGCTATTCAATTGACACAGTCCGAAAACCAAGAGGTTTCCGAGATTATGAATGCTATCACAACGTATGTTGAGGAGCAAGAAGCCAGGTTTGTAAATGGTGATCAGAGTTTCGGGAATTGGGAGGAATTTATTACAAAAGTTAAGAAAATGGGCGACATTGATAGAGTGTTAGAGATATATAACGGTGCCGCAGAAAGAGTTACCTCGAATTAAGTGCAAACTTGGAAATTATCCTGGTGTGACGTCCGTAACCCCCATTTCTTAGATGATGAGATACGGACGTTAGCACTTCAGTGAACCTTGCTTCCACCATCAGGGCATGAAGAAAACCTCGTATTGATGGAAGTTTCGTTTTTTTGTGAAAACCCTTACCGTTATTAAAAAGTGAAGCTGAAGGGATAATGACAAAGAATTAGACGAGTTTTATTATACACTTTGATGATAAGGAGTTCGGTATTTTACCGGACTCATGCCATTTTAATTCGTGTATGTTCATCCTGATGCAAACATTCGCTAACACTTTGATAAGTTTCGTTTTATTATACCATTTTTCACATCTTATCTTTACTACAAGTCTTTCAGAAAATATAAAAATGCCATAGTTATCATCAAAGACGGAATAGAATGGCAGAGATTAAAAATGACAAGCTCTAGATAATATATTCAAATGGAGGAGTTCGAATCATGTTCAACATTTGTTCTCCAAATAAAGCTGGAGATGAACTGCTTATTCAAGAAATTGATACAGGAAGATGGATTTTACCTAAGGAGAGAACATTGACAAGTTCCAAAGAAGAATTGTGGGCAATAATGGACTTAGGGGGAACATATCCGATAGGAGAAATAGTATTAGGAGGAGATCAGCAAAATCGAACCACTGATTCGGAACTGATTAGAAGAAAATTTAAAGATTTCAAGATCGAGCATTCAATGGATAAACATAACTGGACTCCGGTACAAAAGGATAGTCAGTCAGAACATGGAGACCAATTCTTTATAAAGCTTAACAATGCTTTAGCAAGGTACATTAAATTATCTGTCAGGCTATCGAAAGAAGTAGATAACCAGACAGAATTATTAGACTGGAAGTATGTTTATAATTTGAGAAAAACCATAATTTATGCCGGAAGAGGTTTAGCTGTGGTTCCTTCTACTGATTGGACGAATCTTTTTCACAGAAAAGAAGGCTGGAGTGGAGCGGACGGTATATACTCCATCCCCTTTAATGGTTGTGAGAGACAAGGAGAGGCTCATAGAACAAAAACGATGTTCGTGTTTGGCGACACTTTTATAGGCGATGTCGACTCTTCATCCAATCGTCGATGCGATACTAGTATGGTTAATAATACACTTGCTATTCTCAAAGGGGGAAGGCCCAAAGAAGATGCGATACAGTTTTTATGGAATACAGATTCGAATGGTAATCCCGCAAGTTATTTTGTTCCTACAACAGAAAAAGGAAGAACTATAGGAGAGTCCTATTATTGGTTACAAGATGGTATTTCAATTAAGGGGACTTTTTACTGTTTTCCAATGCTTATTAGCCCCGATCCTACGCAGCCAGAAGGGTTTGAATTTAAAGTGAATGGTGTAGCTTGTGTTTCTGCGCCAATAGGGGAGGCTGGTCCAATTCTTGAGCAACAAACACAGCTCGACACGCCCTTTTATTATACAGCTCATAATGGAAAAACAACCTATTTTGGCGCTAGTTTTATGGCACAGACAGAAGAATCTCAAATTCGTAATCCTGATGGATTTATTTATGTATATGGTCTGCAAAAATGGGAAACAACAAAGCTAGTTGTAGCCCGAGTGTTGCCGCATCAATTTACCGATTTTACTGAATGGAAGGTTTGGGATGGAGAAAATTGGACAAGGGAAAAGGAAAAAGTCGTCCCGATTGCGGAAGAGGTTTCGAGTGAGTTAAGTGTCTCACCTATGTTAGGTGGATATTTAGACGGAAAGTTTATTATTGTTTTTCAAGAAGATGGCACTGGAAAAAGATTAGGAATTTATGTTGGTGACTCACCGGTTGGACCGTTTGGTGAACCGATATATTTATATTATTGTTCCGAATCTGAGAGCGATGCCTCGATATACACCTATAATGCAAAAGGTCATCCCCATTTATCCAATTTTGGTGAATTGCTCGTTAGTTACAATGTAAATACGTCTAGTTGGCCTATGCACGAAAAAGATAGCAGTATTTATAGACCGAAATTTTTAACAATTACGCAGTTTGAATAGCTATATTTATGCATAGAGCGATTAATAAAGTCATTGGCGAATAGGTAGTTACATTCCTGAATCCAATTTTTTCAAAAGGAAAGGTGATTTCTTTGTTATGGAAGAGAGTTACTGCTTTAATATTTGTATTTACGTTACTAACATACGGTAGTATATTCGTTCTGGATGACACCAATAATACTGTGGTTGCTGGAAATGTAGGAATTGAATATAAGCCCTTTAAAATTAAAGTGATAGATTCTGAGACTGGTAGGGGGATCCCTCTTGTTGAAGTGAAAACGGTCAATGATATTCCTTATATTACAGATAGTGCAGGATATGTAGCATTTTTTGAACCTGGATTGATGAACCAGGATGTGTGGTTCACATTTGAAAGTCACGGCTACAATTTTACACAGGAATCATTCGGAGCAAAAGGAATTTCCATCCCGGTGACACCGGGGGGAGAGGCACAAATCGAAATGGATAGAGAAAATATCGCTGAGCGACTCTACAGAATTACAGGACAGGGGATTTATAGAGATAGTGTCCTTCTGGGATTGGATACCCCGATTACAGAGCCGCTGCTAAATGGAAAAGTTATGGGGCAGGATACAGTCCAAACTATTGAATACAATGGGAAATTATATTGGTTCTGGGGAGATACAGATAAACCTAATCACCCACTTGGTAATTTTAGAACAACCGGAGCTACATCTGAATTACCTGAAAAAGGTGGCCTAGATCCTGATAAGGGAGTAGATCTTACATACTTTGTGGATGAAGAAGGATATACCAAGAAAATGGTCCCTGAAAGACCAGGGGATCCGAATCTCTTTTGGGTAAGTGGGCTTATGACGACTGATGATGAAAAAGGGGAGGAAAAATTGTTAGTCACTTATTCTGCTCTGAGGGGTCTTGATGAAGAAGTGGCTTCAGGAATACTTATTTGGAATGATGAGGACGAACAATTCAGTGAACGAGTTGAATTTGATATGGATCAGCGTTGGAAACATCCTGATGGTCAAACAACTCTTTATGAGGAGGAAGGCATTGAATATTGGCTTTTTAATGAGCCATGGCCTGTTAAGAGAGTTCGCAATGAATTTGAAGCTATCAAAGATATGAATAGCTATGAGTCTTTTACTCCGCTAAAACCTGGCACGAAATATAATGGTGAAGAGACAGAATTGAACAGAGATCATAGTGGAGAGCTCGTATGGAAGTGGAGAGCGGATACTCCAGCGATTAGCCAAGAGGAAGAAGCTAAATTGGTAGAATTTGATTTAATGAAGAAAGAAGAATCTCGCTTTCAGTTGGAGAGTGTGGATACTGGAGAAAAAGTTATCAACCACACTGGCTCAGCCAAATGGAATGAGTACCGTCAAACTTGGAATAACGTCATCGAGCAACGAGAAGGTTCTTCATTCATGGGGGAAATATGGTATGCGGAAGCTCCAAATCCCACTGGTCCTTGGACTTTAGCTAAAAAGATCATAACCCACAACCAGCATGATTTCTATAATATAGCACGACATACCTATTTTGATAAAGAGGATGGACGTGAAATTTATTTCGAGGGAACGTATGTAGCGATGTTTGGTGCTGAAATTCCAACGCCACTTTACGACTATAATCAAATGATGTACAAGCTTGATCTTAGTGATGGACGGCTCGACTCGATAAAAATTGAAGCGAATCCGGAACTAGGACAAGTGGATTTAGCTTTGAATAAACAGGTAAGTGCATCCTTTTCTAATAGTACAAATTCGGCTGTAGGCGTAAATGATGGCAATTCAACTACACGCTGGGCATTTAATGCGAGTGATCCACAATGGATTCAGTTTGATCTAAAAAGGAGTGTATTTAATGTTTTGGACAGTAGAGAAATTAGAAAAGCAAATAAATGAGTTGCCGTCATATCGATATATAGATAAGAGACCACTCGAAACATTTGACTCATTATTTGAAGAAGAAAGCGTCGTAGGGCAACACCCGCCCGAAAATGGTAAGTGGGAAAAAATGTCTATCGGCCAACGTTGGAAAGGTAGAGATCAATACGTATGGCTTAAAGCTGTACTAACAATACCAAGTGAATGGAAGGATAAAACCATAGTTGGTGTGTTTGATTTTGGTAAAACGGGTGACGCACATCTCTCTGGTTTTGAATCTTTACTTTACGTCAATGGAAGGCCTTATCAAGGAGTGGACTCCAATCATGAAGAAGTATTTTTTGATGATCAACTGGTTGGAACTAAAGTGGAATTGTGTTTCCGGCTTTGGTCAGGTTTAGAAGGTGGGGGAACGCCAAAGGAACAAGAACATGAGTTGAAAATGGCCTTTTTATCTTGTTTAGATAAAAAAGTAGATGATTTTTATTATACCGCCAAAGTTGCTGTTGATACAGCCAAATATTTGGATGAAAATCTACCAGAACGAGTAAATTTATTAAATGCGCTTGATCGAGCGTTCTTCCGAGTTAACTGGGCTCGTCCGGGGAATGCCACTTTTTACAAAACTATTTATGAAGCACAGAAATTACTAAATGAAGAAATAGACAAAATCCCCAAAAATTACCCAGTTACAATTAATGCTGTTGGACATACTCATATTGATGTTGCTTGGCTCTGGAGATTAAATCATACAAGAGAAAAATCAGTAAGGTCATTTTCTACTGTACTCCGCTTAATGGAACAATATCCTGATTATATCTTTTTACAAACACAGCCACAATTATATGATTATATAAAAAAAGATTATCCAGAAATTTTTGAACAAATTAAAAAAAGAGTAGAAGAGGGATATTGGGAAACAGATGGTGGTATGTGGCTGGAAGCTGATTGTAATTTACCATCGGGAGAATCACTCGTTCGTCAACTACTATTAGGGACAAAATTTATCCGTGAACAATTTGGGAAAGAGTGTGAGTATCTATGGTTGCCTGATGTGTTTGGGTATAGCTGGGCATTACCGCAAATCCTTATTAAATCAGGAATCAAAACGTTTATGACAACGAAAATTAGTTGGAATCAGTTTAATCAAATGCCTCATGATACTTTTAAATGGCGTGGTATCGATGGGACTGAGATTTTGACTCACTTTATCACAACCCCAGATGACGATACGGGTTACTATACATATAATGGAATATTAACTCCAAGAACAGTCAAAGGAAGTTGGGAAGCATACCGAGATAAAAATATAAATCAGGAGCTAATCATTGCTTATGGTTACGGCGATGGCGGTGGCGGGGTTAACCGTGAAATGTTAGAGATGAGAAGAAGATTGGATAAGATGCCAGGGCTGCCAAAAGTGAAGACTGGCAGAGCGGACGAATATTTTCAACGCTTACATGAAACTATTGAGAAAACGGATCAATATGTCCATACATGGGATGGAGAACTCTATCTTGAATATCATCGTGGTACATATACCTCTCAAGCACATAATAAACGAATGAATAGGAAGTTAGAACTTCTCCTTAGAGAAACAGAATGGTTGAGCGCATTTCGAGCTGTGATAGATGGAGATTGGTCCTCTTATCCAAGCGAAGAGCTAACAGACAGTTGGAAAATAGTTTTAAGAAATCAATTTCATGATATTATTCCAGGCTCTTCTATTAAAGAAGTCTATGAAGATAGTAAAATAGAATATGAGCAAGCAAAAAAGTTAGCCGATGAAGCTTGGACGCGTGCTGCGACTTCACTTGTATATGCTGTAGAAAACAAAATTACAGTTTTTAATTCGGCGTCCAATAAACGCGATGACATTGTGGTGATTGATCAAACTCAAGCAAACCTGATATGGAAAGATCTCCAAGGAAATCTTCTTGATTCGCAACGATCTATTGATGGTCGTTGGCTTGTTAGAGTAAAAAATATTCCATCTTTAGGGAATACTTCAATTGAGTTTGAAGAAGGTACGTTAGAGAAAACATCTGCGTTCACGTTAAAGGAGAATGGGGTTATCTCACCATTTTATGAAATTGATTGGGATGAAAATGGTCAATTAACGAGGATCCTAGACTTACAAAATAATCGAGATGTATTAGCCCCAAATTCAAAAGGGAATGCATTCCAAGTATTTGAAGATAAACCGATGAAGTTCGATGCATGGGATATTGATCTTTATTATTATCAGAAGATGAGAGAAATTCGAATGTTAAAGAATGTAAATGTTATTGAAAATGGTTTAGTTCGTTCTGTTATTGAATTTACATGGGAATACTGTGAATCTACGATTAAACAGAATCTGATCTTGTACGCAAAGAATCCTAGAATTGATTTTGAGACGCTTGTTAATTGGCAAGAACAACAGCAACTGTTAAAAGTTGCCTTTCCTGTTGATGTTAGATCTACCGAAGCTACGTATGATATTCAATATGGTAATGTGAAAAGGCCCACACATTGGAATACAAGCTGGGATTATGCTCGATTTGAAACAGTTGGTCATCAATGGGTTGATTTATCTGAGACTGGATATGGGGTTAGTTTATTAAACAATTGTAAATACGGTCACGATATCAAGGATAATGTGATGAGATTAACACTTATAAAATCGGCAACATGGCCAGATGTTGAACAAGATCAAGGAGAGCATTATTTTACCTATTCTTTATTACCACATGCAGGTGATTGGATTGAGGGAAATACAGTCCAAGCAGCATGGAATCTGAATAATCCATTGACCTGCAAAAAAGGGATGATGCAGACGTCATCGTTGTTTCAAATTGAGGGTAGTAATGTAATGATTGATGCTGTTAAAAAATCAGAGGTCTCAAATCAAGTTATTCTCCGGTTGCATGAATTTACAGGTGCAAGAGGAACTGTAAAAATAACAAGTGATTCCAACATTATCTCTTGGCAAGAAAGTGATCTAATGGAAAGAGCTATTGATGGACAAGTAAAGGGAAAACCGTTTGCCTTTTCTATTAAACCATATGAAATTAAAACATTTATTATTGATATTGAGCAATAATTGCTATGTAGACACCATAAAACGCCAAAAGCATTGTGAATTCAATGATTCTGGCGTTTTTTTCGGAAAAACAGCATATTATCTATCCTTTTCGTGTATTTCAAAATTTTTCATTTTCTTTTGTGTTGTTTCTAAAAGACTCCTGTATAATTGATTTTAAAATGTCTCTAGGAAAACCAGATAAAATCTTTTACACTAGAATTCTGCGTCTATTTAATATTGTAATAATTAATTTAATTTGGAGGTGATAAATTGAAACCATTGTACATACAGATCTATGAATCATTAAAGCAAGATATAATATCAGCAAAGTATAAGGTTGGAGATCAGGTTCCTTCAGAAAAGGAATTATCCAAATATTATAACGTTAGTTCAATAACTGTTAAAAAGGCTTTAGAAAAACTGGCGAATGAGGGTTTTGTTTATCGAAAGCGAGGAAAAGGAACGTTTGTTTCTGAAAATGCGACTGAGGTAGGCCTTGTAAAAAAAGATTTGACACATAAAAAACCGTTGTTTGGTTTGGTTCTTACATCATTTGATGAAAGCTTTGGGAATGACTTAATTGCTAGCCTTGAAGAAGCCTCTCAGGATACCTGTTTTATTATTTTAAAACGCTCTTTAAGTATTCCGAGCAGAGAAGATAAGGTAATTAGAGAACTATTGGAATACGGGATAGATGGGCTAATCATAATTCCTGCTAAGGCTGAACATTATAGTTTAGAAATTCTTAAAATGGTCGTGAATAAATTTCCGTTAGTGTTAATTGATCGATCCTTTAAACGATTAGCTGCTACCTCGATTTCAACGGATAATGAACAAGCAGCTAAAATGGCAGTGAATCATCTATTTGATCTCGGACACGAGAATATAGGTGTTCTTATACCTAAGGATAATGATACAACGGCTATTTATGACCGTATTAAGGGAATTGTAGAAGCATTTGCTGAAAAAAAGATTTTCGTGAATCGGGAACAATGGTGCTCAGATATAAAAATTCCCTATCCTACTCATGAATATGCCAAGATAACGATTGAAACTATCAAAAATCATATTATGAGGAATAAAGAAATCACAGCCCTATTTGCACTGGAATATAACATTGCTATGTTAGCAAAAACAGCTGTTGAACAATTAAATCTTAAGGTACCAGAAGACATATCGATTCTCTGTTTTGACAGCCCTCCACGGAATATATTGGGATGGAATTTTACTCATATTGAACAGGATGAGCAAGCGATTGGGCAATTAGCGTTAAATAAACTAATAGAAATGCAAAACGGTCATACTATTATTGATGATATCCGCGTGCCAGCAACGTTAGTTAAAGGGGATTCGACAATAAAAAACAGGAGACTCGTAAGTAATTTTGAAAAATAAATTAACCTTAAGAGGCTGTTCAAAAAGTACGGTAATAATGACACTATGAGCTAAGGGATCTTCGAATAAGTCCTGACACATCCTATGTCGAAGTCACTGTGCAAGCTCGTTGGCTTTCTTCTTCGCCACGAAATTTACGGCGTATAGGGTGGACTAATGTTGGCGGTGCTGACAGGACGTCAGCGTCTTTAGCTTGTTATTCTCTTTTTTGAACATGTGCTTTAATAGATGATTAAAATTGTCATACAATCCCCATTTAAGTGGGGGCTATTTTTCTCCTTAATACGAATCCCTTCATAACATGAAGAAATCCAGACTCACGAACAGCTTCAAAAAATTAGAGAGTCCGGGTTTACTATTCTATAATTCATTCGAAAATTACTAAAGCCCATAAACCAAGCTCCTAACCATCACAACTTTTCCTCAATTTTCTTTACCAAGCAATTTTCATTTGATATGCCTCATCATTTGTTAGTTGCAGGGCTTATGTGTTTTGATAAGACCAATGTATTCTGCCGAAGTATCACTGATACCATTTTTGTTGAACGGTATGCCAGGTTTGCAAACAATTATGAGCGGATCAAATCCAAGCACCAGAACGATTGCTAAACGCAATTAAGCATGTAAACGATAGTATTGCTGTGCTACCCTATAAATGTTATATTAAATATGATATATCAATAAAAATAATAATCAGGAGTTTTCAATATGTCCAATGAACCAAGAGAGCCGCTTTATTTGCAGATTAAGGAGTACTTCCAAGATTTAATATCTTCTAAACGGCTGTCCGCTCACGAACGAATACCAACAGAACGTGAGATTATGGAAAAATTCAGTGTTAGTCGGATTACCGTTACAAACGCTTTAACAGAATTAGTAAGGGAAGGATGGATTTACCGAATTCCAGGAAAAGGCAGCTTTGTACAAGATGGGGGCAAGAAATTTCCTCATGAAGTGAGTAATCCAGAAGAGATAACGACAAAAAATAGTTTGATTGATTCCTCAACTGATACAAATTCAAGACGCAAGATGATAGGGCTTATCATGCCGACCATTGAAGACTTCTTTGCCGTAAAGTTAATTAATGGTATTTATGGAGTTTTACTAAATACGGAATATACTGTCTCCATTATTCTCACTCACAATTCAAAAGAAAAGGAACAAGCAGCCATTAGAGAATTCCTTCGTATGCAAGTGGTTGGACTTCTTATTTTTCCAGTTGATGCTGAAACGTACAATGAGGATCTTCTAGAATTGAAGGTGAAGAATTTTCCTTTTGTTTTAATCGACCGATATTTGCCAGGTATTGAGACGAACTTTGTCGGTTCTGATAATACCGAGGGTGCCAGGTTGGCAGTTTCCCATTTATGGGATTTGGGGCATAGAAATATTGTCATTTGTGGGGATTCAGCTAGAACTACGGTTTCTGTAGAAGATCGGATTAAAGGATATATGGACGTATTTACAGAAAAGGGGGCAATGATTAACCCATCATTTATTGTAACGGATTTCGCAGTAAATTATTCCAATCTAGAAGATAGTTTACCTCTTAAAAACCTTATCCAGAATAAGGTTGCTACTGCTTTTATCGCATTAAACGCAAAATTGGGTCTGCATATTTATAAATTGGCTGAAAGTATGAATTTGAACGTTCCGGATGATCTATCCATTATATCATTTGATGATCCGTATTTTGATTCTGAGTTAGGTGCTTTTACACATATCTATCAGTCCGAAGAACTTATAGGAGAGGGGGCGGCAAACATATTAATTCAGTTACTGGATAAGCGTCATAATAATGAAGGATATAAGAAAAAGAACATTCCGCCCAAACTTGTTGTGAAGGGTACAACCGGTAACGCACCAAAAATTTTCAATTGAAAAAAACCACAGATTGAGGATGAGTCCTCAGTCTGTGGTTTTAATAGTATTAATCCACTACTCTACCATATATTTCAACATTAGCAATCCTTGCGGTATCATCTGCACCTGGATTATCAATTGTAAGCCTTAGATATCTGGCTTCTACTGGATCGAATTCGATATCTGTTACATTTAATTGATTCCCTCTATAATCATCGACTAATTCCCATGTTGAGCCATCTGTGCTTACTTCTACTCGATAATCGCGTGTATTCAACTTTTGATCGAGGCTATGTTCCCCTGCATGTCTGATCACATACCGATTGATCTCATATGTTTCGCTGAAATCAAATTCCAACCAATTTTCTTCCTCTGAAGAAGACCAAATATCAGCGAAGGTACCATTAATAGTAACTTTTGGATCTACTGTAGTATCACTTGCTGTTACTGTGGTATCCTCTGACATCGCTAAGTTAAATGGTAAGTGATTTGCTTCATTATACAATGCAAAGAAGTGATCTGCTCGAACAAACTCAACATTCCCATCATACTGTTCATTCAGCTTATCATGAATTTCTATGATTACTTCTGGTCTTAACTCGCTCCAAATATCGACTTGATAAGATAAGAAATATGGAGACTCTCCATCCCATTTATTAATCTCACTTGTCATATCACCGAAGATATGATCGTAGCCACTTCCGTATGGAATCCTTAATTTTTCAAAAGGTACTCGATCATTTTCGATACTTCCCGCAACAGAAGGTACATCCCTAAAATTTTGAACGGTTGCTCCATATAAGTTACGACTATTTCTTTCATAAGCCTCTCTAACCATTGGTGAAGCATCATCCCAGATCGTGACAACTCTAATACCCGATCTTTGTAAGTAGGTTTCTGTTAAGCGCGTATATCCATCGGCTGCACCCTCATCCGTTAAGATATCTTTTACTGGGGCTCCAGGCTCATTTAGTGTATTATAAGGCATCATGTAACCCATCCCGGAAGGTCCAGTTACAAAATATTCATTTTCTGTTGCATCTTGATAATAATAGTTTAATAGTCCAGGACCAATATCAACAAGGCCAGGAGCAATTGTCCAGTTCATCGGGATTTGTCCTCGATAGTCTTCATTCTCATCCCAAATCACCCTCATCGCCCGTTGTGTATATTGAATATTATCACCATCGCTTATATATAAAGCGATATATACTTTATTTTCTAACTCAGGTTTATTCGGAACTGGTGGAGGTGTTATGGTATTATCATTTCCGCTATATACGCTGCCGCTTATATAAAAATCAGCAGGCATTGTACCTATGCCAAACTTTGATGCTAACGTAATGCCAGAACGCTCGGTCGTATACCAACCAAGTGCAATTGCATTTCCTGGTTCCATATCTCCATAAAACTTTTCAAGTACTTCTCTCTCGTCATCGTCTAATGTATCAAGCCAAAGAACTGTCTCACCAGTTGCTGCAATAATATCTCTTGTATGATGATGGTCTCCACCTTCATCATATGGTTTAGCATTTAAAATAACCCGTTTCTGTGTGTCACCCCAATAATTATCATAGAGATAGTTATAGATTTCAATCGGAGTTGTAAAAGTCATTTCTGTGAGATCTTCTACTACATCTAATTCAATCCCTTTAGCCTCCATTTTTTCATGTACACTTTCAGCTACAGGTATAGCATTCATTATTCCAGCCATTGTTCCCGCTAAATTTCTATAATGGGGACTTATTGTTGGATCATATAATATGACGCCATCGACTTCGTCTGCGTACTTGGCAAGTAAATCGAATTTAGTAGTTTCTAAATAGGTTTCACGATTTTCAAAACCAATGATTGGTGTCATCGGCCATGTAAAAGCACCTTCATCTGTACTAGAGTCAAGCAATAAAATTCTAGGTTTTTCTTTATTCACAAGCCCTTGTAATGCAGAAAAGGTGATCGCTTCATCTGTCGTAAATGCTTGAACCAATATTGTATCAAGCGTATCTTCAGGTGTTGCAAAGGTAGGCAATGCTTGCCCTTCTGGCCAAGAAATGCCATTTTCTATGTTTGTTACTTCGGGATATGGCTTATAATGATTTGTTTTATTTTCGTAGCTTTCCATAAGACTACCTCCTCCTAATATACATCCAAATAATAAGAAAAGAATCGGAAACATTAGAGATCCTTTATTCATATAAATTCTCCTCGTAAATCTTTACATTTCAAAAATTAACATAACTGGTCGACCTCTTATCATTGCACTCTCTCCAATATAAAAAATAAAGGGCACACCCTTCTCTTCTTAGTAAGGTGAAGAATATGCCCAATCATTATTTGAAAATATCATACAACTATTTCTTTATTCTGCTCCCATTGCCTCCTGAATCTTTGCAGCTGATTCTTCTGCGACAATACGCAAATATTCATTTCGATCAATGTTCATATATTCCTCATCATTTAACCAACGGTGTACGTTAAAATCAACATATTCATCCCATCTACTAATCTGCTCCGGTGGGCTTGCAGGCGGATGAGCAAAAATAGATTGCATATTTTTATCATGCGTTGATTCATAATCTTGGAAGAATTGTTCTAGAACCTCATCTTCTGCACTAGTAGGCCCGAGACCAATTCGAGAAGCGAATGTCTGATATTCTGTTTCGGTAAAATGAGTGATCGCTTCAAACGCTGCGTCTTTGTTTTCACTTAGAGGGCTGATACTCCAATTAAGAATCCCAAAATCAGGTCGATGCGTTACTGCTGGTTCACCCTCCCATGTAGGGAGTGCTGTAACATCATAATTAAGGCCTTCTACTTCTGACCACCAATCTACTGCTTGGACAAACTCAACGAACATGGCTGTAGAACGTTCGTCAGTAAATTTAGCTGACTCGAAGAAAGGTTCACCTGAATTATCTAGTGCTCCTATATCTTGGATTAAATCTAGATACCTAGCAAATTCCTCTTCCTCTTGGATTAAAACTTCACCTGTTTCAGGATCAGTGCGATTCACCGAAAATTGTGCAAATGGTACATGCGCAGGTCCTAAATCTAAACCACGATAATGAACACCATTTCGCTCACCAGATACTTTACTTGCTAAATCGATCGCTTCTTTCCAAGTCATATCCTCTGTTGGATAATCAACACCAAAGGTATCGAAAATATCTTTATTATAGAACAACACCCAGTTGACAATCTCATATGGCATACCTAAAAGTCGTCTGTCTGGATCTTTAGCTCGAATAGCGTCCAAATAAACAGGGTTGATATGGCTCACATCATAGCCATGTTTTTCGATTAATTCATCTAGATCGTATTCAAGTCCAAAGTACTCCATATTGTCGGGAGAGATTTCAAAGATAATATCTGGATTCAAATCTTTAGCAAATACTTCTTCTAACTCTTCTCTACCAGAACCTGATTTAATTTGTTCAATTGTCATCCAAGGAAATGCTTCTTCGATCGGATCTTTAAAACGATTGTTAAACATTTCTTCATCCCACCCTACAACTACTTGTAGAGTAACTGGATCTGGATCTCCCTCTTCATTACTTGCTGTGTTATCCTCATCATTTGGTTCAGTATTCGTATCATTAGCACAGCCAAAAGCAACTATCACTAATAAAAAAAACAGACACATCATTAGGGATTTTTTTATCTTTATCCTCACGCAACTAACCTCCCGTATTTTAGGTAATTTCAACAATTTCTTAAGACCTTGCTTGTCATGTGATTCTTATCAACATGTTGTTACACTTTCTCAAGGCTCAGTTAAACGCTTTCAATTATAGACTTTTAACTGACAATGGCAGAATGAAAGGATATCATAACCTGAGACATCTCCTTTTGTGTTTGGTTGTTACCCATTTCCAATGCCACAAAAAGTGAGGTGTCATTTTATTTCGTGCAAACATTCAAAACTAGTCATCATTCAGCAAATGTTGACGACAAACTTTTGCATGAGTCAAGTTGATTATTTCAACTAACAGATTCAGACACTATGAATCAATCCATATTAAACTTGTTCATCCTATATATGTTGATCTATATCCATTAACATTTTCCCAATCCCTCCCCCCTTGAAGGCCCTTTTAAGAAAAAACTGCAAAATAATTCAAATACTTGAAATAAATGGAATATAGCCAATATAGCTTAATTTGTTATAACAGTCAAGGTGTTATTGATATGTCATTAAGTGCATATTTAACAATTTTCTCATAAGAGAAGGGAAAGAATAAAATGTTTTAACTAGAATTCTGAGCCTATTTAATATATTATCATAATAATTAAACTAATTTGGAGGTGATAAATTGAAGCCATTGTACTTACAGATCTATGAATCCTTGAAGCAAGATATAACATCGGCAAAGTATAAAGTTGGGGATCAAGTACCATCAGAAAAGGAATTGTCCATGTATTTTCATGTTAGTTCAATAACCGTTAAAAAAGCTTTAGAAAAACTGGCGAATGAGGGGTTTGTTTATCGAAAGCGAGGGAAAGGAACTTTCGTTTCTGAAAATGCAACTGAAGCGGAGCTTGTAAAACAAGATTTAACGCGTAAAAAACCGTTGTTTGGTTTGGTCCTTACGACATTTGATGAAAGCTTTGGAAATGATTTGATTGCAAGCCTTGAGGAAGCCTCTCAGGATACCTGTTTTATTATCTTGAAACGTACTCTAAGTATTCCGAACAGAGAAGATGAGGTGATCAGAGAGCTACTTGAATACGGGATAGATGGTCTAATCATAGTTCCGGCAAAGGCTGAACATTATAGTATGGAAATTCTTAAAATGGTCGTAAATAAATTTCCGTTAGTGTTGATTGATCGATCCTTTAAACGATTAGCTGCTACCTCGGTTTCAACAGATAATGAACAGGCAGCTAAAATGGGGATGAATCACCTTTTTGATCTTGGACATGAGAATATAGGTGTTCTAATACCTAAAGATAATGATACAACGGCTATTTATGACCGGATTAAAGGAATTGTAGAAGCATTTGCTGAAAAAGAAGTGATTGTAAATCGGGAATATTGGTGCTCAGATATAAAAATTCCCTATCTCACTCATGAAAATGCTAAGAAAGCGATCGAAAACATCAAAAATCATATTAGGGAGAATCAAGAAATCACTGCTCTATTTGCACTAGAATATAACATTGCTATGTTAGCAAAAACGGCTGCTGAACAATTAAATCTTAAGGTACCAGAAGACATATCGATTCTCTGTTTTGACAGCCCTCCACGGAATATATTGGGATGGAATTTTACTCATATTGAACAGGATGAGCAAGCGATTGGGCAATTAGCGTTAAATAAACTAATAGAAATGCAAAATGGTCATACTATTATTGATGATATCCGCGTGCCGGCTATGTTAGTTAAAGGAGATTCGACAATAAAAAATAGAAGACTAGTAGGTAATTTTGAAAGGTAAATTAGATAGCGTGTGTCATATAATCCCCATTTACTTGGGGATCTTTTTTATGGTTAAGGAAACTATAAAATTGTCGCTTGTGGATAACTGTTTACCTTGTGGTTGATGTCTAGCTCCAGGCGCCATCGTCTCGAGGCTCGCAGGAGCGAGTCCATCGGCGTTGCGCCAGGACGGCGCGAACTTAGCCGATGTTCTGCATAATAACCTGAGCCAATGAAAGGCAAAGAACGCCTTTCTTTGTCTCAGAACATTTGCTTGTCGCCGATAGGCGGGCGCCTTGCGCTTTTCTTGTGGTTTCGATACATGTTTAGTATATGGAAACACCAAAAAATATATTGACATACTAAGTTGATTAAAATATAATCTTGTAAACGAATACATTTATAAAAAAGGGGATAACGGTACTTATTATATTAAGTCGGATCACTTTATTCATTCTATAATCCAATTTTGAAAAGGAAGTGAGGAAGGCATGGGTAATGTAGGCACAATCAGTCCACAGACCAATCGGCCCAATCTAAAAAAAAATAATAAAAAGAGTATCTGGGTTAGGATGTGGCAACATCGTTTATTCTATCTTTTTATGCTCCCAGGTATTGTTTGGTTCTTTATCTTTTCGTATATTCCCATGTATGGTTTAACAGTAGCCTTTAAAGATTTTAATTTTGTTGGGGGAATTACTGGAAGCCCTTGGGCAGGACTGAAGTATTTTAAAGAGTTTTTTCAATTTTATCAATCTAAGGAAATTATTCGCAATACACTTACGATCAGTTTAATGAAATTGGTAATCGGATTTCCAATGCCTATCATTTTAGCTTTACTCTTAAATGAAGTAAAAGCTATTAAGTTTAAAAAGGCAGTTCAAACCATTTCATATTTACCACATTTTATTTCATGGGTTGTTGTCGTAACCATTTTGCAACGAATGCTTACTCCTTATGGTGGCCCAGTAAATGAATTTATCTCTTTTTTAGGCTTCGACAAAGTCCAATTTTTAGGTAGTCTCTCTTATTTTTATCAAGTCATTATACTATCAGATATTTGGAAGACAGTTGGTTTTGGGGCAATCATTTATTTGGCAGCAATTTCAGGTGTTGACCAGCAGTTATATGAATCTGCCAAAATGGATGGAGCCAATAGATTTAGACAAATATGGCATATTACATTACCCTCTATACGCCCTGTAATGGTCATTATGTTCCTGCTTGCATGTGGAAATATTATGACTGTTGGTTATGAGCAATTGTTACTTTTGAACACTCCTGCAACCGCTTCAATTGGAACCGTGTTAGACGTATATGTCATTCAATCAGGATTGGAACAAGGTCGAATAAGTTACGGGACCGCGGTAGGGTTATTCCAAGGCGTTATCGGAGTCATTCTAATTATTGTTGCGAATAGCATCAGTAAGAAAGTAAACGAAACATCATTATGGTAGAGGAGGTTAGTGTATAAAATGAACAAAAAGTGGTCACTATTTTCCGTTATTAATTATACATTTCTCGCGGTATTCTCTTTTACAACATTATATCCGTTTATTTATATTATCGCCTATTCACTGAGTGATGGTGTAAAAGCTATGAATAATCCAATTTACTTTTTACCTCAAGGATTCACCTTTGAGAACTATATAACTATTTTTAAAGATAGTAAGTTTTTAGATGCATATGTTATCACGGTTCTAAGAACTGTTATTGGGACATCTCTCCATGTCTTTCTATCAGCATTATTTGCTTATGCTCTAACAAGGAAACAGTTGCCAGGTAAAACCTTTTTGACCTTCTATATCTTTATTCCATCTATTTTCAGTGGTGGGATGATACCTAACTTCATTTTATTCCGTGAATTGGGATTAATAAATAACTTTTGGGTATATGTTTTTCCATTTTTGTTTAGCTTTTTCCATATCATTATTATGCGCACCTTCTTTCAACAGCTGCCTAGTTCATTAGAAGAGTCAGCGCAAATAGACGGTGCTAGTAACTTTCGGGTTTTTATGAGAATTATACTACCTTTATCTATGCCCGTCCTTGCCACTATTGCTCTATTCCAAGGTGTGTTTCACTGGAATGATTGGTTTACCGGGACTTATTTTGTCACAACAGAGTCTCTACGACCTGTTCAAACGCTGCTTAATCAATTATTAACAGAGTCGGAAGCACTGGCCAATGCGGCTCAAAAAGCGTCACAAACAGGTACTACTGTTTCAAACGGAATGATTGCAGTTACGCCAGAATCTCTAAGGATGGCTACATTAATAGTTGCGACACTACCGATTATTTGTATCTACCCATTCTTACAGAAGTACTTTGTAAAAGGCGTTATGATTGGCTCAATAAAAGAATAATAACATCTTCATACTTATGGATGGAGATTATTATAAATAAAAAATTTATATAGGAGGGATTTAAATGAGAGGGAGATTCAACAGTTTACTTATAGTATTCATGACGGTTCTACTAATTAGTTTTTTAGCTGCATGTAGCAAAGAAAGTAATAGTAGTGAGAAGGATGGAGAAATTACGCTGAAAGTGCTAAATAACTGGAATGGATCTGGAGCAGGTGCTCCTCCAAATGATAATCCAATTGTAGAAAAGATAGCGGAGGAAACTGGGGTAAGATTGGAATATGAATATACGAATGGCAGTGAAGTTGAAAAATTGACGCAAATATTAGCGACTGGTGAATTTCCTGATGTTTATGTAGGTCCAGCCTGGGGAAAAGAGTCTGAACTCATGCTGCAAGCCGGTAATGAAGGACAATTACATGATTTAACCCCTTATATAGAAAAGTATCCTAGCTTGGCGGAAGTCGTTAAAAAAGATAAAATGTCTTCTTCATTTTATGAGAATATAATCTCTAAACAAAAGGATGGGCAATATTTTCTTCATTCCACTTATCCTGCTACAGAAGAAGATATTGATGACTGGTTATATGGATTGTATGTAAATAAGGAGATAGCAGATGAAGTAGGGGTAGATCCGGATTCTGTAAAGACGCCTGACGACCTTTATAATTTTTTGAAGAAGATTAAGGAAGGCGATTTTGAAGTAAACGGAAACGCAGTATTCCCACTGGGTGCATATGATAATGGTTGGCCATTAGATATTACTTCAGAGATGTTTGTACCTGTTGCCGGTGGGGGTAGTTGGTTTATTGATGACAAAGGCAATGCTAGATACAACTTTATGACTGAGGAATATGAGGACTGGATTCTATTTATGAGAAAACTTATGAATGAGGGATTACTAGACCCTGAAGTATATTCCCATACAGGCACTATCGCAAGGGAAAAAGTGGCACAGGGTAGGTATGCTGTCATACCAAACCAATTTCCTGGTCTCTGGAATGATACAAAACAAGGAGGAATAGAAGATAAATATGTTCCGCTTGGGCCATTAGAAGACTTCGATGGTGACCGCTATCGAACAGAATTTAATGTTCAAGGGAGTCAATTAATCGCTGTCCCTGCAACGACTTCTGAAGAAAAACTAGAGGCATTTGTTAAAGTGTTTGATTATTTATCTAGTGAGGAAGGATATCTTTTAGCTACATTTGGAATTGAAGGAGTTCATTATGATTTAGAAGATGGAGAAGTGGTAGCGAAGGAAGAGATGGTACAAAAAATGGAGGATCAAACTTTCAAGGACGAAGGAGTAGGTAACTACACAGCTTTCACCGGTTTAGACCGTAGAAATTCCCTTGGGGGAGGACCATTAGGTTATCAATTTGATAAACAATATAAAGTTAAAGATGAATTTAAAGAGATTTTCAGAAAGGATGGAATTCAACCTATAACTGGAATTGATCCAGATTTAATATTGAAAGATCATCCGAACTTTGAGAAAATAGAGCCAATTACACTTGTAATGGGAGATGCTGTACAACAAGCGATACATGCTGGTACTGAAGATGAAGCACGTAGTATTATTAATAAAACTCGAGATGCACTAAAAGACGCAGGGATAGAGGAAGTTGCAGACGAAATTACCAAGCAAGCTCAAGCGGGTACTGAAATTATGCGTTATCGAACTTCAAATTAATAGTTTAATAGAGTTGTAATGTTGGAAGCTCTCTCAAAATGTTACCTAAAAGAGGGAGCTTACACTTTTTTTGATGTACCATTACAAACACGAAATGGAGTGGAAATGATGGAAAATTCAATGAGGCCTCCAGCGGTGCCTTTATTAAATGTTGACCCTTATTTTAATGCTTGGTCCAGCTCGGACCATTTGTATGATGATCATGTACACCATTGGACATATGATGAACATCGTGATTCTGGTATTTTCGGAATGGTTGGAATGATTAGGATTGATGGAGAAGTGTGGCGTTTTATGGGGAAAGTGTCAGACGCTGAAGAAGAGGTAAATAATTTAGAGCAACTTCAATTAACTGTAAAGCCTTTATCAACCATATATATTTTTCAAGGTGCAGGGATTAAACTGCAAGTAGATTTTACAACACCGCTCCTTTTAAATGATTTGGATGCGCTCTCAAGACCAGCTTCATATGTCACATTTGATGTATGGGCAGATGATGGCAAGGAACATGATGTACAAATTTACTTTGATGTAACAGCGGAATGGTGTGTTCATGATAAAAAACAGCAAGTCAGGTGGTCACGATCAACCTTAGAGGATAATATAGCAGATATGTGTATCGGAACGGTTGACCAGCCTATTTTGGAACGGACAGGTGATGATACACGGATTGATTGGGGGTATTTTCATTTATTGGTCCCTCAGGCAAGTAACGCTGTATCTGTTATTCATGCTAGTAATATTAGGAAGCAGTGGATACAGACGAACTCCCTTCCCAATGAAGATGATCGTCATATGCCTCGCTCAGTAGAAGAGAACACTCCGGTAATGGCGGTAGTATTAGATTTTAAATCGGTCGATGCAACAAAAGAGACAAAGTTTTTAACGCTAGCCTATGACGATATTGATTCAATTGAATATTTTCATCAAAGACTTCCTGGTTACTGGAAAGGTAATGGTCAAACGACTGATCAAATGTTGCAATTGTCTATCACTGATTACTCTAAATTGAAGAAAGCTTGCCATGAATTTAATGAAAGCATGATCCAAGAGACAACGGATGTGGGGGGCACGAAATATAGGGATATTACCTCTTTGGTTTATCGGCAAGCGGTTGCAGCTCATAAACTAGTCTTGGATGATAAAGGAGAGCTATTATTTCTTTCAAAAGAAAATAATAGTAATGGGTGTATTGGAACTGTAGATATCAGTTACCCATCAATTCCTTTATTCTTATTGTACAATCCTGAATTAGTAAAAGGGATGATGCGGCCTATTTTTCGCTATTCCAGATCAGATGATTGGCCATTTGAATTTGCTCCACATGATGTTGGTGTCTATCCAGTTGCAAATGGTAATGTGTATGGAGAGAATAAGTTGGAAAACCAAATGCCTATTGAAGAATGCGGCAATATGTTAATCATGATGACTGCAGTTTGTTTAGCAGAGGGAGAAGCCACTTTTGCAGAGGAAAATTGGGATTTACTTACGCAATGGGCTCAGTACCTTGAAAAGAATGGATTAGATCCTGGGAATCAACTGTGTACAGATGATTTTGCTGGTCATTTAGCCCACAATGCAAACCTATCAATAAAAGCGATCATTGGGATAGGCAGCTATGGTATTTTATGTGAATTATTAGGAAAAAAGGAAGAAAAGAAAAAATACATTGCTTTAGCTCAGCAAATGGCAACAAAATGGGAAGAGATGGCGATAGACGATGATCATTATAAGTTAACATTTGAGCAAGCGGATACATGGAGTCTTAAGTATAATTTGGTTTGGGATGTAATTTTTCCTCTAAACTTGTTTTCTAAAGAAGTAAGAGAAAGAGAAATATCGTATTATTTGCCAAAACGAAATCGTTTTGGTACACCCCTTGATAGTCGGGAAACCTATACAAAAGCAGATTGGCTTGTATGGGTAGCCACTTTAGCCGATCAGAAGGAAGATGCAAACGCATTGATTGAACCGCTATGGCTTTATTTAAATGAGACCGAGGATCGTGTTCCATTTTCTGATTGGTTTGATACGAAGTCAGCCAAAAGATTAAATTTTAAAAATCGATCAGTTGTAGGTGGACTATTCATGTTGATGTTAAAGGAAACGAATTGGAAAACGGCCAACGCATAATGATGCAATGGAAGGGGAATGAGTGATGGAGAAAACTAGATCGGAAGAAAAAACGGGTTTCCAGGAAAGAGTAGCCTATCATCCCACGTTTGATTTAAGAACAGACTTTGTTATGGTGTACGGCATTGATGAATCAATGCCGAAAAGAATAAAAGAATGGCAAGACCGTGGGTACGTTGTTCATCTAATGACAGGAGTAGCATGGGGAGAATATCAAGATTATTTATACGGCGAAGTTGATGGAAGGAAACATTGGGATGAAGCTCAGAAAAATCGTCTTGGTGAAATTATTGGCCATGGTAAAGACGTACCTTATATGGTCCCAACAATCGCCTTTACTAACTATTTAACTGAACGGATTAAAGTGGCTGTAGATGCTGGAGTAGAGGCCATTCATCTTGAGGAACCAGAGTTTTGGGTAGAAGGTGGTTATTCAGAGGCTTTTAAGAGAGAATGGCAGATCTTTTACAAGGAAGCATGGGTCCCTCCCCATGAATCAGTAGATGCCCAGTATCGAGCGTCAAAATTAAAGGCTTTTCTCTATACACGCTGCTTAGATCGGTTATGCGGTGAATTAAAGGAATACGCGCAAGTAAAATATCAAAGAGATTTACGTTTCTACGTTCCTACTCATAGTCTAATAAACTATACACAGTGGAGAATTGTCAGTCCACAGTCACAGTTGCTTAGCTTACCGACTGTTGATGGATATATTGCGCAAGTATGGACAGGTACCTCGCGTACACCAAATGTATACAATGGTGTCCGCAAAGAGCGGACATTTGAAACGGCATACTTAGAATATGGAGTTATGCAGGAATTAGTGCGTGGCACCCAAAGAAGAATGTGGTTTTTGCATGATCCAATTGAAGATAATCCAAATTATGATTGGGATGATTATCGAAACAATTATTATAAAATCGTAACGGCTTCTTTATTTCATCCAGATGTTCATCGCTATGAAATATCGCCATGGCCAAACAGGGTCTTCAATGGATCTTATCCTAAAAAGAACGGGGAAGGTAAAGAAGCGATTCCACCAGATTATGCGACCAGTTTGCTTATATTGATGAATACATTGCGTGATTTTGATCAAAGTGAGATTGAATGGGTTGGGAAAATGGATCCAATTGGTGTTCTCCTTGCTGATTCCACTATGTTCCAACGCAATCACCCTGATATCTTGGGAGAGGATGGCTCGCAAAAATATGATGGAACAGATGCGGAAATGTTGAAAGGAGACAAAGCGCAAGAATTGCTTGTTTGGTCAGAGTTCTATGGTTTGACGTTACCCTTATTAAAATCAGGGATTCCCGTAAGGCCTGTTCAGTTAGATAATATTAGGCGATTTTCTTCCTATCTAGATGACTATCAAACTTTGATTCTAAGCTATGAATTTTTAAAACCAGAAGCGCCCGATATTCATCTTGGCTTAAGTCAGTGGGTGCAAAATGGCGGTCGTTTGCTGTATGTTGGTGATCATAGTGATGATTATCATCATGTAAGAGAATGGTGGAATTCAAATGGTTCTTCGTATGAAAATCCGGCTGAACATCTTTTTGAAGCACTTGGACTCGAACGAAAACTGGAACAAGGTACCTATCCAGTTGGAAAAGGAATGGTGAGCTTTCTGCCATTAAATCCAAAGGAATGCGCTGAAACCCAGCAAGATGCAGAATTATTGAAAAATACTGTGAGACAGCTTTTTTCAAGCAACGATTGGGAGGAAAAAAATTATTTACTTCTGAAGCGAGGGCCGTACGTTATTAGTACTGTGATGGACGAATCAATGAACGAGGAACCTTTAAAATTACAAGGTGTATATGTCGATTTATTTGATCATAATCTTTCAATACGTAAAGAGGTTGTGGTTCAACCGGGAAATCAGTTGCTCCTATATGATCTGGAGCACCACCCAATTGATCAAAAGAATTGCCAGGTGATTGCTTCCTCTTCGAGAATAGAAGATATCGTCAATGATGGAAATGATATTGAGATGTTCGTGAAGGGACCTTTAGGAGTACCTGGAATTAGTAGATTGCGATGTGTCAAAAAACCATCGAGTATACAAATAAAAAACAAAGAGCAAGACAGCTATCAGGATATTCGCTTTGATTGGGATCAAGAAAGCCAAACTGTTTTAGTGCGCTATGAAAATAATCATAATGGCCTCCATATAAAGATTGCATTTGAGCAAACAGAGGGGGAATAGAATTGGCAAATCACAATACACAGCCGCCGATAGCAAGTGCAAATAGGGAATCAGGAAAACTGTTTAAGGCTCCAGTTGCCAACAAAAAACCGCTTATTGAGACGCCGTTTACACCATTGCCTCTTGGATCAGTCGCGGCTAAAGGGTGGTTGCTAAAGCAACTCGAACTCCAGCGAGCGGGGGCTACCGGTTATGCGGAAAAGTTGTATAGTGAATTGGGAGAAGAGGCGGCTTGGCTTGGAGGCACGGCTCCCGAATCCGATTGGGAACGCCCTGTTTATTATTTGAAGGGTTTAGTTGCTCTTGCCTACACGTTAAATGACGAAGAACTCATTGTCACTTCCCAAAAATGGATCAATGCCATTTTGGCAAGTCAGCGTAAGGATGGATTTTTCGGTCCAGAAACGAATGACGACTGGTGGCCGCGGATGGTCGCTCTTTATGCGTTGAAAGATTATTATGAAGCAACGAGTGATGAACGAGTTCTTCCATTTATGACAAACTATTTTAAGTATCAGGCTGCGCATTTGCCTCATCGCCCTTTGAGAGATTGGGGGAAAATGCGTGTTGGAGATAATATCGACACCGTTTTATGGTTGTACAACCACACGGAGGATAAATTCTTGCTTGAGCTGGCAGACATGCTCGCAGGCCAAGGCTATCCGATTACAGATCTGTTTACCTATAATAAGTTTCAAGACTTTGGGGATGATTTTCACCCAACCCATACGGTCAATGTGAATCAATCGATTAAAATGCCTGCGATTTATTATCAACGTTCGCATTCCGAAACCGATCGTGATGCCTTCAAGGTCGGAGTTAAAAACTTATCCAATCATAATCAGATTACAGGCATGACAGCAGGTACTGAAATGCTTGCTGGAATTTCCTCCACACAGGGAGTAGAGCTTTGCGCCATTACGGAACGAATACAAAGTAATGGCGCAGTAACAATGATTCTTGGTGATCCACATATTGGTGATGATTTAGAAAAAATTGCTTTTAATTCCTTGCCTGGAGCTATGGATAAACAAGTCAAAAACCATCAATATTATTCTTTACCGAACCAGGTAGAGAGTGATTATGCTGATCATGGTTTTAAGCAAGACTATTCTAATGGTACGATGCCTTCCCCAACCTCTGGTTTTGCGTGCTGTCGTTTCAATATGCATATGGGCTGGCCCTATTTTGTGAAGAACATGTGGGCTGCCACTGCAGACGGGGGCATTGGCGTGATTGCTTATGGACCAAGTCAGGTATCGGTGAGATTAAAAGATGTGAATGTAACCATTAAAGAGACGACAAATTATCCATTTGAGGATCAAATTCAATTTGTTATCACCACGTCTCAAAAAGTGAGTTTTCCCTTAAAGCTACGAATTCCGGCTTGGACAGTTAAACCTAGTGTTACGGTTAATGGGGAACCGGTGGAAGCTGTGAAAGCGGGGGAGTATGTAAGTATCACGGAAGAATGGAAGACGGGTGACAAGGTTGTTCTTCACCTGCCAATGAAGCTGAAAACGACAACATGGGTCAATCATTCCATTGGTATTGAACGCGGTCCACTTGTGTACTCCTTACAAATGAAGGAAAATTGGCAGATTAAACATAAGCCAATAGCGGATTTACCTGAATTCGATCCATCTGCTTTGGGTTTTAACGAGTATCATGTAAAGACGGATAATGCATGGAACTATGGGTTGCTCATGGACCGAAAGAATCCGGAGAAATTCATTAATGTGGTGACAAGGCCAATGCCTGAGAATCCGTTCCAGCAAGAGCTAACTCCGGTTAAGCTTGTAGCGCAAGCAAAGAAACTTCCAACTTGGGGAAAAGCAGCCAATCATGTAGAAGCTGACGAACCCCCTGTAGGTCCAATTCTCTCAACAGAGCCTACGGAAGAGATTACCTTGGTTCCTTATGGCGCCCAGAATCTGCGTATCACCTATTTTCCGGAAGTAACAGAGAGCTTGACGGAGACAGGAGCTGCTAAATATGAGGCGGAACAAGCAGAAATATTCCATGCAGAGATCAGGAAGAATGAACCTCATGCATCTGAAGGTAGCTATGTTGGCGGCATCGATTTTGCGGAAAGCTACGTGAAATTCAATCAAGTTATTGTTCCAGAAGAGGGGCAGTACAACATCGATATTTGGTTTGCCAATGGAAATGGTTATAACTCAGCAACTGGCAAAATGATTGTCAATAACGAAGAATATGTTTTGACATATCAAGGTACACGTGGCTGGGGCCGTTTCATGGCCATCAAAATAGAGGTTCCATTAAATAAAGGCTCTAATACGATCACATTTATGAAGGATCAAGGATTTTATGAACTTGATTATATTGTGGTTAGGCCGCTTTACATAAATGGTTCTTAAAAGATAGATTAAGAAGGAACATAATTGATTTGTAGCAAAAACAGGAATTACCAATGAGGGGTTGTCAATCTTCTCTCCGTTTTAAGGAAAGGAGATTGACAAGGATATTTTAACGAGAAGCGAGGCTTCAAAATAGAATCACCATCCCAAGCATTAGGCTTAAATCAACTTAATGCTCGGGGGATAGACGAGTATCACCAATTCTAGATCCATTCACTTGAAACTGATCCCACTTTTTAAAAACTGCTCGCTTACCTTGTGCGATTTTAGGGTGAAATTGAATAAGAGCATTCTCTCTCGTTTCGTTAGTCTTTTTTATAGAATTCTCAAGTTCCTTTTCCACATTTATACCAGATTTATGAACGATCGATAATCCCGCAGTTGTACCTTGAGCAATTGCCACTTTTGCGCCCTCAATACCCGTAATATTACCAGCTACAAATAGACCTTCCATTGTTGTCTCCATTTTTTCATTATGCAGGGGAACATGGCCACCTAGTTCCTCTATATAATAAAATGGACATCCGGCAAGCGCTGCGAGTTCGGCTAGGGGATAAAGCCCCCCAGCAATACAAACAAAGTCAACTTCAATCTTCTTTTCGCTGTTAGGGATTACTTTACCTTTCCGATCGATACTGGCAATCGTTACCCCCTCCACTGAATTTTCTCCATAAATATCAATTACAGCTTTTTTCAACTGGAATGGAATTCCTGCTATTTTAATCCCTTTTTTTGGATAAAGCGCAAGGACCATTTTTCTGAAAAAGTCCTTTCTTAAAAAAAGTCCTGATCGTTGAATGAATTTATTTGGGGCTAAATGAGCTAAACTGGCAAGAGAATCGAGAGTACTAATCGGGTTAGCAAATTTTTCTGTTACTTTAGTTCGCGTTGGTAATGTAAGGGCAGATAATTCCACGCCAGCTAATTTCAGCTCGGTTGCTATAGCCACAGAAAGAACATTAATTCCTATGATAATCCCTTTCTTTCCAGGCTTTACTCGATGAACATTTGTCATGACTTGTGCTGCACCAATGGACATAACTCCCGGTAAAGTCCATCCCCGTATAGGGAGGGGAGCTTCCGCTGCGCCAGTAGCAAGAAGTAAAAAGGGAGTTTTGAAAATGTTTTGCTCTGTATAAACAGTCCATTGCATTCCGTCTTTTTCGATATTATAAATAGATGTATTTAATTGAATATTTACACCGAGGTGGGTGGCTTCTTCTGCTAATTTCTTTGATTCTTCTATTCCATTCCACCAAACCCCATTCGGCTCTTGATATAATTGACCTAAAAGGCGACCGCCGGCAAACATAAATTCATCAAGAATAAGCACCTTTAAACCATATTTTGCACATATAATCCCAGCAGACAAACCTGCAGGTCCAGCCCCTATAATAATGACCTCACTCATGGCTTATACCCCCATTCTTGAGAGGAGTAGGGAACTTCATTATACTTTCAACAATCATACCTTCTTTGACTAGGGTTAAACAGGCTCTTACGCCTGTTTTTCCATCGACTGTTAATCTGCATTCATAGCAATGTCCAATATTGCAATAGATTCCTCGCGGAGCCCCACTTTCTTCATGTTCACGCAAACGACGGATCCCATTAGCTAATAATGCTGCTGCGAGTGTTTCTCCCTTTCTTGCAGTGAATACTTGATTATCGAAACGGAAAGATATTTCTAGTTGCCCATCAATCTTATCTAATACAGGATGGTCAAGTATTCTGTTTGTCATTATTTACACCTCCTAATTCTCCAAAACTTACCGGTCTTATTGGAGGTTGGTATTTTAATGTAATCTCGTCTTGCCTCGGATTCATTGAATGGGCAATTTCATCAATTAATGTTCGGCAGACTCTTCCTCCACAATATCCCATCCCTGCTCTAGTCCGTAATTTTAACTCTCTAGGAGAACAATGAAAGGCAGCCATCGTTTCTGAGAGTTTTTGATAAGAAACTTCCTCACATCTACAGATAATGAATGAATTATTTTCCAAAATTGAACACCCCAATTGATGAAGATTTATATTTTCAGTATGTAATTATGCAAGTTTCGGGCCAAATGGATAAAAAGGCTGGGGCATAACTAAAAAGCTAACCTTTCAAAGAATATAGATAAAACCGAACTTATACCCTGCTCCGGAAATATATTTCGCTTTCCGCGAACGACTGGTGAGTTTCCTCGTGCTCTCGCACTTCACCCGCAGGAGACTACAGATATTTCCTCCGCCAAGGCAATGAATGAAAATACTTTTCTCTCGGCCTCTCATGATAATTATTCGTGTATGCCCAATTTATTCATACGATTATAAAGGGTAGCGCGAGATATATGTAGATTTTGAGCACATAATAGTTTGTTTCCCTTTGTTTTCTCCAACTCATTAATAATAATTTCTTTTTCGTAACGTTGTAATCTCTGGCTTAGAGCTAGGTGTTCATTTACTTTATTTTTTTCTGCTTCATCGTAAAATGGTAAGTCTGCAATATTTAGTTCTCCGTTTTCTGAAAAAACAACAAGTCTTTCGATGACATTCCGCAATTCTCGAATATTTCCGGGCCATCGATATTGCAGTAGTGCTTGCATGACCTCTTGTGAGATCCCATGGACAGGCCGATGATATTTGACAGAGAATTCATATAGAAAGTAATGGGTTAGCTCAATCACATCTTCGATTCGTTTTCTTAACGGTGGGATTTCTAAACTGACCACATTTAATCGGTAATATAGGTCTTCTCGAAAGCTTTCTTCGTGGATTCTTTGTAATAAATCTCGATTGGTTGCAGCTATAATTCTAAAATCAACTTCGATTTCTTTTGTACCTCCAACAGGAAAGTAGCGTTTTTCTTGAAGCACCCTCAACAACTTCACTTGCATCTCCATTGGCATTTCGCCAATTTCATCCAAAAATAGAGTACCGTTTTTAGCAAGTTCTATTTTTCCCTTTTTTCCTTTATGATCAGCACCCGAAAAGGCACCTTTTTCGTAACCAAATAATTCACTTTCAAAAAGAGCTGAAGGAATGGCACCACAATTGATGGGGACAAATGGTGCATTTTTTTGTTCTCTTAGATCATGGATCGCTTTTGCGAACAGCTCTTTGCCAACACCACTCTCACCGAGAATTAATATATTAGCTGGTGTTGAGGCCGCTTTACTAGTTTTATTGATTGTCTCTTTCAAAGGGAGACTGTTTCCTTTTATATGTATAAAGGGATTATTCACATTTGAATGGGCTTTCATTTCCTTTTCGAGTTTTATCATTTTTTCGGATATGGTAAATAATTCACGATTCATTCGAACTTGGCTTGTAATATCTGTTTCTGAAACAACGGCACCAATAATCTGTTTATTTAATCGCACAGGGTTTGAATTAATTAAAACAATTAGATTATTTCTTGCATGATGTTGTTTGAAAGTTTCAGAGGTTCCTTGTTCAAGTGTTGTAACAATCTCCAAATCATCCCGATGGAAAAAATCTGTAATGACCTTACCCAGAATTTCCTCCTTTTTAATGGTAAATATTTTTTCTGCTCCTTTTGTCCATACTAATACCTTTTTCTCTTGATCTATTACTGTACAAGATGTATCAATGGTGTCTAATACCGTCTGGAAGTAGACATCTAGTTTTTGATATTTATAGAAAAGCGAAGATAAGAAACTTTGGATACGAATAAAACCGACAATGTCCTTTTTGTGCTGCATAACAATGACTCGTGATTCATCGTGTTGTTTGCTATTTCCAAATAGTTTAATCAATTCCTGTATATCCGTAGACGGGGAAATTGTTCTACATTTTTTGCTGAAAATTGGCAGATTTTTTTGATATTTTATAGTGTATACGCTATTTTGTTTGCGAAGAAATATTTCTGTTTCTGGATTGGATATTGTTTTTTCATACACAAATTGTTCAATGTTCTTGTGTCCTTCTTCTAGAACGATCATATTGGTAGAAATAAAATCCGTCATCTCATTTTGTAATAAAAACATAAGGATCCCCTTTCAGTGTGTAAGTTTATTGACAACCTTTAAAATATTTTGACATGCTGGTGTAAAAAATGCAATTTTTCGAAAAAAAAGTAATTTAAGTATTGGCATAATAATTGCATTTTATTACTTTAAATTATTGGAAGGGGTGAATGCATTATAAGGACGAATCATTGTGATGTTGTTGTCATTGGAGGAGGCATTATTGGGGCAGCTATCGCCTACTATGGGGTGAAAGGGGGACTAGATATCACTATTTTGGAAAAACATGAACTGGCAAGTGGTACCTCTTCCCGATGCGATGGGAATATACTAGCTATTGATAAGGCCCCCGGATTCGACAGTCAGATGTCTTTGAAGAGTCAACAACTTGTTCATGAATTAAGTAAAGAATTAGAAGTACCTTTTGAATACCGTAATCCGGGTAGTATTTTGGTATGTGAAAACGAGTTGGAAATGGAAGCCGCTCATCAATGGGTTCAGAAGCAACAAGCGATAGGTCTAGACTTCCATATGTTAGATCAAGAAGATTTACGGAATGAATCTCGATATTTTGCGGATGACTTACTAGGTGGTCTGGAATGTAAAACAGATTCAACGGTCAATCCATATATGTTGACATATTCAATGTTAGACGGTGCCAAACATTTAGGTGCAAAAATTCGTACAAAAACAGAAGTTAGAAATATCCAAAAGAATGCGGTTAAACAATTTGTTATTGAAACAAGTGATGGAATGTTTACGGCTAATAGAGTAGTAAATGCATGTGGGATTTGGGCGCCCATTATTGGCGAAATGTTGGATGTTACTATTCCAATCAAACCGAGAAAAGGCCAACTTATTGTAGCATCAAGACAACAATCTGTAGGTTTGAGAAAGGTGATGGAGTTTGGTTACCTTATGTCAAAATTTGGTGGAGAAAGAGCAGTCGATCCACTCTTTGAAAAATACGGAATTGCTTTAGTATTTGAACCAACTGAAAGTCAAAACTTTCTTATTGGGAGTAGTCGTGAGTTTTGTGGTTTTGATTTAAAAGTCAATCAAGAAATAACAAAACTGATGGCAAAACGAACATTAAGGTTTTATCCCAAAATAGCGGATATGACAGTGATTAGAACCTATGCAGGATTACGCCCGTGGACAGAAGATCATTTGCCGATTATTTCACCAGTGGAAGAAGTTCCGGGATTTTACATTGCAGCGGGTCATGAAGGGGATGGAATTTCACTTGCCGCGATCACTGGAAAATTAATGGAGGAAATATTAAACGAGAAGGAAACGTCCATGCCGATTCATCCGCTCCGAAATGAACGATTTAAGGAAGGGATGATCTCTACATGAACTTCCAACGCGTTTTTACAACAATTGATACACATACAGGGGGAAATCCGACAAGAACATTAATCAGTGGACTGCCTATTCTTCGAGGTAACACAATGGCTGATAAAATGCTCTATATGAAAAATAATTATGATTGGATTAGAAAATTTTTGATGAATGAACCTCGAGGACATGCTGTGATGTCAGGCGCCATATTAGTTGAACCATGCCATCCTGAGGCTGATATTGGTGTGATTTATATCGAAACCGGTGGTTATCTACCTATGTGTGGTCATGATACAATTGGTTGCTGTACAGCTTTAATTGAGGCTGGTTTGATTGAAGTGATGGAACCCTACACCTTTGTGAAAATAGACACACCGGCCGGTTTGATAGAAGTAAAGATAAAGGTAATAAATGGGATTGCCGAAGAAGTTTCGTTTACAAATGTTCCTTCCTTCTTTTTAAAGTCTATCCAATTATATGTGGATGGAATTGGGGAGGTAGAATGCGATATTGCATACGGGGGAAACTTTTATGGAATTATTGATGCCCACAAAATCAACTTACAATTAACGGTAGAAAATGCATCAAATATTATCGAAAAGGCTATCATGATTCGCAATGCAATCAATGCAACTGAAGAAGTGATCCATCCCGAATTCTCGTTTATTAAAGGTCTAACCCATATCGAGTTTTATACAGATCCTATCCATCCTGATGCTAATGTGAAAAATACTGTCGTTGTTCCACCTGGTGGAATTGACCGTTCTCCTTGTGGGACAGGGACATCAGCAAAGATTGCTACTATGTTTTCCAAAGGAGAAATCCTAATGAATGAACTGTTTATTCATGAGAGTATTGTCGGTTCATTATTTAAGGCAAGAGTGCTTCAGAAGACAAAGGTGAACACTACCCATGCAGTGGTTGCCGAAATAACAGGATCAGCATGGATAATGGGAATGCATCGTTTTTTTTATCAAGATGATGATCCATTAAAAGAAGGTTATTTACTAATCCCCCCAATGCAAAATCATTGTTAGAAGGTGAATAAATGGACGTTGATAGCATGAGTTTTACGATTGATACCCATGTATGTGGTGAGGCTTTCCGAATTATTATCAACTCACCTATAAAGCTAAAGAAAAAAGATCTTATGGGAAATTATCGTCTCCTGAAGGAAGGATATAAAAGAGAACAACAACTTTTATTAAATGAACCTAGAGGACATCGCGGTATGAATGGATGTATCGTCACTACATCCGAAGTGGCTGATTTTGCCCTTCTCTTTTTAGGACATGATGAAGATACATCATTTAAATATAGTGGATTAATAGCGACAGTTACAGCATTATTGGAAACTGGAAATCTTGAAAAAAGTATTATGAATATATATAAGATTGAAACGCTTAATGGTATTTATCAAGTAGAGGCGATCGTTGAAAACCAGTCTGTCGTCTCCGTTTCGATTGAAAGTGAAGAATGTGTGCTTTTAGAAGAAAATGCGGAATTCAGTGTCGTAGCTGTAGATGGGACTCGTCATTATTTAATTTTTCCACTGCCCAGACATATTCCTGCTATCCAACTTGAGCAAATGATCCCCTTACAAACATGGGGAAATGCGATCGCAAGACAGATAGGGGCTGAAAATGTTCAAATGGATGGTGTGATTTTATATGAATCCTTTTCCGGTTTAGCCAATAAGGTCCGTTCCCTGACGTTTGCAAAAGATGGGGGGATTGTCCGTTCTCCAGGAATCGATAGTACATTTGCGATCTTTGCTAAATTGGCGGTGGAAAAACCAATGAATTCGGTTATAAATGAAAGTATATTTTCAAGTACCTTGACTGCACATAAGATAGCTGATACAACCAATCGCTTTTTCGTAAAAACTAGGGCGTTTATTACTGGTACACACGAGTTTATTTATGACCATCGAGATCCATTTAAGGAAGGATTTTTACTAAAATAGTAGTCACTTCTAATGAGTATGAACCATTTTATTGTGAAGGGAATGGAGTAAATGAAGAAACTAGAAGGAGTATTTCCTGTATTAATTACACCGATGGAACAGAACGGTGAAATCAATTGGTCGGGATTAAAAGAGAATATTGAGCATTTTATTCAAAATCAAGTAGCAGGAATTGTCGTGAATGGGAGTACAGGTGAATTTGTGAGTTTGACGAAAGAAGAGCGTTTCCGTGTGGCAGAAATTGCGGCAGAACAGGTAAATGGACGGATTCCCCTGATTGTAGGGACAGCGGCTGAAACAACGAGTGATGCCGTAATATATACGAGGCAAGCAGAGTCTGTCGGGGCAGATGCCGCTTTACTCATTAATTCTTACTATGCCCATCCAAAAGAAAATGAACTCTATGAACATTTTAAAACGA
This sequence comes from Bacillus sp. J14TS2, assembly GCF_018333015.1. Lineage (NCBI taxonomy): Bacteria > Bacillati > Bacillota > Bacilli > Caryophanales > Bacillaceae > Bacillus > Bacillus sp. J14TS2. The sequence continues at coordinate 145,990 of NZ_BORE01000005.1, read as the reverse complement.
TTGCAAGCTCAGTTGTCTTTCCTGTTATGATTTATAATAATCCGTATACCTCGGGGGTCAATATGAGTACTGATTTAATCTTAAAAGTTGGACGTGGAATAGAGAATATTACACATATAAAAGAATCTAGTGGTGATATTCGAAAAGTTCGCGACCTTACAAGACAAGGCAGTTCATATATTCAGACATTTTGTGGAGCAGATGATCTAGCGTTGGAATCTTTTTTAGTGGGGGCGACGGGATGGATCTCAGTTGCGGGGAATATTGCGCCACGACTAGTGACTGATTTATTTGTTATGGTCCAAAAAAAGCAACTAGAAGTTGCTTGGAAGATATATGATTCTCTTTTACCACTTTGCCGCTTTTTAGAGGAATCTGGAAAATATGTACAGATTGTCAAACGAGCAATGGAATTACAAGGACTTGCCGGTGGACCATCTCGGAAACCTAGGCTCCCTCTTTCAACGGAAGAAGATGCAAAGCTTCAAAGTATCTTAGAAAGTCTAGGAGTCTTTGAAAATGAAAAGGAGTGGATATAAGTGATTACCTCAAATATCGAGTTAAAACCTAGGGTAAGAGAATTTTTGTCTGGCGAAATCCCATTATATATAAATGGTGAATTTGTTTCAGCAATCTCTGAAAAAACATTTTCAGTAACCAATCCTGCTACGGAAGAAGTACTTGCTAAAGTGAGTGAGGCAGAAGAAATGGATATTGATCGGGCAGTGCAGGCAGCGCGGCGAGCGTTTGAAGAAGGAGAGTGGCCGCGATTAAGTGCAGCTGAACGGTCTCATCTGATTTATAAATTGGCTGATCTTATCGAGGAAAATAAGATGGAATTAGCCCAGCTGGAAGCATTGGATAATGGAAAACCGTATTATGTGGCTTTGGAAGATGATATCTCCGGGACTATTGAACATTTCCGGTATTATGCGGGTTGGGCAACAAAGGTATTAGGGCAAACAACCCCAATACACCCAGATTATTTACATTATACAACACATGAGCCGATAGGGGTTGTTGGTCAGATCATCCCCTGGAATTTCCCGCTGTTAATGGCATCATGGAAATTAGGAGCAGCGCTTGCAACAGGTTGTACAGTCGTTCTAAAGCCGGCAGAACAAACGCCACTCTCGGTACTTTATGTAGCAAGATTGTTTAAAGAGGCCGGTTTTCCTGATGGGGTGGTCAATTTTGTACCTGGGTTTGGACAAACAGCTGGTGCTGCGATCGTCAGACATCAAAATATCGATAAAATTGCCTTTACAGGCTCAACCGTTGTCGGGAAAGAAATTATGCGTGAGGCCGCTAAAACAGTTAAACATGTAACGCTTGAACTCGGAGGAAAATCACCGAATATCATTTTTGAAGATGCTGATATCGATAAAGCGATTGAAGGCGCCTTTCAAGGAATAATGTATAACCATGGTCAGAATTGTAGTGCTGGATCTCGTGTTTATGTTCATCGAGCACATTATAATAAGGTAGTTGCTGAATTGGCTGCCCGGTCACGGAAGGTGAAATTGGGTGAAGGTTTATCTTCAGAAGCGGAGATGGGGCCATTAGTGTCGGAGGAACAATGTAATCGGGTGTTGAACTATATTCAAAAAGGAATTGAAGAAGGAGCCAGATTAGTAACAGGAGGCAAAAAGGCCTTTGATAAAGGTTATTTTATTACTCCTACGGTGTTTGCTGATGTAGGAGATGATATGACGATTGCGCAAGAGGAAATCTTTGGCCCGGTCGTTACTGTGTTTGCATTTGATACAACTGAAGAAGTGATCAAAAGGGCAAATGATAGTAATTTCGGTTTAGCAGCAGGTGTATGGACATCGGATATTAAGCGTGCTCATTATGTGGCCCATCGCATTAAAGCTGGAACCGTTTGGATCAATGATTATAACCTTGAAAATCCCGCAGCTGCATTTGGTGGCTATAAGCAATCCGGAATCGGAAGAGAAATGGGGAGTTATGCATTGGATAACTATACAGAAGTAAAAAGTATTTGGGTGAATCTACAGTAATAAGGAGAAGGCTTCTACGTAAGTGGAAGCCCTTTCCAATTTTAGAAAAACTCCTTTCGTTTACTCGAAGATGGCAAAGTTAATTCTTCCCTATATTTGGCGACTGTTCGTCTTGAGATGCTGATTTTATTATGTTCATATAAATATTCCGCTATTTTCTGATCTGAAAGAGGTTTACTTTTATTCTCCTTTTCGATAACGGTTTTAATTAAAATTTTCACTCTTGCTGAAGAGGTATGACCACCGTCATCTATTTTTAACTTGGATGTAAATAACTGCTGCATTTCGAACGTCCCTTTCGGTGTTTGAATCACTTTGTTTTTAACTGCCCGACTTACGGAAGATTCATGCATATCAATTGTATGGGCGATCTCCTTTAATGTTAAGGGCTGAAGCATATAAAAGCCATGCTCTAAAAATTCCCTTTGTTTATCAATAAGAACAGTAGTAATTTTCAACAAAGTATTCCGACGTTGTTCGATACTTCTGGTTAGCCATTTATAATGGTTATATTTTTCATGGGAATAGTTAGCGGTTTCATTATTTTGGGACAACATCTCTTTATAGGTTTTGTTCAAACGAATCCCAGGTAGAAAATTATCATTTAAAGAGACGATGTATTCATCATGCTCTTTTGCAATCGTAATATCAGGAACCAAATATTTCGTTGAATCATATTCAATCCCGTTACAAGGCTTCGGATGGAGAGTTCGGATACAATTTGCAACGTCTTTAATGTCATTTAATGTAACACGTAATTTCTGTGCAAGCTCTTGCCATTTTTTATGTGCAAATATTTCAAGATGATCACTTATTATTTTGGCAGCTAATTCTTTTTCAGGATAATAGGCTTGCAATTGTAAAAGTAAACATTCTTTTAAGCTTCTTGAACCTACGCCTATTGGCTCTAAAGCTTGTAATCTTTTAATATTCCTTTCAACAATATGATTTCCAATCGACAGATGAGTGGCTGCTTCAATACTACTGATAGTTAAATATCCATTTTCGTCTAAGCTATGGATTAGAAACTTTAATATAGTGCGATCTCTTGCGGATATATCTAACCATTGGACTTGTTCCAATAGACTTTCCGACAATCTTCCTTTTTCTTCTGCAATTAAATCTAATGGACCTAGCGATTCATTATTTTTTGTATAATTTCTCCTTGGAACCTCATAGGTTTCCCCAATCTGTATCTTTTGTTTCTTTTCTTCCAGTTCAATAAGTGGGTTTTCTAGTGCTTGTTCCTGGATAAATTGTGCTAATTCCATTGTTGAATACTGTAATAAGGCAATCGCTTGTCTCAATTCTGTTGTCATGACCAGATTTGTTGTTTGCTTTTGAAACAAACCTAATTCCAATTTTATTACCTCCTTTCTTGGATCTTTCATAAATAACCAAATCTTTTGATGTTTTTCAATATACTATACAATATTCCACACCCTTTTGCACAATTATTATGCCATCTATTTGTCTTGAAGTTGCAACGGATCGAAGAATTGGAAGAAATCGCTTATATGGAAAGTTTGGCATAAGACTTGCATGTTCTAAAGTGAAGAATATTAAAAATTAATAAGTAAGGGAGGATTTAATTTCAATGCTAGAGAAGATTAGAAAGCAACTCGAAAAGCTTCAGATTGATGGAATGTTTATTAGTAAGCCAGAAAACGTACGCTACCTAACAAATTTTACAGGGACTTCTGGGGTTGTCATCGTTTCTCGAACTAAAGCTATTTTTTTAACAGACTTCCGTTATGACAAACAGGCTCATGAACAAATCACAGGCTATGAAATCATTATTTGCGGTCAGTCAGCTTCTATGATGGATACAATCGTTCAGCTTGTTAAAAGGGAGGAAATGAGGAAACTTGGTTTTGAGTCAAGTTATGTCACTTATGATTTTTATTTACAATTAAAAGAGGAGGTTAATGTTGAACTTTATCCAACGACTAATGTCGTTGAAAGTCTCCGCCTAATCAAGACGGAAAGGGAAGTTGGAAAACTTCGGAAAGCAGCTTCAATTGCTGATTTGGCGTTTGATCATATTCTAGACTTTATTCGTCCAGGTGTTACCGAGATTGATGTTGCCAATGAGCTTGAATTTTACATGCGAAAAAATGGAGCAACTTCCAATTCTTCCATGATTATCGTTGCCTCAGGTTTTCGGTCAGCCCTCCCTCATGGTGTTGCTAGTGAAAAAGTAATTGAAAAAGGGGATATGGTTACACTTGATTTTGGCGCATTATATGAGGGATATCGATCAGATATGACGAGAACGGTTGCTGTTGGAGAACCTGATCCGAAATTAAAAGAAATTTATCAGATTGTTCTAGATGCATTATTACAATGTACGGCAGTAATCGAACATGGAATGCCTGCAAAACAAGCAGATGCAATTGTTCGTGATTTCATTGAACTTCAAGGTTATGGGGAGTATTTTGGTCATGGAGCTGGCCATGGTATTGGGTTAATGATACATGAAGATCCATTTTTATCACCTAAATCGGCTCAAGTTATCCAATCAGGTATGGTCATTACGGTAGAACCGGGTATTTATCTTCCTAATTTAGGTGGCGTCAGAATTGAAGATGATCTATTCATTAAACAAAATGGTAATGAAATATTAACAAAGTCACCACGAGAGCTTATGATCCTTTAAGAAGGATCGAATCCAGTTGTACTTCTAAGTACTCACATTTAATTTTAAGGGGGAATGATGATGCTAGAAATGAGTATCGAAACGAAGGCAAAACCTTTCCATTTGAAAGATGTCAACGTGTTGGATGGACCTTTTAAACATGCGATGGATCTGAACCGCGATTATTTACTGCAACTTGAACCAGATCGGTTATTGGCTAGATTTAGAGAATATGCAGGCTTGGAAGCAAAGGCGACTCAGTATGAGGGCTGGGAAGCGATGAGTTTATCAGGGCACACACTTGGTCATTATTTATCGGCTTGTGCGATGCTTTATGCCTCGTTAGATGATTACCGCTTCAAAACACGGATCGATTATATTATTGATGAACTTAGTCAATGTCAAGAAGCTCATGGAGATGGTTATGTTTCAGGTATTCCAAATGCAAAAGAAGTGTTCCAACAAGTTTCGGAGGGGGAAATTGAATCAAAAGGGTTTGATCTAAATGGTTTATGGGCCCCTCTTTATACAATCCATAAGTTATTTGCTGGTTTACGTGATTCATTGCATCTTGTTGAGAATACTAAAGCCCTTTATATCGCTATTAAATTAGCTGACTGGCTTGATTCTATATTTTCTAAACTTGATGAGGAGCAAATGCAAGAAGTAATGGAATGCGAGTTTGGCGGGATAAATGAGGTATTGGTTGATTTATATGCTGATACAGGGAATGAAAAATATCTGAATCTAGCTCAACGATTTTGGCATAAGCAAATTCTCGATCCCCTTTCAGAGCAGAAGGATAGTTTACCAGGAAGACATGCTAATACACAAATTCCTAAGATTATTGGCCTTGCAAGGGAATATGAACTGACAAATGATATGAAACGGAAAGAGATAGCTGAATTCTTTTGGGAACAGGTTATTGATCATCATTCTTATGTTACTGGCGGGCATAGTTTTGAAGAGTATTTTGGTACACCAGATCAACTTAGCGATCGACTTGGCCCGCATACGACTGAAACTTGTAATACGTATAATATGTTAAAACTTACGAAGCATTTATTTGAATGGAATCGTTCTACAAAAGCAGCCGATTACTATGAAAGGGCTCTCTTTAATCATATACTAGCTTCTCAAGATCCTTTAGAAGGAGGAGTTACCTACTTTTTGTCATTGGATATGGGGGGCTACAAGGACTATAATCATAAATTTGATCATTTTACATGTTGTGTTGGCACCGGAATGGAAAATCATGCGAGCTATGGAAATAGCATTTACTTTCACAATGAAGACCAATTATACGTGAATCAATATATTCCATCTGCTCTTAATTGGGGGGATAAAGGAATTAAAGTAATTCAGGAAACAAAATATCCTGAAGAAAATGATATTCATATCCGTGTTCAATGTACGAACCCCGAAAAATTCACGATGAATATCCGTTACCCATCTTGGGCTGAACAAGGAATTTTAATCAAAATAAATGATGAAAACTATGAATCGGACTCCACTCCTGGAAGTTTTATTGAGATCAATCGAGTTTGGTCCAACAATGATAAAGTGGAAATTAAGATTCCGATGACATTACGTCTTGAAAGAATGCCGGATAATCCAAAGAGGGCTGCTATTATGTATGGACCACTTGTACTTGCCGGGGAATTGGGCCCATTGGGTGATCAGGAAGCAACTGACTTTTTGTATACACCTGTCTTTATCCCTGAAGGAAAATCATTATCTGGATGGATCCAACCCGTACAAGGGGAAATAAATACTTTCCGAACGGTTCAAGCAGGCTATCCAAGAGATATTGAGCTTTATCCATTTTATCGTATGCATGATAAAATGTATTCGGTTTATTGGGACTTATTTACACAAGAAGAGTGGGAAAAGCGTCAGAAGGATTACCTTCATGCTCGAAAACAGATCAATATTTTAGAGAAAGCAACAATCGATTATGTTCAGCCTGGGGAAATGCAACCAGAACGCGATCATCGTTTCGATGGGGATAATACGCGAGTTGGTGCCTTGCAAAGTAGGAATAGTAGAACAGCCTATGGCGGGGGATGGTTTTCCTTTGATCTAAAGGTAGATCATCAAGAAGAGATGATGTTGGTCATCACCTATGCAAAAGAATTACAAAGAAGAGAAACGGAGTTTGACATTTTTATCAATGATAATCATTTAGCGGTAGAACCAATTGAAGGTTTCCATGAGACGTCTAGGTTCTATAATGTCAACTATGTTATTCCTTCAAAGTTCTATGAAGATAAGAATCATATAACTGTAAAATTCCAAGCTCATCCTCAAGGGAGAGTAAGACGGATTTTCGGTTTGCGGGTAGTCAATAAGAATGTATACAAACTTTAAAAACTGAGTTGTTAAAAGAGAGTGTAGGGAATTAACTACACTCTTTTTTTTACGCTTATGAAGGCGTAAAAAAGCTGTCCAAGAGTTTAGAATAAAAGGATTTATGTGTAAAAAAGTTTTGCTCTAATCAGGAAGTATTTCTCTATTTGAAAAAAGGTTAATATAAATATTCTTTTCTTTAGAAAAGTTGACATGGATAGTATAATCCATTTATTTTTTTGGCATGAAAAATGCAAGTAATAATAGCAAAGAAAAAAGAAAGGGGGTTGAGATTAAAAGATATTAATAGAATTCATAACGGCAGCAAGTTTAACGAGAACAATTAGAAGTGGCCATTAGGTGGGAGTGACGTATATGCTATGGCAGATTTATCTTATGAAACGCTGTGTATCAGGCCAATTGAAATGCATATCAGTATAAATTTGTTTAAAGGGGGAGTAATGATGAGATTTATCCGACAGTTCTTTACAGTTATTGTATTTGTCCTATCGGTTATATTCATAGCGGGTTGTAGTGGATCGGAGACAGGTGGAAAAGAAAAGGGCGTGTCTTTAACGATGACGTATTGGGGTGGTCCACTTGAGAAAGAATCTGTTGAGGCATTGATTAAAACATTTAATGACCAGCATGATGATATCCATGTGAAAGCACAGCAGGTCAATGAAGGTTACATTGAAAAACTAACATCACAGGCCGCATCAAATAAATTGCCTGATTTAGGTTATTTTCCAGAAGGCAGCTTACCGGCGTGGGTAGAAAATGGTCGAATTAAGGATGTCTCTGAGTTGTATGAATCTGGAGAGATTGGCAATAAACTGTCCTATTCAATTTTTCAATTCGAAGAAGGAGGACCTATCGGTGGATCAAGTGTTGCCAACGAGACCAATAACATCTATTACAATAAGCAATTTTTTGATGAGCAGGGGGTAGATTATCCCCCTACAAAAGCGGAAGATGCCTGGACCTGGGAGGAATTCATCGAGGTAGCTCGGAAATTTACGGTTGATCGAGAGGGAAATCACCCTGGTGAATCAGGATTTGATCCGAAAAATATTGAGACCTATGGTATCAGCAATTTCACATATTTTTACGAAAACTTTTTATTGCTTAATGAAGGCGGTATCATTTCTGAGGATGGAAAAACAATTTTGTTAGGAAGTAAGAATACAATTGATGCATTACAAGCGATTCAAGATTTAATGTACGTTGAGAATGTAATGCCAAAACCGTCCCAATTGTCAACCCTCCCTGCAACAGATACAGCATTATTAACTGGTAGGGTCGCAATGAATATAGACGGCCAATGGGCAATGCAAGAACTCGGAAAAGCAAAGAAGGAAAAATCATTAGATCTAGGAATAGGAGTTTTACCGAAGATGAAGAAGGCGGTTACATTGACCACGGGAACACCAATTGTTGTCTTTAATAGTGATAATGCAAATGAAAATTGGGAAGAAACGAAAACATTTTTAACGTTCATTATGGATCCCGAAAATAGCTTACCTTTAATTCAAGGGGGGTTATGGATGCCCAATGAGGAATCTTGGTACACCGATGAAGAACTGATAAAAAAATGGACTAATACAGAGATCCACCCGGAGGAATATAAAGAAGCTGTTATCGAATGGGGATTGAATCATGTTGTTCAAAACCCAAACTACTATTGGGGCGATCGATCGAAGGCATCGACAATTATTAATCCCGGCTTAGATCAAATCTGGAATAATCAAAAGCCTGCCAAAGATGCGATTCTGGATGATATATTACCTAAGCTGAAAGACGAATTTGGCGATAAATATGAGTATGTTGAATACGAATAATGTTTCTGTCGAAGTCAAAATAAAAAAACAAACTGGGGGACGGTGACTTTTCTTGAAATTAAGGAACGAAATAGTAGGGGAATCTATAATAGAGCCTTCCAAACGAAAAAAAAAATTTGTGAGTATTAAAAAAAAGGAAGCTATTTTCGGATATTTGTTTGCTATGCCGGCTATACTTGGCATTCTAATCTGGACAGTCTTCCCGCTAATAGCTAGTTTCGTATTAAGTTTTACTGATTGGACGGCGCTTGGATCTTTTAACTGGGTTGGTCTAGAAAACTTTTATGAAATTTTCGTAAATGATATCTTCTTTAAAAAATCAATTGTTGTCACATTCTATTTTGCGTTTGGGAGTACCTTTTTTACCCTAGTTGCCGCCTTATTTGTGGCTTTGTTGATGAATATGAAGGTAAAGGGACAGGCGTTTTTTCGGACAATTTACTATTTGCCTGTCCTCGTCCCGGCAGTTGCCTCAAATATATTGTGGGTATGGCTTTTTAATCCGGATTTTGGCTTGTTTAATACAATTTTAAAATACCTTCAATTGCCAACATCCATGTGGATTTATGATGAGAAAACAGCCATTCCTTCACTTATATTAATGAGCGTGTGGGGCCTGGGAGGAACTGCGTTGATCTTTTTGGCTGGCTTACAAGATGTCCCAAAAGATTTGCATGAAGCGGTGGAAATAGATGGTGGAAACGGGTGGCATAAGCTACGATATGTTACCATCCCCTCTTTAACTCCCATTATTTTTTTTAATTTAATTATGGGATTGATTGGTTCATTTCAAGCTTTCACCCAGGCATACATTATGACGGAAGGCGGGCCTAATAACTCAACATTGTTTTATGTTTTATTAATTTATCGAACAGCTTTCCAACAGAATGACTTTGGTTATGCAAGTGCACTTGCATGGATTTTGTTTGTTATCATTGGCTTTTTCACATTAATAATATTTAGAAGCTCGAAATCATGGGTTTACTATGGAGGTGGAAAATAATATGGTGAAAAAAATAAAGAGATATCCTGCGTTTCTTCTATTAGTCATTGGAGCGGTAATCTCATTTGTACCTTTTTTATGGTTGCTGCGGAGCTCGTTGATGACCACAACTGAAATTTTTGTTTTCCCACCGAAAATCTTACCAGAAACTTTTCAATGGCATAATTTTAGGGATGTTTTTGACATTATCGATTTTGGTTTATATTTTAAGAACACGATGATAATTATGGTTCCTGTTTTAATTGGGACCATAGCAACCTGTTGTATGTGTGGATATGCTTTTGCAAGATTAAGATTTCCGGGTAGGGATATCTGGTTTGCGATGATTATTGGTACGATGATGTTACCTGCTGCCGTAACAATGATTCCAACCTTTTTGATGTGGTCAGAGATTGGAGGAGTGGGTACTTTTTGGCCTTTGGTATTTCCTGCATTTTTTGGAGGAGGGGGATTTAACATTTTCCTAATGAGGCAATTTTTCTTAAACATTCCAAAAGAATTAGATGAAGCGGCCATTTTAGATGGTGCCAATTACTTTCAAATTTTCACAAAAATAATGATACCACTTGTTAAACCAGCATTATTGGTGATTGGCTTTTTCACTTTTATGGCTGTTTGGAATGACTTTTTCGGCCCGCTTATTTATCTGAACGACGAATCTAAATACACATTGGCACTAGGTCTACTTCAGTTAAGAGGTTCATATTCCTCTGATTGGAACTTAATGATGGCTGGGTCGACAATCATGATCTTACCTGCCATTGTTATCTTCTTCTTTGGTCAAAGGTACTTTATACAAGGTATTAGTATTACAGGTGGAAATAAAGGATAATAAAAGAAAAATATTGAACTGCACAATTAAAGATAAAGAAATTTTAGGCGTGTCGTTGTTATCACAGGTGAAGCTAAAATTGGGAAAACACTCTGTATTGACTGCACAAAACCTATATTCCATTATGTACGAGCAATTATGGATCTAGTGGAATGTTAGTATGGGTAAATAAAGCGAAGGTTCATTTAATGGAGATGAAATCCTCCCGATAAATGAACCTTCATTTTATTTTTTATACTTAGAACCAATTATTTTTTGCAGTGTGGGAACAATTATTTTCCTTTCATCTACCGGCTGTTGTTTGATGATAGTAAACAACAGTTTGGTGGAAAATTCACCTAATTTATGGGTTGGATTTTCTATTTGAATTAGTGAAGGAAATAAAAATGATGTAATCTCTGTATTACTGTATCCCCCAACTAAAAGCTCAGACGGGGTTTTAATTTCCAGTTCGTCTAATATTTTATACAATCCTAATAATTTTAGATCGTCCGTAGCGAAAATAGCGGTCGGATATGGCTTAGAATCGAATAACTTTTTAGAATTATTATAGGCTTCTCCCATCGTAAAACCGCAATTTATCATCAGTTCATCTTTTAATGCAAGTTGATTATCTAGTAGGCACTGTTTGTATCCCTTTAATCTGTCGATGGAAACGTGATATTCTTGAGGGGAGTATAAACAAGCGATGTTTTGATGTCCTAAATCAATCATGTATTGAACTAAATTATAGCTATCTTTAAAATTGTCAGTATCGACAGAATAAATATTTTCAAAATGGCCATTTACTTTTCCAATCACAACTGTTGGGATATTAAGTGAGTTTATTTGTTCGAAATAATTTTCATCACTTGGAGAGCTTAGCATTATAATTCCTTTTACAATTTTTGATGATGTTTTCATGATGGTTTTCTCTATTTCATCCAAGTTGTTTTGCGATGTTTGTAAAATCACATCATAGCCTTCTGTTTCTGCGTACGTCGAAATAACATGGAGTATTTCTGAAAAAAACGGGTTGTTTTTTGTAGTAGCAGTAGATCTTGAAACAACTAGAATAGCATCAAATCCAGCTGATAGCCCTCTGGCTATTTTACTTGGCTGGTAGTTTAGCTCTGCGATTGCTTTTAATACTCGTTGTTTGCTTTTATTAGAAATATTGGGGTTATTATTCAAAACTCGAGAAACAGTAGACTTTGATACTTTCGCAACTTTTGCAATATCATAAATAGTTGGTTTCATTACATCACTTCCTAACTGGGATCGGTACCAAGTATATTGTAATATATATTCAATGTAAAGTCATCTCCATTTTTTTATTTTAAAAAATGAATAGGCCAAAAATCATGTATTTTAAGCGTTTCTATCTTGATGAAATCGTATTCTATTAATTTTTTGATTTGAAAACTAATAAATCTTTCAAACAACCCCCTTGACATGAGCCAAAAGTATGTATTAAGCTATTATCTACTGGGAGCGCTCCCAAGGTAATATTAAATTTGGGACCGCTCCCTAAAGAAGAAGTTTAACAACTAATTAAAGGAGAGGGTAATCTCTTAAACTCATTCTTGAAGTCTTAATCTGTTTTGAAAATAGGGAGGTCATATGAAATGAAGAAGAATATGGTAATACTTTTTTCTATACTATCATTGAGTTTTGTATTATTTGCTTGTTCGAATAAAGAGGATTCTGCGAAAGAGAGTAGTAGCGATCAGGTAACAATTGAATTCATGCATACTTCGGTTGAACAAGAACGTCTGACAGTGATCGATAAATTAATTGAGAAATTTGAGAAAGAAAATCCTGATATTAAGATTAAGCAAGTTGTAACAGAAGAGAGCAATTTAAATACAAAAATTATTACACTTGCACAGTCTGGCGAGTTACCTGAAGTTGTAGAGGTTGGCCAGGATTATGCAAAAGTAATGGATAAAGATGAATTAATTGATAAAGATGCTGTACAAGAAATTATTGAATCCGTAGGTGCTGATGAATACTATGATGGTGCTTTGCGATTGGTGCGCTCTGAGGATGGAAATAGCTACCGCGGTGTACCTATAAGTGGTTGGGTACAAGGCATTTGGTATAACAAAGAAATGCTAGAGTCTGAAGGGTTTGAAGAACCAAAGAACTGGGATGAGCTTTTAGAAATTGCTAAGGCTTTTACAGATGAGAAAAACCAGCAGTATGGAATTGCGCTGCCAACTGTAGAAAGTAACTATTCAGAACAAGCTTTTTCACAATTTGCCTTATCAAACGATGCAAATGTTCTTGATGCAGATGGGAATGAAACATTTAATACCCCTGAAATGAAAGAAGCATTAGAATTTTATGATGAATTATCTGAATATACAATGCCGGGGTCCAATGATACGACTGAGGTAAAAGATGCCTTTATGAATGGGAGTGCCCCGATGGCGTTATATTCCACTTATTTGTTACCAGGTATCTATAGTGACGGAGATCCAAGCAATGTAGGCTTTGCGATTCCGACTCAAAAAAATGAGGCTGTTTTTGGTACTGTAAGTTCATTTACGATTACTTCAGGTTTGGAAGATAAGCAAAAAGAAGCAGCGCAAACTTTTGTAGAGTTTATGTCTCAACCTGAAAATACGACAGATTGGATTCTTATGGCTCCAGGCGGTGCTCAACCGGTTCATAAAGGTGTGGTTGAGAACGAGACATATAAGTCTAATGAAGTCATTCAAGCATTTGGAGAATTATCGGATGAAATTGCCGAATCCTTTAATGATATACAAGTATTTGGAGTAGTAGGGGATTCGAATTTTGTGAAAATGGGAGATATCACAAGTACGGGCGCGATTCCAACCATGATTAATAATGTGACAGTAGGTGGACAAGATATTCAAAAGGCATTAGATGAAACAGAAGCTCGAATTCAAGAAGTGACCAAATAATACAATCGGATGATGCTGCGAGTTTATTGTCATCCAGCTCCAGCGCCTAGCCCCTCGAGGTCAAATAACCTGAGCCAATAAAAGTCAAAACCGGACTTTTCTTGGCTCAGAACATTTGCTTGTCGGGGCTGATCAAGGCGCTTGTGCTTTTGTTCCTTAACCTTGCAGCATTGCTCATATTTGGAATATCTATCTCGTAAAGTGTGTGTTCAAAAAGAAGGATAAAAAGGGGCCTAAGTCGGCGTCGGAATTTTGAGGCGGAGAAGCAAGCGGCGACTTCGACATCACAGGACGTGTCGGCACTTAGTCGAAGATCCTTTAGCTCGCAGTGTCACTTTTACCCGACTTTTTAAACATCCTTGTAAAGGGAATTTCTGAAGGTGGTAATAATCATGTTTAAAATAAAGCGAGAATTATCTAATGGAAAATTTGCGTTAATACTACTATTACCCAGTATTCTTTTAATATTAATGCTTATTGGATATCCGATGATTTCAAATATATACTATAGCTTTTTTTATCAACCAGTGAATCCGCGCTTGGGTGCAGAGTTTATTGGTTTTCAAAATTATATAGATACATTTAAGGATGTAGAATTTTACAAATCATTGGGCATTACATTGCTATATACATTGTTAGTTGTTGGAGGCAGTACCATTGTAGGGTTATATGTTGCAATTTTGTTTAATCGGCCATTTAAATTCCGGAAAATTGCTCGATCACTTATCATCTTATCTTATGTTACGCCATCGATTTCACTGATTTTTGCTTGGAAATATATGTTTAATAATGGATATGGGATTGTAAATTACATTGGAAGAGACGTTTTACATTTATTTGATCAAGCTCCCTTATGGTTCGATAATCCTTCTAGTAGTTTTATTCTAGTTGTATTATTTGCCATCTGGAGATATTTCCCTTATGCGTTTATCTCATTTTTAGCCATTCTTCAAACTATTTCACCTACATTATATGAAGCAGCTGAAATGGATGGGGCGAATATATGGGAGAAGTTTAAGGCGGTTACGTTACCTGCTGTTATGCCGGTGTTATTAACTATTGTTACCTTGAGAACAATCTGGATGTTCTATATGTTCGAAGATGTTTACCTCTTAACAAATAAAGTGAATGTTCTTGGCATTTATCTGTATAAAACGGCATTTGCCTTTAATGATTTAGGGAAGGCATCCGCTATCTCTGTCATATTATTCGCAGTTATTTGTACTCTCATTATTCTTATTAGAAAGAGGGTGAATTTAAATGGCAGCCGTTAGTACAAAGAAAACGAAAACGTTGAAGGGAATCTTCTTTTATATAGGGATTTTACTGATCTTAGTTATCAGCTTATTTCCCTTCTTTATTATGTTAATGACGGCTTTAAAAAGTTCACAAGAAGCCATTTCAAGAAATCCAACCTTTTTTCCTAGGGAATGGACGATTCAACACTTTGTAGATATTTTTAATCCAAGTATTTTTCCGTACCTTACTTATCTAGAGAATAGTTTTGTCGTAGCCTTAACAGCATCGATTATTTCTGTTGTGATTGCAATCTTTGGAGCCTATGCCCTTTCTAGATTGGATTTTAAAGGTCGACTCCAAATTAATGCTAGTTTTTACACTGTGTATATGTTCTCTGGGATTTTATTAGTAGTACCGTTATTCAAGATCATTTCAAGTCTTGGTCTATACGATACCAAGACATCTCTAATTATCGTCATGATTGTACAAACGTTGCCTACAGCGATTTTAATGCTGATTAGCTTTTTTGAAACAATCCCTAAGGATTTGGAAGAGGCAGCGAAAATTGATGGTTTAAATCGAGTGAAAATTATTTTTTACATTATTATTCCACTTTCCCTATCGGGGATCATTTCAGTATTTGTCTATTGTTTTATGGTTGCTTGGAATGACTTTTTATTCGCATCGATCTTTTTCTCAAGTGATGAAAACTTCACACTACCAGTTGGGTTAAATTCATTGTTCAGTAATCCGGATTATATTTGGGGAAGAATGATGGCAGCTTCAATTGTGACGGCTTTACCAGTAGTCATTATGTATGCTATATCGGAAAGTCTTATTAAAGGGAATGTAACCTCGGGTGGGGTAAAAGAATAATTCAGAAGGGAAGAAATAGGATGAAAACATTAATAGCAACAGAACCAAGGATTGCCAAATTACAAACATTGGAAGAACCTACTATAAAAGACACGGAAGTCAAAGTGAAGGTTGAATTTTCCGCTCCTAAGCACGGAACAGAAGTAATTGATTTTAGAGGGACAACTCCCTTTATGGAAGAGGAATTCTCTGAAGAATGGAGAATGTTTATGCCTCGTAAAGACAAATCCCAAAAGGGAGTTGTCTTCGGAGAATTCAAATTAGGAAATATGGTTGTAGGAGAAATTGTGGAAGTAGGCAAAAGCGTAACTGATTATAGTATCGGAGAACGAGTTTGTACCTATGGACCAATATCAGACTATGTAGTTGTTGATGCAATTGATAATCATCGTTTATTGAAAATGTCAAAAGATGCGAAATGGCAAAATGCTGTTTGCTATGATCCTGCTCAGTTTGCTCTTAGCGCTGTTCGTGATGGAAATATTCGAGCGGGAGATTATGTTGTTGTCTCTGGATTAGGTGCAATCGGACAAATCGCCGTTCAACTTGCTAAAAAAGCGGGTGCGAGTTTTGTGGTGGCAGTTGATCCTATTGCGCACCGAAGAGACATTGCTCTAGAGCATGGTGCAGATCTTGCTTTAGATCCAACACAGTGTGACGTTGGATTTGAAGTGAAACAAAATACCCAAAAAAAAGGGGTAGATGTTTACATTGAAACCAGTGGAATTGCGAGTGCGCTGCAAGATGCCTTACGTGCCATTGCGTATGGTGGAACGATTTCTTACATTGCCTTTGCGAAGCCATTCCCGGAAGGATTAAATTTTGGCAGAGAAGCTCATTTTAATAATGCAAATATCGTTTTCTCTCGAGCTGCAAGTGAACCGAACCCGGATTACCCTAGATGGGATAGAAAACGGATTGAAAAAACATGCTGGGAATTACTGATGAACGGATATTTAGATTGTGAAAAAATTATTGATCCGATTGTTTCATTCGAGGAAAGTGCAGAGGCATATATGAAATATGTTGATCAATCACCACATTTGAGTATAAAGCTAGGCGTCACACATTCAAAGTAAATTTTCCAAGAAAGGATGAGAGCTATGAAACTAGCAACTCAAGACCAAAATTTTTTTCCGGAAAAAATCATTGATAAATTCCGTTATTTAAAAGACTTAGGGATAGATGGATACGAAATTGATGGGAAAATGCTAGTCGAAAATATAGAAGAAATTAAATCCGCTATGGAAGAGACTGGAATAGAAGTTAAAACGGCATGTAATGGCTATGACGGTTGGATTGGTGACTTTTCAGAGGAGAGAAGAAAAAACGGATTAGAGGAGCTTAAAAATATTTTATATGCTCTGCAAAAAATTGGTGGCAAAGGGGTCGTTATTCCAGCTGCATGGGGGATGTTCACATACCGATTACCACCATTTACTCCACCTAGAAATAAAGAAGGTGATTGGAATGCAATCTCGGATTCACTACTGTATCTAGAAAAGGTAGCAGAGAAAACCAATACTTCCATTTATCTAGAACCCTTGAATCGTTATCAAGACCATATGATCAACAGGGTTGCTGATGCGCGTGAATATATTGAAAAGAACGACTTAAAGCATGTAAAAATTGTGGCGGATTTTTACCATATGAATATAGAAGAAGATAATATTCTTGTTACCTTACAAAACAATAAAGAACTAATCGGTCATATCCATTTGGCAGACAATCATCGTTTCCAGCCTGGAAGCGGATCGATCAATTTTAAGCAATGTTTTGATCAGCTTCGGGCCAATCGTTATGATGGTTATTTAGCTATTGAATGTAGAATTCAGGGCGAAGATGCAGAACATGAATTCAAAAAGTCGCTTGCTTATTTAAAGTCGATTCTTGATTGTTAAGAGGTGTAGCATTTGGAAAATTTGAAGGTAGCCATTATTGGTGGGGGACAAGTGGCAGAAACAACCCATATCCCGGCTTATCGAGATAAAGAAGGGATTCAGATTGTTTCTGTCGTTAGTCGAAGATATGAGAGTGCTCAAGCTTTTGCAAAAAAGAATAATATCCCAACCTATTATACAAACGTGACGGACATGCTGCAGGCGGAAAAACCAGATATCGTCAGTGTATGTACTCCGAATAAATATCATTACCAACATGTAAGAGAGGCCTTAGAGCATCATTGTCATGTGATTTGTGAAAAGCCGCCAACCATTAGTGCGGATGATGCAATAAAATTAAGTCAATTAGCCAAGGAAAAAAACCTTGTTTTGGCCTATAACTTTCAGCATCGATTTGCACCAGAAACGAACTTATTGCATCAAAAAATGGAGGAAGAAATCCTCGGGGATGTTTATTATACGAAAATTTCTGCTGTTCGCAGATCCGGAGTTCCAGGCTGGGGCCATTTTACAAACAAAGAATTACAAGGTGGGGGACCATTAATTGATATTGGCATTCATATGGTGGATTGCGCCCTATTTTTATTAAAGTTTCCAACCATTTATAGAGTAACGGCTAAGATGTTTTCTAAAATCGCTCCTTTTAAATCTGAAGGGTCATTCGGAAAATGGGACCCAAATAAATATGAAGTTGAGGATTCTTTGTTTGCTTTTATCGAACTGGAAAATGGTGGTTTAATCGAATTAGAAACATCCTTTGCCTTGCACATAAAACCAAAATCGTATTTGAACGTTTCCTTCTCCGGTGACAAAGCAGGGGCGAGTTTGTATCCACTAGAGATATATACGGATAGAGCAGGCGAACTCGTTACATTGTATGAGTACGAAAATACAACAAATGAAGATGCAAAGAAGAAGAGCATTCATTCATTTATCGATCACTGTACAGGCAAGGGGAATAACTCCATTGTAACTGGAGATGAAGGATACAAAGTCCAAACATTAATCGAAGCATTATATCGATCAGCGGAAACGGGAGAGAGTGTTTATTTATGAAGTGGCAACAAGTTCTACTAGATGATCATTTTGATTTACGAAAATTAAATAAATATGGAACACTCATGACCTTAGGAAATGGTTATATGGGAATTCGGGGTGTTCATGAAGAGGAATACCCTGAACAAACAAGAGGCATGTATGTTGCGGGTATATACAATAAAGAGACAAATAATGCTCCTGCAGAAATCGTCAATCTCCCAGATTTAGTTGGTGTAAAAATAGAGATTGATCACGAAGTGTTTTCGATGATGTCCGGTAAGATTCTTGCATACTCGAAAAAGCTTTATCTAGATAGAGGAGAAATGATTCGGGAAGTTGTTTGGGAGAGAAATGATGGTCTCCAATTAAAAATGACTTTTAGAAGAATGGTCTCCAAAGCTGATTTGCATGTTTTGTCTTCCGCTATCACGATCGTTAGTTTAAATAAAGATATATCGATAAAAATTACCACAGGGATTGACGGACAACAAACAAATCACGGTAGACAACATGTAATGGAAGAGAATGTTCGGGTATTTAACGATCGGTATATGCAAGGTGTTTACCAAACCTCTCATTCCAAGCAAAAAATTGCTTTGTTTGCTGCTTGTAAATATTCCATGATCGATAAAGAATATTTCACTTCAAAAAACAGGCAATTATTAGCACATGGAGAAGTGACCGTAAAAAAAGAACAGCCCTTTACCTTTGAAAAGTATGGGGCGATTTTTACGAGTCTTGATCAGGATATCCCGGAAAAATTGGCCATCGAAGCAGTGGGATTGGAAAAAATCAAACAACTGTATCAGGACGGCTATAACCAGGCATTGCAAAAGTCTGAACAGGTTTGGAACGATTTTTGGAAAGATCACAGAATAGAGATTTCTTCTCCAAACGAAATGGATCAGTTATCGATTGATTTTGCCATATATCATATTGAAATTATGACACCCAAGCATAATGCTGATTTTAGTATTGGCGCAAAGGGATTAACAGGTGAAGGATACAAAGGCCATGTGTTTTGGGATACAGAGATTTTCATTTTACCCTCACATCTCTATACAAATCCGTCTATTGCTAGGCAGCTTCTGCACTATCGCTATAGTCGCTTACCAATGGCGCGTAAAAAGGCAGAAATGAATGGATTTAAGGGAGCGCAATTCCCATGGGAAAGTGCGCTATCAGGGGAAGAAGAAACGCCTGCTTATGCAGCGATTAATATTAAAACAGGTAAAAGGCAAAAAGTAGCATCAGCATTGGCTGAACATCATATTGTGGCAGATATTGCTTTTGCGGTGATTCGATACTATGAAACAACGAGAGACGATCAGTTTATGATAGAAGAAGGATTAGCATTATTAAAAGAGACGAGTGCGTTTTGGATTAGCCGTACGGTGAAGCAAAATGACAAGCTTTCTATAAAAAATGTTATCGGTCCTGATGAATATACGGAGTTTATTGATAATAATGCTTATACAAATTATCTTGCTCATTATAATGTGCAACAAGCATTAAGGTATATGGAGCAGTTCGCGATAGTAGATGAAGTCTTTAAACAAGAAGCTGAGCATTTTATGAAACATTTATATTTACCACAAGTGAATGAAGACGGGTTACTTCCACAAGATGATACGTTTCTGCAAAAGCCTTATATTGATCTAGCAAAATATAAGCAAAGTCAAGGAAACCAATCGATCTTATTGGATTATTCAAGGCCGGAAGTAAATGAGATGCAAATATTAAAGCAGGCAGATGTTGTTATGCTCTTTTATTTATTTCCGCAATTGTTTTCAAAAGAGATTGTTTACCAAAACTTTCAATACTATGAGAACAGAACGATTCATGATTCATCCTTAAGCAAAGCGATCCATGCCATTGTTGCAATGAGATGCGGAGAGAAAGACTTAGCGTATCAATGGTTTCAGGAAGCGTGTCTAATTGATTTGGGGGCCAATCCCCATTCATCAGATGAAGGCGTCCATGCCGCATCTTTAGGAGCGATTTGGCTTGCGGTATTTCACTTTCTAAACATATCTTTTTCAGAAGATAGTATTACTGTTCAACCGACACTTCCCAAAGACTGGTCGAAATTAAAATTTCCGATTCAATATAGAGGAAGAAAGCTTGAATTTATCGTTGAAAACGAAAAGCTAATCGTTAAAAAAGTTGGCGGTGCCCCTCTTACAATCAAGGTGAAGAATGAAGTGTTTGAACTAACGAAGGAGCCAATATCTGTCCAACTTGTGTAGCAGTCAAGAAAGGAATCTTTTAAAATGCAGAGTAAAATAATTGAGGCCGTTGTATTTGATTTAGATGGAGTTATTACAGATACAGCTAAGTATCACTATTTAGCTTGGAAAAGCATCGCAGATGAACGTGATATTCCTTTTAATGAGGAGTTTAATGAAAATCTAAAAGGTGTAAGTCGACTAGAATCACTTGAACTTATTTTAAATAGAGGAAATATAGAGTTGACCGATGCGGAAAAAATGGAACTAGCAGAGAAAAAGAATGAACGATACAAACAATTTATTCAGCAATTAACGCCGGAAGAAATTCTGCCAGGGATTCTATCATTCATAAATAAAATAAAGAGTGAAAATATCCCGATTGGATTAGCGTCTGTTTCTAAAAATGCTCAAACCGTTTTACAAGCGCTGAAGATCGAACATTTATTTGATTATTGTGCAGATGCAAGTAAAATAAAAAATTCAAAACCAGACCCGGAGATATTTTTAAATGTATGTGATGTACTTCAAGCCAATCCCTCTAATGCAATCGGAATAGAAGATGCGCTAGTTGGCATTGCAGCGATTCAATCTAGTAATATGTTTGCTGTTGGCATTGGCGGTCATTTAACAGAGGCTGATTTGCTTGTGGAAGAGACCTCACAGTTAGATTGGAATAAAGTAAAAAAAGCCTTCTCACTTTGGAAAGAAAGTTGAGTGTTTTGTGATGAAGATCTTACTATCGCCTGATTCATTTAAAGAAAGTCTATCTGCTTCTCGTGTAGCTCAGATTATGAGTAAAGCGATTATAAGCGTCGATCCTGACATTAAGGTTGACTTGTTGCCAGTAGCGGATGGTGGAGAAGGAACGTTGGAAGTATTAAATCACGCATTGGCTGGTGAAGTTTTCTATAAACAGGTGACTGGTCCTCTGGGCGAAAAAGTGCTTGCACGCTATGCTGTATTTTCAGATCAGAAAACAGCCATCGTTGAGATGGCTGAAGCAAGCGGGATTCATTTAATATCAGCAGAAAAAAGAAATCCAATGACAACGACTAGTTATGGCACTGGTGAATTAATATTGGCTGCATTAGAACATGAAATTACCAATTTAATCATTACGATCGGCGGCAGTGCTACGAATGATGGTGGCGTGGGAATGCTGCAGGCAATAGGAGCTGAAATAGTTGACCAATCTGGTAGACAAGTCGACTATGGCGGCGGGAGCCTATGTGAGATTTCTAGTGTGCATTTAGCTTCCATTGATCCCAGGTTGAAAGACATCAATATTTCTGTCGCATGCGATGTAACAAATCCTTTATGTGGAGAAAATGGAGCAAGCTATATTTATGGACCACAAAAAGGGGCCACTAATGCAATGATCAAACAATTGGACCGAAATCTTCATCATTTTAATCATCTATTAGAAAAAACAGTACAAATGCCGATTGGTGATGTGCAAGGTTCGGGGGCAGCAGGTGGGCTTGGCGCTGCCTTATTAGCCATTGGTGGAAAATTGCAAAGTGGGATTGATTTAGTTCTCGAAACATTGGATTTTTCCAAGGCACTTGATCAAGTGGATTTTGTTTTTACTGGTGAAGGAAAGATAGATCACCAAACTCCGAATGGAAAAGTCATAGCTGGAATCGTCCGTGAAGCCAACATTCATCATGTACCTGTGGTGGCATTTGCAGGTAGTGTGCAAGAAGGATATGAACCTTTATTTAAAAAAGGTTTACTCTCTGTCCACAGCATTATAAACAATCCTTGTGATTTAGAAGAAGCCTTTATAAAAGCGGAAGAAAATTTATTCCAGACAGTTGAAAATGTTGTTCGATTAATCAACTTTAATTAGGATGTGAGGGTTGCAAATGGAAAGACATACAAAAGAACAAATATTAAATAGATTAGCTTTTTTATATGATGGAGATATCTCAGATATATTCTCGAAAATTGAAAGCATTGTGGAAAAGTATAACCGGCAGCAAGCGTTAAACGAACAATGGATATCAGAGAAAGACGTAATGTTAATCACTTATGGTGATAGCATTTTGAAACAGGAAGAAGCACCATTAAAAACATTAAAGGATTTTTTGTTAAGTCATGTCGATTGTGTAAATGCTGTTCATATTTTGCCGTTCTATCCATATACGTCTGATGATGGATTCTCAGTTGTTGATTATCGCGAAATAGACCCGGATTTGGGGAGTTGGAAAGATATCAATCAACTTTCTAATCAATATGATTTAATGTTTGACGCGGTAATCAATCATATTTCTAAGAGCAGCGACTGGTTTCAAGGATTTTTGCAAGGGCAGGATCAATATAAAAAATATTTTATTGAAGCTGACCCTTCATTAGATTATAGTCAAGTGACACGTCCAAGAGCCCTTCCGCTTCTTACCGCATTTGATACAAAGGAAGGTCCGAAATATGTTTGGACAACCTTTAGTGAAGACCAGATTGACTTAAATTATAAAAATCCTGACTTGTTGCTTGAAATACTGGATATTCTAGGCATGTATGTCGCAAATGGAGCGAAGTATATTCGTTTAGATGCGATCGGTTTTATGTGGAAAGAATTGGGGACAAGCTGCATTCATTTAGAAGAAACACATGTTTTAATTAAATTAATGCGAAAGGTATTAGAGGCGATAAACCCTAATGCTATTATTATTACAGAAACAAATGTACCACATAAAGAGAATATAAGTTATTTTGGGAATGGGCAGGATGAGGCACAAATGGTTTATCAATTTCCTTTGCCTCCATTAACATTGTTCTCTTTTTTAACAAAAAATGCTGAGAAATTATCAGATTGGTTAAACACACTAGAATCGACTACTTCGACTACAACATATTTTAATTTTCTAGCTTCACATGATGGCATTGGTTTGCGGCCAACTGAAGGTATTTTAACAGAAGATGAAAAACAATTGTTGGTTGATAAAGCCCTTGAACACGGAGGGTTAGTCTCCTATAAAGATAATGGTGACGGTACAAAGAGTCCTTATGAATTAAATATAAATTATTTAAATGCTTTAGCCCATCCAGATGAAAATAACGAGGTGAAAGTGCGACGGACGATGGCCGCTCATTCAATATTGTTATCTGTAGTTGGAGTCCCAGCCGTTTATATTCACAGCCTGCTTGGATCCGAAAATGATCTAGAAGGTGTGGAAAAATCTGGTATAAATAGAAGAATAAACCGTGAGAAACTAAATAAGGACGAATTAGAGAGCGCATTAAAAGAAAACACACTGAGAGCACAAATATTTGAAGCATTATCCAAACGAATAAAACTAAGAAGAAGCTTAAAAGCCTTCCATCCAAACGCAAAACAAAAAATTATCTACCTAGACAAACGCATCTTCTCAATCATTAGACACAACGAAGAAACTGGAGACCAAATACTAGCCATGGTAAACGTATCAGACGATCACATCCCCATGGAAATAGAATACAAAGGAACAAACCTCATCGATAACCAACCATTCGATGGAAACTTTGAAATCACACCTAACCAAACTTTATGGATACAACTATAGGCGGGGCCATTTCGGGGTCAGTCCCCCGCCAAGTTAATGCGTTAAAGGATGGCTGAGCTCTTTTCATTCTTAATTGATTCTATCTATATAAGTAAAATGCATGCTTAAATTGAAAAGGCATTGGGAAGAATTTTCTTCTCAATGCCTTTGATTTTGTTAAGTGAAACTTTTTTACAGGTTGAAAATTTACCTCTTATGCATTTTCTGCTAGTAATCATTACAAGGATCTGTATCTATGTAACTATAACGGGCTTCATTGAGAGTGGAAAGGATAAGTTGTAAGTAAGTATAATAACGATTGACATAAAACAAGAGAATTAATCATGTAAACCACTAAGTCTTTTATGAAATGTCGAATTATAAGCGAGTTTGATAGTTAGAATAATACTCTTGGACCCGTCTATCTTCAGTAAATTTCAACTTCTATGTGCATTTACAGTTTGTTTTTTCTCTATGAAAACGACCTACAACCCTTATATACCAAGATTTAAAGAGTGTAGGGAGGGCTGAAGCCTTTTGTTGAGTGGTTTTTTACTTTATATGACTATTTGTCGAATCGCGGAAAAAATATTTGTGGAAACGTTTGACACATAAGGAAGGGTTTGCTAATATAAAAATCATTAAAGCGCCTACTAGAAAGGGGAGAATTATGAAAATCTTATTAATATCCGATATCCATAGTAATTCTGTCGCATTGAAAACAATTTTAGATTACGAGAAAGATTGGGATGCTATTTATTGTGCTGGAGATTATGTTGACTACGGGATAGATCCAAAGGGGGTGCTGGATTATATAAAAAAACATAATGTAATTGGTGTTAGAGGAAATCATGATGATCATTTACTTAATGTCTGGTCTAGGGATGAGCATAAACATGTAGGACCTGAACATTTCAAGTGGATTCATCACAATGCCCAATTACTGAGTTCGTCAGATCTTGATTTTTTGCGTTCCATGCCTAAAATACTTTCTTTTGATATAGATGGGATTGCGTATGTTATGAAACATCAGTGGTTTGAAGATTCCTATGAAACGATCCAAAGTAAATATCATTTTGAGAAGTTTTGGGATGAGAATTATCGAGGGAATTTAACGGGAGATTATGAGAAGCGAATGATCTTTGGTCATACACATCGACAAGGAATACATATCTTAGGTAAGAACATGATGTGGATAAACCCCGGAAGTATTTCCTACAGGCGTCCGGATGATTGTACGAAAAATGCTCATTATGTAACTATTACGAATGGATTGATAGAACTTAAAGAAATTCCCTATGAAAAGAAAGATATAATGAAGGAAGTTTTAAAGTGGGAAGGTAAAATGAAACAGTCAGATATAGAAGATACCAAATTCTTTTTTGGTGAATAAAGCTAGATTTATCGGGGGTTAGCGTCCGTTATCTTTCTCAGAGACTTCTTTATCTCATTGTCTTGAAGTGAGGGTCTTACGGACGGTTGAATTGGGATAAAAATACTCAATATATCAAACGATTGACATAAAAAGGGAGAGTGTAAAGAATGAAAAATATTAAGCTGCTCATAAATCTACTTTTGTTGGTCTCTATTCTTTTATTAGTAGGGGCGTGTGGTAACTCTGAGAAGGATAATGGGGCATCAGAAGGATCGAAAGTAGTAAAAATTTGGGCTTTAGATGGAGCTGAATCAGAAGCTTACAAACAGTTATTTCCGAAATTAGATGAAAAATATGAAGAGTTTACTGTAGATTATTCAATTTTTCCAAAAGATGAATTTTACAATAAATTACAAATGGCACCTCAAGTCGGAGATACACCAGATATTGTAATTATGGATGCAACGCAAGTTCCTTATTATGTAAAAGCAGACATGCTATTAGAAATTGATGATGTCTATACGGACGAACTAAAAGAAGATATGCTAGCTTCCGTTTTAGCTGAAAGTGAATTTGAGGATCATATGTATGGAGTCGCTCAATTTGACTCAGGAATGTCTCTATGGGGGAACAAATCAATGCTAGAAGATGCAGGTGTGAGAATTCCTACTAGTTATAAAGAAGCGTGGTCAAAAGATGAATTTGAAGATGCGTTAGAAAAATTAAAGAATCCTTCAGAAGGAGTCGAGTACCCTCTTTATATGAGACAAAACTCACCACGTACCTTGTTATATACGTACTTTCCTATTGTAAAGAGTTTTGGTGGTGAATTATTAAATACTGAAACTGGTTTGACTGATTCTGCTATGAATAGTAAGGAAACAATCGAAGCTTATGATTATATAACTTGGCTAATTGATAATAAATATGTGGATCCATACGTGGACTATGAAGATAGTTTTTATGGTAGAAAGGAAAATGCACTCTCTTTGGTTGGCCATTGGGCATATAGCGACACCGTAAATGCATTAGGTGATGATGCGATATTAATCCCACTTCCGGATTTTGGAAATGGAGTTTATACAGGAATGGGATCAGTCGTATGGAGTGTAACGAAACAAGCTGAAGAAAATGGTGTTGTACAAGAAGCCAAAGATCTACTCTTAGATGTTATCTCAGAAGAAAATATTAAGGAAATGGTAGATGTTAATGGAGGAATCCCTTCAAGAATTTCCGTTTTAGAACAGGATGAAAAGTTCAAAGAAGGCGGACAACTATATCTTTATAGAGAACAACTTGAAGCAGGTATTGGTGTAGTAAGACCACAAACAGCAGGATATGACACTTTATATAACGAGCTCAGTAGTGCAACTGCAAATATATTTAATAATTCACCTGCAGATGATGAATTAACAAAGGCCTCTGAAAAAATAGATGAAGTGCTCCAAGAAAACGGTTGGGCAGAATAATAAAAACGTATAGAGTGGTCTAAAGCATTTTTAGACCCTCTATATTCATTTGCTGAAAAGTGTATGGAATGCATTTTCTTCGTAAATGAATGGCATTTGCCTCCCTCACTTGCAATTCTTGTTCCACTCGAATTCTTGAGTGGGGGTCATACTGTCAATTGATCCACGATAAAAATTTAAATGAACGATTTTATAAAAAGCCTATTAGTTTGACAGATTGGAGTGAGGAAAGAATGAAAAGAGCAAAGTACCAAGAGACGTTCTCAGCATGGATTCTTGGTTTTCCTGCCCTGGTATTAATTGGTGTATTTATGGTTGTACCTTTTTTTATGTCAGTATGGTATTCCTTTACAAATAAAATGTTAGTCGAAAATGCAAGTAACCCATTAAGGTTTACAGGATTAGATAACTTTATAAAGATGTTCGAATCGCAGGAGGTTAAGGATGCATTTATTCAAACATTCAAATATGCTATTGTCGTTATTCCTTTTACCGTAATCTTAGCAACTTTGCTTGCTTTATTAATTAATAAAAAAATAAAAGGAATCACCTTTTTTAGAGCAGTTTATTTTAGCCCACAAGCAGTAACGGTGACTGTAATAGCAGTTATTTGGGGATTTATCTTTTCTGCAAATCCTGAGGGGCTATTAAACTCCTTTTTAGGCATATTTAATATTGAACCGAATACGTGGCTGAAGAATGGGGATATTGCCATATATTGTTTGGCAGTCATTGGAATTTGGCAAGTGCTTGGTCTGCAAATGTTGTTGATTCTCGGTGGACTTCAATATATTCCGGAAGAGATATATGAAGCAGCTGTTGTAGATGGGTGTGGTCCTATTAGGAAATTTTTTATGATCACGGTACCTTTATTAAAAAATACCTTTACGTATGTACTAATTACAAATACGATCACTGCATTAAAATTATTCTCCTTAGTATTTATGCTTACTGACGGGGGACCAAATAATAAAACAACATCGATCATCTATATGGTTTATAAAACTGGATTTACGAACAATCAAATTGGATTTGCTTCGGCAATATCGGTAATTTTCTTTATTCTTGTCTTAATCATATCGTTAATCCAAAACAAACTCATGTCAGAGTCTAAATAATTCCAGGAGTTAGAGGAGTGATTAATATGTCGAATGGAATGAATGTCTTTCGTAAGAGTGGACTTTATATCATATATCTGTTAGTGGCATTTATATTTATTGGTCCTATTATTTATCTGTTTGTTGCCTCTTTAAAAAGCGATACACAAATTATTTCAGATATGTCCTCACTAAAAGGATTCATCCCATATGGGAATTTATCTTTTGAAAATTATAAAAGTGTTTTAACTACAATGGATTTTACTAGATATTTCAGTAATTCCGTTATTGTAACACTATGCACTGTCCTGTTTGGAACAATTATCAATGCCATGATTGGTTTTTCTCTTGGCATGTTAAATTTTAAGGGAAAAAAGCTCTTGATTTCAATCGTGATTGCACTAACTATCATCCCAACTGAAGCCGTTATTATTAACCGATTAATGATAACAGCAGAATTAAATTTATTAAATACTATGGCTGCATTAATTCTGCCATCAATGGCCTATCCTTCTTATATATTCTTATACTATACCCACTTTAGGGGAATGCCAAAAGAATTATTAGAGGCAGCAATAATGGATGGTAGTGGTTATATCAGGTCATTCTTTAAAATCTTTTTACCACTATCAAAACCAATTGTAGCGACGGTAGCGATCATGGCTTTTATTAGAACATGGGGAGATTTGTTATGGCCAACGCTTGTTTTACGAGATGATAGTCTAAGAACACTTCCATTAGTTTTAAGATCCTTATTCAATTCAGAGTATATGCAATGGGGAGAAATCTTTGCTTTTGGAGCGATGACGACCTTACCGACTTTAGTGATATTTATGATTTTCCAAAAACAATTTATCCAATCTGTTGCAAGCTCAGGTATAAAATAATCGAGTTAGTCTCCGTAGACACTTCTTTGTTAAGTGGTACAATCAATTATTAAGGAGGATGTGTCAGAGGGGGATGTACCCATTCTTAAATAGCTGATGCTATCTTCCGCAATGGATGTATTAATGTTAGAAGTTTTAAATTAAATGTAACAGGGAGGTTAGGATGGCAACATTAAAAGATGTCGCAAAGTTGGCCGAAGTTTCGGTTACTACTGTTTCAAGAGTCATCAATAATCGAGGGTATATTAGTACTGACACATATAATAAAGTACATGATGCGATGAAAGTACTTAATTATCAACCAGATGAGATTGCCCGTTCCTTATTAAAAAAACAAACAAATTTAATTGGTTTAATAGTACCATCGATCACACATCCCTTTTTCTCTGTAGTCATTGAGGAAATTGAAAAGAATGCTGCTAAAAAAGGCTATAAATTATTGTTAATTAATAGTAATAACCGTACAGAAGCAACAGTTGATGCTATGAATATGTTAAAGGCAAACAAGACAGCCGGAATTGTCTTATGTAATAGAACATTAGATTTTGATAAATATGTTGATTCATCCTTTCCGATCATTTCATTAGAAAGAGAAAATGTAAAAGATAGTATTGTGATCGCTTGTGACAATTTTAGAGGAGGAGAATTAGCTGCCAATTTATTAATAAGTAAAGGCTGCAAGCATCTTGTTCATATTAGTGGTAGTTATGGGATAAAGTTGCCCGCAAATCAGCGCGAAGAAGGCTTCTCAAGTGTTTGTGAGGAAAATAATGTGAATTACCACATTATCCGAACGACCGAGGAGCAATTTTTAGAAAAGAATTATATCCAGCAAATCAATGAGGTTTTTAAAAAGCATCCTAAGGTAGATGGGATTTTTGCGAGTAGTGATATTATTGGCATGCAGGTAATACAATACTGCCATTCTAATAAGATTGATGTTCCTGGTAAATTGAAAGTTGTGGGTTTTGATAATATAAACGAATCTGAGTATATTTATCCTCGTCTAACGACCATTGAACAGCCTATTGCAACGATGTGCGAGCATGCAATCAATTTAATTAGTAAAAGTAACGAGGGAGAAATAGTAGCTAAAAACACGTTATTTCCTGTAAACCTCATTGAAAGGCAAAGTACCTAAAGGATTCATTATGTAAGATCCAGACACCATGCAAACGGGCAATTTGGACCCTGATTATAGTAGTGTGAGGACCAAAAGGTTTTAACTTCTTTTAACTGAGATATTTGCCTAGATCGAGTCCATAGGCCCCCCTTAAATGGATTGAAATAGGTAATCACTCTCCGTCACTAAGAAAGAAGTTTTTTCTTTTTTAACTGGTCTAATTTAAGGGGAGGTTCAAAAAGTCCGGTAAAAATGACACTTCGAGATAAAGTACCGACACGTCCTGTGGTAGCTCGTTGGCTTGTTTCTGTGTTCTTGGGAAAAGAAAGCTACTACTCCTTTGTACGATGCGAATTTAGGAATGCTTTTCCTAGTGCTCATGTATCAGGATAAGTGTCTTCTACTAAAACCGCCCGCGTCCTGTGGACAACATAGAAGTCAGCACATCCTGTACCAGTTTGCTGCTTGAAACTGCGCCACCCCGAACTTTCGACGTACAGGATGTACTAGTGTTGGCATTGCTGACAGGACGTCAGCGTTTTTTAGCCTACTGGTACTTTTTATTTGAACACGAACTTTTAGCAGGTGATCTCTGGAAATCAGGAGGGAAAAGATGTTATTTAAACTGAATGACAAAATAAAACTTAAAACAAAAAGTAATAATCTCCTAGCAGTAGGAGAGCTTCTAATTGATATGATATCTTCAGACTATACTGAGGACATGGAAAGTAATAGTTACAAACGGTTTTTTGGTGGATCGCCTTCCAATATTGTCATGAATGCCAAAAAATTAGGCATTCAATCTCTCGTTGCTGCTGTTGTCGGGAAGGATAGATTTGGCGAGTTTCTGATTCAGCAGTTGCGCAATCAAGATATCGAGACAAGTTATGTACAGCAAGTAGATTACCCAACAAGTATGGTAGTAATAAATAAAAGTAAATCTACACCAGTTCCTATTTTTTATAGAGGGGCTGACTACCATATTACATACACGTCAAAATTAGAACAGGCTTTGAGTAATTCGAGTATTGTACACTTTTCTTGCTGGCCCATTTCGATGGAACAAGGCCAAAAAACGATAACAAAAATGCTTAAAATCGCAAGGGAAAACGATATACTTATTTGCTTTGATCCTAATTATCATCCAATGTATTGGCAAAAGGGTGAAGATGGAGTGGAGATCGTAAAATCATTTATTCGTCAGGTAGATATTATTAAACCATCTGAAGATGATGCGGAACGATTATTTGGAAAGGATACACCTGAAAATCAGATAGATAAGTTCTTGCGATTAGGTGTCAAGCTTGTGATCATGACTCTTGGTAAAGACGGTGCTATTGTGTCTAATGGCAAAGAAACGCTAAGATGTCATACGTTTGCCGAAGAGGTTGTCGATACGACTGGAGCGGGAGATGCTTTCTGGTCTGGTTTTTATGCAGCGATTGTGAAAGGATATACAATTGCGGATGCAATCCGATTAGGGATGGGAGTTAGTGCCTTTAAGTTGAGATATACAGGTGCGGTTGTGGATCTGCCAAAGATTGAAGAGATTAAAGAAATATATAAAGTATAGGAGGACTAAATATGGCTGTTAAAAATCAGGTTCAGCTTATTACGTATCCAGATTCATTAGGAGGAGATCTAAAGTCTCTCAAACATGTGCTTTTAGAACATTTCTCTGATATTTTTAAAGGTGGGGTACATATACTTCCTCCTTATCCTTCTTCAGGGGATAGAGGATTTGCGCCATTGACGTACCTAGAAATTGATCCTGCTTTCGGAACATGGGAAGATGTAAAATCTATCGGTGAGCACTTTGATATTTTAGTAGATATAATGGTGAATCACATTTCAAAGCAATCCAAGTATTTCCAAGACTTTCTTAAAAAAGGAAGAGACTCAGAATATGCCAACCTTTTTATTACATTAGATAAAATATGGGAGGATGGGGTCCCTGTACAAGAGGATATTGATAAGATGTTCTTACGTAGATCTGAACCTTATTCAACGTTTGTGATCGAGGAAACAGGAGAGGAAGAGAAGGTATGGACGACCTTTGGTAAGACAGTTCCATCTGAACAAATTGATTTAGATGTAGGGTCAGAGCAGGTAAAACAATTGCTTACGTCCTTTTTTATGAATTTTAAGGAACAGAACATTAAAATTGTACGGCTTGATGCTGTAGGCTATATCATTAAGAAGTTGGGAACCAGCTGCTTTTTTGTTGAACCGGATATTTATGACTTCCTTGATTGGATCATAGAACTTGCTCATTCTTTAGACATTGAATTACTGCCTGAGGTTCATTCCCATTACAGCATTCAATACAAACTAGCCGAGCATGGCTGTTGGATTTACGACTTTATTTTGCCTTATCGTGTGCTTGACACGTTAATGAATAAAAATAGCGTGGAACTTCTCCGTTATTTGAAAAATCGACCTCATAAACAGTTTACGATGCTAGATTGTCATGATGGAGTTCCGGTTAAGCCTGATCTTGATGGACTCATTAATACAGCAGAAGCGAAAAAAGTAGTCGATGTTTGCTTGGAAAGAGGCTCTAATCTTAGTTTAGTCTTATCAGATGAACATAAGGACCCGGATGGCTTTGATGTTCACCAAATTCGGGGAACGTATTACTCTATTCTGAATTGTGATGATGATGCATATTTAGCTGCAAGAGCTATTCAATTTTTCGCACCTGGCATTCCGCAAGTATATTATGTTGGCCTTCTTGCAGGGGAAAATGACGAGGAGAACATGAAAAAGACAGGAGATGGTCGAGAAATCAACCGTCACAACTACAGCCTCGAAGAAATCGAACAATCCCTAGGCAAACACATCGTACAAAGACTGTTAAAACTAATAAAATTCAGAAACGAATACGACGCCTTCAATGGCGAATTTAACGTACTAGACTCCCCAGCAGATCAAATCAGACTCTCCTGGCACAAAGAAAATAAACACTGCACACTATCCATTGACCTGAAAACAAATCGATCCATCATTCAATACAAAGATGAAAACAATCAGGACAATGAATATATCGTCTAAGGGGTCAGTCCCCCGCCAAGGCAATGCGTTAAAGGATTGCTTTATTTCATAAGTTTCGCCAAATTAAAGGGCATTGAGAATAAGATCATTCTCAATGCCTTTTGGCTGCAGTCATTGCTACAACTTATTTGTTTTGCGGTAGAGGGAAGGAGGCATATTCCATTTTTGTTTAAATTTACGAGTTAAATAAAAGCCGCTTGAATACCCACATTGATCGGCAATATGGTCAATCGTATCATTGGTTTCTAATAATAATTGCTTCGCCTTTTGTAGCCTTAACATTGTAATGTACTCAGAAGGGGTCATCCCAAACACATGATGAAACCTTCTAGTAAACTGTACAGGGCTTAATCCGAATTTAGCCGCCACCTTGTTAATCTGTAATGTACCCTTAAGTGCATGTTCATGCATATATTTTTTTGCCTCTTGCATCAACGGATCCTGATACTTTGCATTCCGATTGATGCTCGAAATAATCGAAGACTTGATTTGATGAGTAAAAAGAATATCCAACAACAAATGTCCTATCCATTGATGATTTTCATAGAAAGTCAAAGTACCTAAATAGGCAATGGTAGAACGAAAGCGATCAATATCTTCAATAGTGATTTTCCCAGGAACTAACATGGCTGCGAATTCGTGGTTACTGCTAAAGCGAATAAAATGAAAGGTTAATGGACTTATAACCTTGCGTTTAAAGCTAGTATGTGGAGGACAGAAAACGATATCCCCAAATTGTGCCTGCCCCTTCTCTTCCCCAATCTCGTAATAAAATAGACCATCCTCAATGACAAAAACAACCCATTCCTGATAGAGATCTTCGGCTAATTCAAACCGTTGTTTTTCCTTCCAATGAATATGCTGCCAAATGGAGAACATACACTCACCTCCACCTATTTTTTGAAAATATGTATATATATATGATATATACGTGCATGTAAAAAGTAAAATTATAAAAGTATAATGAAATAAAAGATATATAAGGAAGTGATTAGAATGAGAGAAGAGCTTGTAGAGTCTGACATTACGGTAGTGGGAGGCGGTTTGGCTGGAGTTTGTGCATCCATTGCCGCAGCACGACTGGGCCAAACGGTGTCACTTGTGCAAAATCGACCTGTTCTGGGTGGAAACTCCAGTAGTGAGGTGCGTGTTTGGGTTGTAGGGGCAACCAAGCATGGGATTAATCGCTATGCAAGAGAAACAGGAATTATGGGAGAACTATTCGTGGAAAACCAATATCGGAATCCAGATGGAAATCCTTATTTATGGGATGCGTTAATCCTTGAAAAAGTAAAAGCAGAAAAAAATATCAAATTATTTTTAAATACAGATGTTCATGAATTGGACGCAACCGGAGATGAGGATAAGCGTGTCATTGAATCAGTAACAGGTTGGATGGCAGGTTCTGAGCGACGTATCACATTTAGAAGCCCTGTGTATGTGGACTGTACAGGAGATGGATTAATTGGTTTTTTGGCTGGTGCCAAATATCGCATAGGAAGAGAAGCGGCATATGAATTTAATGAATCATTAGCCCCGAAAGAAGCAGATGATATATTGCTAGGCAGTACGATTTTATTTTATACAAGGGATGAAGGACATCCAATTCGTTATATCCCTCCTGCTTTTGCTAAAGACATCACAAAAACGCCAATTCCTACAAATCGAATCATCAGAAGCGGAGATAATGGGTGCCATTATTGGTGGATCGAATTTGGTGGTGAAATGGATACCGTTCATGATAATGAAGAAATTCGTGATGAGCTTTGGTCTGTCATTTATGGCATATGGGATTATATAAAAAATTCAGGTGAATTTGAAGCCGATAACTTAACACTAGAGTGGGTCGGAGCCATTCCAGGGAAACGAGAATATCGGCGCTTTGTCGGTGATTATATGTTAAACCAAAATGATATAACAAATCAGTATTTATTTAAGGATCGCATTGCCTTTGGAGGCTGGTCCATTGATCTACATCCACCTAAGGGAATGTATGCTGAGCAGAGTGGGGCGAGTAATTTACAAGCTGATGGCAATTATCACATCCCATTCCGGTCCCTTTATTCGAAAAATGTAACGAATTTGCTTTTTGCTGGACGTAATATCAGTGCAACACATATTGCCTTTGGAACAACGAGAGTGATGGCTACTTGCGCCGTTATTGGCGAAGCGGCAGGCACGGGTGCCGCCTTTTGTATTCAGAAAGGAAAAACGCCAAGAGAAGTCTCTCAAAACTATATGGAAGAAATGCAGCAAGTCTTGCTTCGACAGGATGCTGCTGTACTTGGGGTAAAGAACCAAGATGATCAGGATCTCGTACGAGCGGCCATGATTGACGCATCAAGCTTTCTTGAAAAAATTACAATTGACCAGGCAGATGAGGAATTTCCTTTATTGCATGATTGTGGCATCAGCTTGCCTGCAGATGCTGGGATACGGGACCTAGAGATATTGCTCACCGCTTTAGAAGATACGGAATTAACAGTAGAGGTTTGGGATACGGGTAAACCACAAAATTATATACCAACTAAACTTCTGGAACGTCGTACGATTCCAGTAATGAAAGGGGGCCAACAATGGATCAATACTGGCTTATCAAACCATTTTCTTGATACAGCCTTCGTGATCATCAGACAAAACAAGCTGATCAACCTATTCTTATCTCATCAGCCAGTAACAGGTTTGCTATCTTATGTAAAAAAGCCGGTCAAAAGCTCAAATCTGTCTTCACATAAAAAGGTTACTCCAATACTAGAATGGACAATGAAGCCGGTTATTAGAAAACCAGTTTGCCTGCGAATTGGAACAAGCCAAACAGCATACCAACCAGAAAAAGCGAAAAATGGCTTGGTCCGGCCATATGGTGGACCGAATATGTGGGTCTCTGCTCCTTCAGAAAAAGAAGGTCAAGAAGAATGGCTTCGCTTAACATGGAATCAAGAGAAAGAAATAAAAGAAATTCACCTCACCTTTAACGATGATGTGAACGAAGATCTCATTAATTTACATCATCATCGCACACCATTTGAAGTTATTCCAGAGCTAGTAAAAGATTATCGACTGGAAGCGAAAGTAGCTGGTCAGTGGCAGCTCGTTCATCAAGAAACAAACAACCGTAAAAGGAAGCGGATTCATATTTTACCATCTGCCATAAAAACCGATCAATTACGTCTTGTAGCTGAATCAACAAATGGCTGTCAAAGGGTGGAAGTAATCGAAATAAGAGCATATGAGAAGCCTGTTTCACAAATAAGTGTTTAGGAGGGGGGAAACAATATGGATAAACGTGAAGTTGAACAATTAGATAAGAAAATGACAACATTGAGCAATTCCGACAATAAAAACATATATCCATTCGATGATGCCGGAAAACTATCCTATCGTTACTCTGAAGATCAGCCGCAACGAACGATTGCGTCAATCAGCGTCAAAGATTTTGGTGCGATAGGAGATGGAAAAGCGGATGATTCTCCTGCATTCCAAGCAGCAATAGATGTAATAAAAGAAAAGGGTGGAGGAACTCTGATTATTCCACAGGGTGAGTATTGGATTAGCCAAGCTGTATTTCTTTGCGACAATATCACCATTATTGGAACAGGGTGGCCTACACTGCGTAAGAAGGATGGGGATCATGGTTATACAGTGTTTGCTATATATGGAGTGACTATTGGCAATGATAAACAGGCTGATCCAGAAGTGAAAGCTCCGATTTCTGAAATACCGCCACAAGGATGCCAAGATATTATAATAGATGGCAATATTTTCGAAGGCTTCAATGGGAACACAAAAAATGAATCACTTATTTCGATTCTTGGCGTACAAGATACTCCTGATGTAACCAAAAATGTTCGCATTACTGGGAATATATTTCACGATACCGGTGGATCTGATGCTATCCAGATAAAATATGCATCCGATATAAGCGTGACTGGTAATAGCGTGATGGAGAGGAATTTTAGATTTGTTGGTGTATCGGGGACGCAACGATTGAATATCGAAGGGAACTGTGCCGACAAATCTGAGCAGCAGCCTGTGTGGATAACAGATACCTCACATATCACCTATTCCAAAAACAAATTACGCAGCTTTACTAAGCCACCGCGTTTTTTGAACTGTAGGAATGTAAATATAACGGGGAATCACTTCCTCGATTCTGAGGTAGCATCTGGCATCGCGTTTGTAATTGAATCCTGTTCCGAATTTAATGCTTACGGCAATTTTGCCAACACCACTCAGCCTATGTCTGATGCCGCGATCGTTTTCAAAAATATACCTAAACGAGGGCTGGTGCATCACAACATTTTCACAGGCTACTTACATGCGGCCATCGGTGAAAGTACTAATGTATTGGTATCAGATAACGTAGTGTAGTTATTTGGGAGATGGGTGTTAAGAGCAAGGGAAATAATAAGGGGAAGTTCCATCTTTGCTTGAGTAAACACCTTTCTTATCCGAGGGATCGTCCGTAAAACCTCCACTGACAGTAGTCCCGCTTGATAGGGCAGATTCTCATTTCACTGAAACTTAATAAACATATTAGATATAGAAAACATCCTTTCTTGGTTTGGTGCATCACCTATACTTACCAAAGAAAAGGATGTTTTTGCGTGGGGAGTTCCTAATGGAACAAATCTTAGGGCACAATGGAATGAATCTTTGAGTTATTTTCTATATTATGAGAACGGATACAAAGGTAGCGAAGAATCCGCTAAACTAAAGATTGGAGGGATGGAGATGAGAATTCGAAGCAGATGGGCCTCAACTACATTAAAAAACAAGTTGATTTTAACCTTTTCAGTATTGATTGTTTTGCCATTTTCAACCGTAAGTCTGTATCATTTTCACCAGTTTGAGTATATTATGCAGGAAAAGATTAGTGAGCAAGTGAATGATCAGCTAGGAAGTATAAACCGAACCCTGGAGGATCTAATGGGAGTAGCTTTTAAAACGGGTATTTTGATTGAACAAGATTCGTTAGTTGTTTCCTATTTTAAAAGACCTGAAGACTACCACTTGCTTGAAAGATACAACGGAATGGATGCAAAATTTATGAGTATTAATAATAGCTTTTTTTTATCTAGTCCATCTGTTTATTATACTTTACTTGATTTTAATGGAAATGTTTATACCTCCTTCCGGTCACGTGAAACCCTTTTTTATAAAGATTTGATTGAACAGCAATGGTATAAAACATTAGTTAAAGAACCAACCGATTATTACTGGATACTGAACGATGAGAACTATGTAAACTCTGATTTATCGCGGAGTGCCGCCTTGCTTTCCCTTTATATGGTTTTAAAGGAAGATCAACATAATTCTTTTGGGGTGGCGAGGATAAGTCTAGACTTTTCCGAATGGTTTGAATCTGTGGCAAGAAATTTACCTGCTCACCAAGATTATTTTATTATGGAAGAGAACGGCGAGATGATTGTTCAGTCCAATCTAGAGAGGAATTTGTCATTAGGCACAAAAGATTCGATTATCTCGGATCATAAGAAAGAAGGCTATTTTATAAATGAGGAAAAAACAAATCTGATTAATTATGAATATATTGATACTTTAGGTTGGTATATGGTTAATAGGGTATCTTTAGACGTTATGTATGAACAAGTAAATGAGATGAAAACCCATTATATGTATACGTTTATTATACTTATTCTATTATTTATGATAGCCACCTTGATTATTTCAACAACGTATACACGACCTTTAAAGGATTTACAGAAAAAAATGGGGAAAGTGGCCGAAGATAAATTAAAAACACATTTACCTGAAAAAAACTATCAAGGTGAAATGCTGGCACTAGCTCAAAATTTTAATGGAATGATCGAAGATTTAAACCAACTTGTAAAGCAGTTGAAAATGGAAGAGAGACAAAAGGAGGCGGTTAAATACCAAATGCTTCAGGCTCAATTAAATCCACATTTTCTTCACAATACATTAAATACTGTAAAATGGCTTGCGATTCGCGAAGGAAATGAACAAATTACGGATATATGTATTTCCTTAGGTAAATTATTAGAAGCTAGTTTGAATCATGAGCAGGAGTTAATTTCTTTGGATGAGGAATTAGCGTTAATCCAGTCCTATGAATTTATTCAAAAGTTTCGTTATCAGTCTACTTTTGAAATATTTTATGAGTATGATCCGTCTTATAATCGAGTTTTAGTCCCAAAGTTTAGTTTACAGCCACTTGTTGAAAACGCCATTTATCATGGTATTACTACAAAAGAAAGAGTATTGAAGATTAGCATCCGTATATATAAGCAGAATGAGTACTTGTTTATGGAAGTGATGGATAATGGGGTTGGTCTTCATGTTGCGAAAATCAACTCAAAGAGAAAACGTCCTGGTATTGGCTTGAAAAATATTCGAGAGCGGCTAGCCTTACTCTTTAATGATCGGGCAGACTTAAAAATACTTACCTTATCTGGAGGAACAAAGGTTAAACTTTATTTTCCTTTTATGCTCATGAATAAAGACAAAGGGGGAAGTGCTGATGTGGACCGTATTACTCGTTGAGGATGAAGTTTTTGTAAGAGAATCTATCCGTGAATTGATTGAATGGGAACGTTTTGGTTTTACTGTGGTTGGAGAGGCGGGAGATGGCCAAGAGGCTTTAAAAATCATAAGAGAATTGGAACCTGATCTTGTTATATCAGATATCCGTATGCCGATTTTAGACGGGATTGAATTATTAAAAACAGCGAAAGAGAGCGGGTTTGACGGAGTTTTTCTAATGCTTTCATGTTTAAATGAATTTGAATATGTTAGACAAGCTATGGAATACGGTGCCTCCAATTACATTCTTAAGTTATCAATGAGTGTCCAATCTTTACGAGAAGCACTTGAAAAATTAAAGATCGAGTTATTAACACGAAAGGGAAAAGGCATAAAAGAGATTGAGCAATATTATCAGAATTTATGGAATGTTATCCATGAGAGTACAATTGTACAAGGGGAATATTCACTGCCCTCTTCGTTAGTAAAAGATTATCAATTGATCATCTTTTCTGTCCTGAATGGGTCAACACCTTTTAGGAAAGTAGATTTTTACCAATCGAATCATGCTCCGAACAAGAAGGAAGCCATTGTTCATTTGTTTCAGACACAAGGGCAAACAAGTGTCTTTTATTGGTCAAAGCGGGAAAAGGTTAGTGACCAATCTTTTATATCCGATATTTCTTATCCATTTGTTTCCGAAAGAGTTGGTAAGGATGAGAAAATAAAAGATACTTGGAAAAGGGCACTTAGAAAATTGGATGCAATTTGGTATGAAGTTGAAGACCTACCAGTTTACGAAGGAGATACAAATCAGAGGCTTTTGAAAATAAAAAGAGACTTCGTTAATTTATTTGAACAAATGAACAAGGCAAATTGCTCCGAGATTATTAAAAAAATGTGGCAGTTGATTGAAAGGGAAAGGTACCCAATG
The DNA here is from genome assembly GCF_018333015.1 of Bacillus sp. J14TS2. NCBI lineage: Bacteria > Bacillati > Bacillota > Bacilli > Caryophanales > Bacillaceae > Bacillus > Bacillus sp. J14TS2. Next base: position 105,139 of record NZ_BORE01000005.1, on the reverse strand, counting down.
GGCATTGTAAAAGACTATATACTTGAACTTAACCGGGATCTTTCTCAAATAGCAAAGAGAGATATAGAAAAGGAAGCTTCAATCATTTATTGCCCCTTTTACCATGAGTTAAAAGAAATGATGACTAGCAGATTTATCTTATTGTTTAAATTAAGATTTGATACGGTTGGGCTTTCTTCTGATCATCATGAGATTAATAAAGTAATGGATTATGTTCAGCAACATTATGCGGAGCCACTTGAGGTGAAAAAATTAGCTAAGCATGTTGCGCTGGATAGTAACTATCTAAGCAGTTTATTTAAAAAGAAAACAGGTAACTCTATCATTCATTATATTCATGATGTTCGAATCAAACATGCAAAATACGCATTAACCCACAGCCGTTTACCTGTAAGTAAAATAGCGGAACAAGTAGGTTTTTTAAATGATAATTACTTTATTAAAATTTTTAAGAGGTATACAGGTCAAACGCCTAAGCATTTTCGGGATAGAAATTAAAACGCTTACAATCGTTCTATTGATATCGAAGTTTTGTTCCTTACGATAACGTTGGTTGGCTGATAAGTTATAAGGGAGAACAATTTCAAGGGGGTAAGGAGATGAAAGTACAATATCCGATATTATTATTTACTATGCTTTTTTTCATAATTGGAACAGCAGGTTGTGGCTCAGATCAAAATGCTGGGAAGGTGAATTCAAAAGGCAAGGAGAATGTAGATGAGGTGATCACCTTGCAATTTTGGGGAGGAGTTCCACCAGAAGCAGGGCCGCAGGCTGTTGTGGATGAATGGAATGAACAAAACCCTAATGTCCAGGTGGAATATACCCGTTTTGTAAATGATGATGATGGTAATTTACGCTTAAATACCGCATTACAAACAGGGCAAAATGTAGATCTTTTAATGACATATACCACCAATCATCTAGAAGATCGTATTCAATCTAACTTTCTTGTTGATTTGAATGAGTTTGATGGATATGACGTAGAGGAAAAAATGGGGGATGCGGCCCAATTTTGGAAGTTTAATGATACGTATTACGCCATTCCAACAAAGCAAAATGCGAACTTTATCTATTTAAATAAAGATGCACTTGATCAAGCAGGACTTTCAATACCTGAAGAATGGACTTGGCACGAGTTTAAAGAATATGCTAAAAAGTTAAAAACAGAGGAGCAATGGGGAGTTATTACCTGGGATGCCGATCTCAGTACGATAGTAGATAGCGCTCTCTTAACAGAAGGATGGGTAAAAGAAGACGGAACTTCGAATTTTAATCATCCTCTAGTCAGAGAAGGATTTGAGTTGTTTTATGAGATGATGCATGAGGATACATCCATACCTGCTTTAGGAGAGCAAATTGCCACGGGAATTGCACCTGATCATATGTTTCTAAACGGAGAGGTTGCAATGTTTAGCGCATTTGAAGGTATATTGCGAATGTCCAATGATTTAGAGGAATATCCACGTGATTTTACAATTGCTTTTGCTCCTTTTCCACACTTTGAGGGTGGAGAAAAAATTGGTCATGGACTGGGGGATGCTATATCCATCTCATCAACTTCAGATTATCCAGAAGAAGCTTGGGAATTTATAAAATGGTACGCCGATGAAGGAATGATCCACCAAGCGAGTGGAGGAAGAATTCCATCGTCGAAAGATGCAAATATAGAAAAAGCCATTGAACTCATGGTGGAAGGGGTAGAGGATACCTATGATATTAAGTCGTTAGAGCGGATGTTCTTACCTGGTGGTAAAGTGAAAGAAACAGTTCCGTTGCAGGTGACGGATACCTTGAAACAGGAATCACAAAAGTTTTATTTGGGAGAGCAATCTGTTGACGAGACAATAGAAGAAGTGGAGAAAAAGCATAACGAACAGCTAGAGAAATAACGAATACAAGAGGGGCTTGCCCCTCTTGTATCAATGAAAAGAGGGAGAATCATTGAATTGGTTACATAAACAAAAATTAATTGGTTATCTTTTTATCTTGCCAAGTGTATTAGGGGTAATTATCTTTTTCTTTATCCCCCTCGTGTTTACCACTGTTCTAGCTTTTACGGATTGGAAAGGTCCGGCAGGGGTCAATGTATCATTCATCGGATTTCAAAATTTTAAACAACTAATGAATGACTCCTTGTTTCACAAAACATTAATCAATACAATTATTTATTTATTACATGTGCCGATTGCTGTTATATTAGCCTTTGTTATTGCGGTGATCTTAAATAAACTGGTCTATCTGAAAAATGCTTTGCGAGCCATGTTCTTTTTACCGTATATCACTAGTAGTATTGCGATTGCCTTTGTTTGGATGTTGCTTTTTCACCCGAGTAATGGGCCAATCAATCAATTTCTGAAGCTGTTTGGTGTAACAAACCCACCAGGGTGGCTATCTGCAACAGAAACAGCGATGTATTCTATTAATATTATGTCTATCTGGTTCGTACTAGGATTTAATATCGTGATTTTCCTGGCGGCGTTGCAGAATGTTTCTGTTGAACTAGAAGATGCAGCAAAAATTGATGGGGCAAAATTCTGGCATATTACACGATATATTACTTTTCCATTAGTAAGTCCTATCACGTTCTTTTTATTAATCATGGGGTTCATTTCCACCTTTAAAAATTTTGGTCTTATTCATGCATTAACAGGTGGAGGGCCTGGAGATAGCACAACTGTACTCGCTTTATACGTCTATCAAACTTCCTTTCGCTATTATGAGCTTGGATACGCTTCTGCTATTGCTCTCGTACTTTTTTCCATTATTTTATTTGTTACATTAATTCAATGGTATGGGCAGAAAAAGTGGGTGCATTATTAAAAGGGAGGAATGATTAGTATGGAATCGGCAAAAATGAATTTGCAGCCATCCACTGTTCTGGGTCTGAGAAACAAAAAGAAAATAGATATGGTAAAGATCTTTATGACAATGGTTATGTTCATTCTGGCAATTCTTATGATAGCTCCATTTCTATGGATGCTTAGCACATCCTTTAAGGGACCTGCGGAAGTTTTCCGATTTCCCATACAATGGATACCATCAGAACCAAAGCTTGAACATCACCTAAAGGTGTGGGGAGGAGAAAATAGTTTTATCACGTACTATCTGAATTCTTTAAAAGTTGCTGTAATTGGAACTACCGGAGCGATAATTATTGGTTCTATGGCTGCATATGGTTTTGCGCAAATTGCCTTTAAAGGTCGTGAATTGATTTTTATTTTTTATCTTTCCATGATGATGGTTCCCCCTCAGGTTTTATTTGTACCGAAATTCATTATGTTTGATTGGGCTGGAATTTTTAATACACATTGGTCCCTCATCTTGCCTTCGTTTGTAACTATTTTTGGTGTGTTTTTTTTAAGGCAATTCTTTATGAGTATCCCAAAGGAAATAGCCGAATCAGCTTTTATTGATGGAGCTGGGCACTTTCGCATATTTTTCCGCATATTCATGCCGTTAGCGAAACCCGCAATTGCTACCTTCGCAATTATAGACTTTTCATGGAATTGGAATAACTACGAAGATGCATTAGTCTTTTTGCTTGATGAAAAATTGTATACAGTACCACTTGGCCTACAAAACTTTGTTCATGAATTTTCAATTGATTACAATGGCATGATGGCAGCGGCAGCGGCAGCAATTGTTCCGATGTTAATTATATTTTTCATAGGTCAAAAGTATATCATTGAAGGGGTTGCTAGTTCGGCTGTAAAGGGTTAAAAAAGAAATGGGGAGAGAGAGCGTTGTATCTATATTATTGTTTAAAACATATTGTTGAGGAGATTGTTCTAACTGGAATTAAGGGGAAAGAAATCGAAATTCGGAAACCTAATAATAAAATTGTAAATTGTTTACCAAGCTGATAATGAAGTTCCAGTTGTGAACTATTTTTCTGAAGTAATTATTACAAATAGAAAGTAAATCTTAAGGAAGTAGTTGTACAAATATCTGAATAGGCTGATTAATGAAAGACATCTAATTAAAAAAACGAGAATGTTGATATAACAGCATTCTCGTTTTTCTTTTTTATAGATCCAGTCTACGTTAACAGACAAAAAGTCTTATCCGACAAGAGATGATCAGAAAGACTCTGTTAATAATTTGTTAGATTTTTCACCGGGCTCATGTACTTATGAGTCTTGGGGAAAGTCTTGAACACCACCCCATCCAAAACTTACTAATAGTAAAACAATTTGTTTCATTGTACAACGGTTGTTATATTATATACATATAACAATTCCAATGATAAAGGTGATTAAAAGATGAGTACTCCAAAGTATAAACAAATTTATAATGATTTACTAGAAAAAATTAAGGATGGCGAATTTAGTTATGGAGCCCGCATTCCTTCTGAAAAAGAGTTAGCGGAGTCTTTTCATGTAAGTAGAATTACGTCTAAGAAGGCGTTAGATCTGTTAGCTGAACAAAATATAATTGAACGTGTCCGCGGAAAGGGCTCTTTTGTTGTTTCTCCAATTCCTTCAATAGCCGATGAGGAACCTGAGCCTTCAGATGATCAAGGGGAAGAAAAGGAAATAAAAATGATTGGGCTTATTACTCCTGATTTTTCCGCCGATTTTGGATTGACATTCGTAAAAAGTGTAGAGAAAGTTTGCTCTGATTTAAATATACATCTAATGATTAAACGGACATACGGGTTGATTGAAAAGGAGGCAGAAAGCATTACTTCTATGATGGAAGCAGGTGTTGATGGATTGATTATCATCCCGGTACATGGTCAACATTATAATCACTCACTTTTACAGATAGTCGTTGATGATTTCCCGTTTGTCTTAGTAGATCGATTTTTGATAGGAATCCCAGCTAGTTCAGTAGGAACAGATAATCATCTCGCTAGTAAAAGGTTGACAGAATACTTAATTGGATTAGGACATAAGGAGATTGGTTTTATATCCGCATCTTTAGATGGCACATCTACCATTGAGGAAAGATTGAAAGGCTTTAAAACAGCCTTTTACCATCAAGAGCTTAAATTAAATCTTGATCATATCATGACTCAAATTCGGAGTAGTTTGCCGGCATTGAAGCAACATCCCGAATGGAACTTAATTGTGCAAGAGGATATGGATCAATTGAAGACTTTTATATTGAAATACCCTGAGATTACTGCATTCGTAACATCTGAATATGAACAAGCTTTGATGTTGAAGTTTGTATTAAAGAAATTGGGAAAAAATGTCCCAGAAGACTATTCCGTTGTATGTTTTGATCATCCTAAGGGATTAATCGGAGAGAAGCAGTTTACCCATATTAAACAAAAGGAAGAGCTGATGGCAGAGAAATCAATAGACTTATTGTTATCTAAATTAAATGGGGACAGTAAACTTGATCATCTTTTCTTGGAATTTGAATTGGTAGAAGGATATTCTTCTAGTAAAAAAAACAACAGTTTTGAAGAATAAAAAGATATATTGTAATGTTATGTTGACACCATTATATAAAGTTGATAATATGATGACATATCATATATGGGTGTGTCGTTACTTGTTATAAGGTTGTAGTTGGAGGGGGGAGCATACATAAATACAGAAGAATTTGAAAGCGATTTATATAAAAGTAATAGTTGAAGAACAGATATATTAGGAAATATTTCCTGATTTTTGTAAGAGATTACCATAAATTGATATGCGACACTACTAATCTTGCAAGTAGGAAGCCAAAACACTCACCAGAATATGAATGATTAATAATAAAACGAACAAAGGGGCAAGTGAGATGAAAAAAAGTTTACTTATTAGTGTTGCCTTACTATTAATTATTCCAATATTATTAGCAGGATGCAGTTTTGGAAAGAAGGAAATTATTCTATGGAATCCCTTTACTGGTGCAGACGGAGAATACTTTAGCAAAATGGTCGAAGAATATAATGCTATCGATGGACATGACTATAAGATCAAAAATATTGTTGTTCCAGATATGTATACAAAGATCTACACGGTGACCAATTCTGGTAAGGATAAAGATGTCCCAGACTTAGCTGTTATTCATGCTGAGAGAATTCCATTGTTTGTTGTACAAAATTTACTAGATCCGATGGATAATATCTTAAAAGATCAATCAAATATTAATGAAAGTGCTTACCTACCTCAGACATGGGAAGCAGGTAATATTGACGGGAAAAGATACTCAGTTCCATTAGATATCCATTCTTCTGTTCTTTACTACAATAAGGATCTATTAGATAAATATGCACCCGAGGCTCTTGATGATGAAGTGATCACCATTGATGAGATTAATGCAATCGCTGACAAGGCGAAGGAAGATGGAAAAATTACGTATCCTATGAATGTAGAGACATGGCTATCGCTGAGCTTAACTGTGCAAAATGGTGGAAATATTCATGACGGGGATACTCCGACTATTAATACACCAGAAATGAAAAAGTCTTTAGAGACATTAAGAGGGTTCGTTGAATCAGGTGCTTCTCAAGAGGATGGCGATGATGTTAGTCAGCTATTCCAATCAGGTGAATCCGTATTCTTACAAGATGGGACCTGGTATGCGGGTGGATTAAAAGATATAGAAGACTTGAATTGGGGAGTAACAAATACACCAGCTTATTCTCCAGATAAAATTGTGAATTGGAGCTCTTCTCATCAGTTTGCCACACTGAAAAAAGATCGTAAAGAAGAAGTTGAACAAGGAATAGGAGACTTTTTAGAATTCGTACGAGAAAAATCAATGTTGTGGGCTGAATCAGGGCAAAATGCAGCAAGTACAGAGGTATACGAAAGTGACGAATATGAAAAAATGCCGCAATCTTTTCTTATGAAGGATGATAAGCAAAAAGAATCTATGGTTATTTTTGATTTTGCTAACTATGGTAATACAAGTGAAGCGATTGGTTCAGTTGCAAGAGATATCATTTATGGTCGAATGGATATTGATGAAGGTTTGGAGCAAGCACAAAAAACGGTTGATGACAAATTGAAGGAAGGAAAATAAGGCTATGGAAGTAAGTGAACATAGACATATGACAAATCAAAAACTGGAACGATCTCCAGATAAAAAGAAAAGAAGTTTTGGTCATTTACTTTACATTGGGCCACATCTAATTCTATTCATTATCTTTGGAATTCTTCCATTGGTTTATGGAACTTACGTTTCCTTTACAAGATGGGATTTAGTGGGACAGCCTGAATGGGTAGGATTTGCTAATTATAAGGAAATATTATTCAATCTAGATTCCACGTTTCATAAGCAATTTTTCAATGGGGTAAAAAATACACTTATTTTCGTGGGAATAAGTGTCCCCTTATTAATGATTATTCCGTTATTGATAGCGTTGGCACTTAATACAAAGGTAAAAGCTACAAGTCTCTTTCAATCTATCTTTTATATTCCGGGATTATTTTCTATTTCGGCAGTGGCGTTAATTTGGTCACTTGTGTTCAATAAACGACTTGGTCCCATTAACAATGTTTTTGGTTCAGATGCGAATTGGTTTACCTCTCAACCACATGCCTGGATTTTAATCTTAGTTGTTTCTATATGGTGGGGAATTGGGGGGAATCTCATTATCTATCGGGCGGCTCTCAGTAGTATTTCTAAGGATGTTTTTGAAGCAGCAGATATTGATGGAGCGGGTCCTGTGAAAAAATTCTTTTACATTACTATTCCATCAATGAAATTTCCCATACTCTATACTCTGGTGATGTCAACACTTGCAAGCTTTAATATCTATGGACAACCAGTCATGCTGACAGATGGAGGACCTACTGGATCCACAACGGTTGCTATGATGTATATTCGAGATCTTGCTTTTGGAAGTGGACAATCGGTGGCTGGAGTAGCTTCCGCAATGGCTATGCTCCTTGGAATGATTATGATCATCGTCTCTATTTTTCAATTTGTTGTATTGAGTAAAGACGATACAAAGTAGCGGTATAGGAATGGAATAATTGTACGAGGAGGGAATAGCGTGAAAAAAATCAGTATATCTAGGTCCATCTCATATGTTTTTCTTTTATCATTAACTTTAATATGGGTTGTTCCACTGCTATTCGGTGTTTTTACATCTTTTAAATCTGAAACAGAGATAAAAGGGGTTGGATTCCAATTATTACCAGTGAATTGGACTTTAAATCAATATATATCTGTACTTGAAAACACAACAAATGCACCAATACTGAGATGGTTTCTAAATTCAGTGTTAATATCTGTTACGCACACCGTGTTAGTCGTTGTGATTGTATCCTTAGCTGCATATGGGTATACCCGTCTAAAGTTTAAGGGAAGAAATTTACTCTTTTGGACATTACTATGTGCCTCCATGTTTCCTAGTGTCGTGAATATTATCCCTATGTATAAAATTGTTGATACCTTTGGATGGGTTAATACGATGTGGTCTTGTGTAATTCCTGGCCTTGGAGGAGTGGCAAATATTTTCCTTGTGCGACAATTTATGCTGGGAATTCCAATGGAATATGATGAATCAGCAAGGATGGATGGTGCCAGTGATTTTTATATTTATTACAGGATAATTGTTCCTTTGATCAAGCCAATTTTAATTGTCGTTGCTTTATTCACCTTTACAGGGTCGTGGAATGACTTTCTATGGCCAACAATCGTTTTTAATGATGTTGATGCAATGCCAATTACAGCTGGGTTAGAGTTATTGAAAGGAATTTACGGTGACTATCTATTTGTAGGACAACTAATGGCATCCGCTTCTTTAGCCTTAATACCAACATTTGTAATGTTCTTATTTGCACAAAAATACTTTATTGAATCATTATCTCTATCTTCTGGGCTTAAAGGGTGATGATACATGAAAAAAAAGAGAAAACTTGAAAAAAACTTACTAAGAATAGCTTCGATCTGGAATATAATTACAGGTACTATTACATTATTTTATTATAGTTCTTGGATGCAACAGAATGTGCTAATTGAACCAGCCGCGACAAATCCAAGCAGTTTATTTGCTGATCGATTTTACTTTCAAAGTGTGTATTTGTTTGTGATCGGCTATGGATTAGTATTTATTTTGATCGGAGCTATGAATTTCTTTCTGTCTACAAAGCTAAAGCAAGAAACAACTCCTGTAAAACTTGTGGTTTGGTTGTCCATCTGGGCTTTGCTTTCTTATCTAACAGTTGATATTATTGGATTTGTCTTATACTTTGCGACAGTCATTATTTGTATCATTAAAAACATGTCGTTTAAAGTGGCGAAAGGCCAGCATCAATAAAACTTATAAGAAAAGGGGCATAAAAATGTATAGGAGTGAATATCCAAGGCCGCAATTTGTACGAGATCAGTGGCTAAACTTGAATGGGGAATGGGAGTTTGAATTCGATGATCTTGATCAAGGAGAGCAAGAAAAATGGCATTTAGCTAAGCAGTCATTTTCTCGTAAAATCAATGTTCCATTTGCATTTCAATCAGAATTAAGTGGAATACAAGAGACAGGTTTTCATGATGTAGTCTGGTATAAACGAAAGATGGACATCCCGAAAGAGTGGAAAGGAAAGAAGCTTCTGTTACATTTTGGGGCTGTGGATTATTACACCAAAGTGTTTATTAACGGTATGTTTGTTGGTGAACACATTGGTGGAAATACGCCCTTTTCCTTTGATATTACTCATTACGTTACATGGGGAGAAACGGAAGAGATTAGCATCCGCGTAGAGGACCCATCTACTGATGAAACCATTCCTCGAGGGAAACAATATTGGAAGGAAAAGCCGGCCGCAATATGGTATACGCGGACAACGGGAATCTGGCAAACCGTTTGGCTTGAACCAGTAGCGGATAGTTATATCAAGCAAGTTAAAATGACACCGCTTTTAGATAGCGGAGAAGTCGCGGTAGAGTTTGATCTATCAAAAGGTTCAGTAGGCAAACAATTGAAGGTAAGCATAGCTTATCAAGAACAAGAAATAGTAAGTGATATTTTGATTGTGAAGGAAGAGGAACTAAGAAGAAAGTTCTACTTGTTTAATAATAAAATAGACCGAAGTGAGTTCCATGGTGTTGGTTGGACTTGGAAACCAGAAACGCCTAATCTATATGATATATCCTTTGAATTATTTGACGGAGAAAAACAAATGGATGAGGTCCAATCTTATTTTGGAATGAGAAAAGTACATAGAGAAAATGGAATGGTTTATCTAAATAATCGTCCGTATTATCAAAAACTAGTCCTTGACCAAGGATATTGGCCGACTGGATTGTTGACGGCTCCAACAGATGATGACTATATCAATGATATTTTAATGGCGAAAAAATTAGGCTTCAATGGATGTCGGAAACACCAAAAAGTAGAAGATCCTAGATTCCTATATTGGGCTGATAAATTAGGATTCATTGTGTGGGGGGAATCTGCTTCTCCTTCTGTTTATTCAAATAAGACAGTGGAGCATGTAACCAAGGAATGGACAGAAATTATTGACCGTGACTATAATCATCCATCTATTATTGTATGGACACCTATTAATGAAAGTTGGGGAGTTCCAGAGATTGGTATAAGTAGGACACAACAGCATTTTTCACAGGCGATCTATCATTTGATCCATTCGTTAGATCCAACTAGGTTAGTTATTTCTAATGATGGGTGGGAAATGACGGAAACGGATATTTGTGGAGTCCATAGCTATGTTCATGGGAATAAAGATGAAGTAGAGAAATATCAACATTTTGTAAAGTCATTATCAACAAAAGAGGAAATTTTGGCCTCAGAACAAAATAGAAGACGGATTTATTGTAATGACTTTGAGCATAAGGGTGAGCCCATCCTATTAACAGAGTTCGGTGGAATTGGTTTTAGTAAAGAGGGAAGTAAAGGTTGGGGATACACGTCAGCTAAAAATGAAGAGGACTTTTTAGAAGATTATAAACGGGTAATTGATGCGATTTACCAATCCAGTGCCATTATGGGATTTTGTTATACTCAATTCACAGATGTAGAGCAAGAGCAAAACGGATTATTAACATATGATCGTCAGTATAAATGTGATCCGGACAAGGTTAAAAAGATTAACGATCAGTGGCATCGAGAGACAGTTGATAAAAGACAATTTTCTTACAAAGCGTAAGCCCGATAGAAAATAGAATAGGGAGGGAAATACTTTATGACTAATCAAACGATTCCGAGAAAAGAATATCCACGTCCACAATTTGAAAGAAAGCATTGGTTGAATTTGAACGGCCAATGGCAATTTGCCTTTGATAGGCAGAATATAGGAGAAAAAGAGCAATGGTATCGTTCTGAAAGCTTTGATCAACAGATTATTGTACCTTTTACCTACGAAACAGAGGCAAGTGGAATAGGAGAAGAAGCATTTTGCCCAAACATTTGGTATCAAAGACATGTTACCATTCCACAGGAACAGGTGGGCAAGAAAGTCATTTTGCGTTTTCAAGCAGCTGATTATGTTACGAAGGTATGGGTAAACGGAGAATTTGTAGGTTCCCACAAGGGGGGACAGATTGCGTTTTCGTTTGATATTACACGCCATATAAATGAAAAAGAGGAATTCAATCTTGTGATAAAGTGCGAGGACAGCTTTAGTTGTTTCCAACCACGGGGAAAACAGAGATGGGTAGAAGAAAATTTCGCATGTTGGTATGTTCAGACAACAGGAATTTGGCAAACTGTTTGGTTAGAGTTTTTGCATGAGACGCATCTGGAAACTGTCAAAATTACACCAAACATTGATAGGGAGTCTGTTAAGTTTGTCTATCAATTAGCAGAGAATTCCTTTGATGATGAATTAGTGCTAAAAACAAAGATTACGTTTGAAAACACAGAGATTGCGGAATATAGTTTTCAAATGAACAGGGCGACACATACAGCAGAAATTGATCTTACGAGTGAGGCGTTTCATTGGAGAATTATGCATTGGAACCCGCATACACCCAATTTATACGATGTCGAGTTCACCCTTTTACAAGGTGACAAGATTATCGATTGTGTACAATCCTATTTTGGAATGAGGAAAATTTCAATTGAAGATGGGAATGTACTCTTGAATAATGTTCCAATTTATCAAAAGCTATTGCTTGATCAAGGGTATTGGAAAGACAGTCATCTAACACCTCCTTCTGAAGCAGCCATTATAGAGGACATCGAGAAAACGTTCGAAATGGGCTTCAACGGAGTAAGAAAGCATATGAAGGTAGAGGACCAACGCTATCTGTATTGGGCTGATAAAAAAGGGTTGCTAGTTTGGTCAGAAATGGCAGCGACATTTGAGTTTTCAGATGAGGCTGTTCAAAATTTCACCGAAGAGTGGACCGAGGTTGTGCAGCAGCAGTATAATCACCCTTCGATCATTACTTGGACACCTTTTAATGAATCGTGGGGAATTAAAAATATTTACACTGATTGTCAACAACAGCAATTTACAGAAGCCATTTACCACCTAACAAAATCAATAGATAGAATGCGGCCAGTGATTGTGAATGACGGTTGGGAACATACTATTTCTGACATTATTACCTTACATGATTATGAAGAATACGGAAAACGCTTTTTTGACCGCTACGCAGATAAAGACAAAATTCTTAAAGATATTGCCTTTAATGAAGGTAAGTATGCATTTGCTAAAGGATATGAGTATAAAGGGCAGCCAATTATTATTAGTGAATATGGCGGAATTGCATTTACTGATGAAGAAGGCTGGGGATATGGAAACCAGGTCAAGAATGAGGAAGGATTTTTTGAACGGTTCGAAGCCATAACACAAGCTATTAAGGATACTCCTTATGTCAGCGGTTATTGCTATACTCAAATTACCGATGTTCAACAAGAAGTGAATGGCCTCCTAACAGAAACACGAGAACCAAAAGTGGATTTGAAACGAATCAAAGAAATTTTAGATAAATGATCGCAACTCCGCTTAAAATGGCAGATAGATGAATCGACCTTTACAGAAAAAAATGCTATACTTATAAAGCGATGAGCTGATTTGTGTAAGACGAAGGTAAAGCAACACATGTGCTGTGAACACATGATCCTTCGCCACAAATAATTTCGTAATGAGCACCTGTGCCGGAAGCATAGGTGCTCTCTTTTATGGGGCCTGTCCCCCAATTTGTTAACGCGTTACCAAGCTAGGGGACAGGCCCCAACAGGAAGGAAGGATACAATGAATCAAGCAGTGGGATGGAATTTTGATAATAGCTATGTCCGCCTGCCAGAGGCTTTTTATACAAGGCAAACGCCGACTCCTGTTGAAGATCCAGGTTTAGTTTTTTTTAATGCTTCTTTAGCCAATTCTCTTGGTTTACAGGTAGAGGCTCTAATGGATGGGGATGGGACAGCGGTTTTCGGAGGTAATGAAATCCCAGAAGGCGCTATACCACTTGCACAGGCGTATGCTGGGCATCAGTTTGGGAATTTTACGATGTTAGGGGATGGCCGTGCTGTTCTTTTAGGGGAGCAGATCACTCCAAAGGGAGAGCGAGTGGATATTCAATTGAAGGGAGCAGGACGCACGTCGTATTCACGTGGTGGTGACGGGCGAGCGGCTCTTGGACCAATGCTGCGAGAATACCTTATCAGTGAGGCGATGCATGCTTTGGGCATTCCAACTACTCGTAGTTTAGCAGTGGTCGTCACAGGGGAACCGGTGTATCGAGAAACGCCCTTACTAGGAGCAATTCTAACGCGGGTCGCGTCAAGCCATTTGCGTGTGGGCACATTTGAATATGCCGCTCATTTGCAAGGGGAAGAAGAGCTTCGGGCATTGGCTGATTATGCGCTGGAACGTCATTATCCTGAATTACAGCAGGAAAAGCAGCCATATCTTTCCTTACTTCGAGCGGTCATGGAACGTCAAGCTCATTTAATTGCAAAATGGCAGTTAGTTGGCTTTATTCATGGTGTGATGAACACGGACAATATGACGATCAGTGGAGAGACGATTGATTATGGTCCATGCGCATTTATGGACACATATGACCCTGCTACTGTCTTCAGTTCCATTGATCAACAAGGACGCTACGCATATGGAAATCAGCCATATATGGCTGGGTGGAATGTTGCGCGGTTTGCTGAAAGTCTGTTGCCATTACTGCATGAAAATCAGGAAATGGCTATAGAAATTGCGCAACAAGAAATGCCACATTTTACAAAAATATATGAACAACAATGGCTCCAAGGAATGCGAGAGAAACTTGGGTTATTTAACGAAGAGCCAGAGGATGCAGAATTGGTTGAACGTTTATTAAAATGGATGGAAGAACAGCAAGCAGACTTCACGAATACTTTTCGCGCATTAACGCTTGATCAAATAGATAAGATTACAGGATATAAGGATCCGAAGTTTACAAAATGGCTTGAACAATGGAAAACACGCCGGGAGAAACAGACGGAATCAGAGGAAGATTCACATGCTCTGATGAAAAAAAGTAATCCCTCTATCATCCCGCGTAACCATTTGGTTGAGGAGGCCTTAGATGCAGCAGTGGAAGAAGGAGATCTCCACGTAATGGAGGAATTGCTTCAAGTTCTTGCTGATCCATATGCCTATACTCCTGAACAAGAAAAATACACAACTTTACCGGAGCCATCCAAAATTCCGTATCAAACCTTTTGTGGGACGTGAAGGAGAAAAAGCGCATATTCCAAGAAAAAATGGCTAAGACCGCCATATCCTGCTTCAGTTTCTGAATAAAAAAGTAGATAAAATAGTTCATTAACATTGAGCGATTTGATATGATGGATTTAATTTAAAAATAGAAGCAAGGGTTCATGAACTACACTGTTAAAAGTTTAAAATGTATTTTGAAAGAAGGATCGCAATCCATTTACTAGTATCTTTTTTATCATGGTGCGAACCTGAAGCGCACATAAAAAACCTAGTAGATCCGCACTTTCCAAATCATTAACTCATTCCTTGATCTAGCAGGGGAATTAGGCATTTGTCAGATATATGGAAAATGAACATATAAACAAAGTTGCTCTTGCATACGGAGGTTCGCACTTTCAACTGTGCAAAGTATTGATGCATCAGCTTGGAAAACGGACGCTGTCGCACTCTTCATGAGTGCGTGGATTGAAATGTCTTAATGGCCGTTTTATTGTTGGCTGGGTGTAGTCGCACTCTTCATGAGTGCGTGGATTGAAATAATAATGTCTTCCAGTTGATCGACTCGGGATATTTGAGTCGCACTCTTCATGAGTGCGTGGATTGAAATACGTTAATTTCAGTATTCTGTATTACTGCAAAAAAGTCGCACTCTTCATGAGTGCGTGGATTGAAATATGATTTTCATATGTTGCTGGATTAGCTACACTGACGTCGCACTCTTCATGAGTGCATGGATTGGAAATAAATTAAAATGAAACTGGGGGAAATCCATCTAGATTTCCCCGAGCTCATCGATGAACGCTGGTCTTCTTATATAAAGAGCACGCAATTTATTTTTTAACTCTTCCTGTTTTTCGCCACCTGCCACTTTTTTATAGTCTTTCAGTTTATAACAAATCCTTCGATAGGCTTTTCGGTTGGATGCCATTTCCGCTTCCATTTCGATATATTGTGCGTACACTTCAATAACCTGTTCAGGAAATTTGCTGCTCAGTATATTTTTGTATTTCTCAATATTACTTGGGTGTTCCTTCACATAGTCCAAGATCGCTTCAAAATCATTCTCAGCTTCAATGAGTTGCTGATAGAGCAAGCTCATATGCCAGCCATTCATCTCTTTTATTTCCTTCTTTAATTCTAGGTAAAACTCGTTTGTCTCCTTTTTTGTTAAATCTTTTAATTCCCAGTAATATTCGAAATTTCCGTCCAATAATAATTCTTTTGCCAATTTTTCCTGCTCTTCTTTCCAGTAAAGTCCTTTGTATGCTTTGTAGCGGAGTTCTTTCCAATCTTGGACCAATCCAGCATACTTTTGATCCTGTTTCTCTCCATCTATGGCGAGTGCTATTGCCTTTTCGAACTTATTCTTTTGCAAGTACTGTTCAATCAATTTTTTTCTGAACGAGGGGTAGTGAAGATGGCTTTGTAAAAATTGGTTTGCTTCTTCTGCCGTGCCATATTTCTGAACCAGATCAAGTAGAATAGTAAGTAACGCTTCTTTTAAGTATTTTTTATGGTCATCGTCCGTTTTTTCATTTAAATTCGTTTTGATGACTTCTGTGAGTTTGTTGCGTAATGCTTCCGTATCAGCGAACACTATTCCTATATTAAGCAAATCAATCTTGAAATCATCCCATCCATTGAACACAGCATGTTCACTAAGATGAATGATATTATCAAAAATTTCTCTCTGAAGTCCAACGTCTGCAAACTTGCAAGATATGGCAATTTCCTCGATTTGATTGATAGCTTGATTAACAAGACCGCCGATTGTCCCATCTGAATCATCGGCATATTGGAAAGCTTCCATTGCTTCAATCAAGACTAGAGAGGCAATATCGAAGGA
The DNA here is from genome assembly GCF_018333015.1 of Bacillus sp. J14TS2. Classification (NCBI taxonomy): domain Bacteria; kingdom Bacillati; phylum Bacillota; class Bacilli; order Caryophanales; family Bacillaceae; genus Bacillus; species Bacillus sp. J14TS2. The sequence continues at coordinate 88,732 of NZ_BORE01000005.1, read as the reverse complement.
AAGAGAGATCTGATCAGTAGCATCAGCCTTATCTAAAACTACTCCTAATTCATGAGCAAAGTTAGCCGTATCTTTATACGGAATAAACCCTTGTCGACCAGTATATTTATTAACAATCGCTTGAATAACTCTCCGGCATTGTGATGTATCTTGTGTCTCTCTACCATTGGCGTATTTCAATATAAGCTTGTTGGTGATAAGCGAGTCGTCCTCGGTTATTTCTTCAATAATCGTGATTAACTCCTCTTTGGAGAGATCGTTTAATACATCCTTTAATTTTGGTTGATGGGTCATAACGTTGCTATTAGTCTTAGTTGAATCTATCAATTCAAAATAGACGGCTACCTGATGTTTGCAAATAGGTCCAAAATCAAAGGGGCAATCACATTGTGAAAATAGGATATCATCATTTGATCCTAGCGTTACTATGACGTTATAATCTTCACTACCTTCAACTAAAAAGTGATATTCATCAATCCCATTGGATGATGTTTCCGTAACATGTCCATTCAAATAATAATCATAGCCTCTGTCAATAATAACCTGATTAATAGACTTCTCGAAGTTATGTAGATTCATTTAGTATCCTCACCCTCATTGTAAGTCTTTAAAGATTTCATAAAAAAGATGTGAAGTCTAGTATACTTAATTTCATGAGACTATTCGAGAATACCAAATAAGGAATCGTTTTTTCGTTCACTTCAGTGTATGATGAGTGATAGCAAGAAGGGATGATGAAATGAGAAAAGTAATTTTTATTCTCTTGGCAACCGTTACGATCATGAGTATTTTTATCTACCATAATACGAAGGTCGGACAAGATCATTTTATATATGTGGCTGTCAATGGAAGTGACCAATATGATGGCACAAAAGCAAAGCCATTTCGCACATTGGCAAAAGCCTCTGCAGAAGCTAAAGCGGGGACGACAGTCTTCATTCGCAAAGGGATCTATCATGAAAAGTTTGTTGTGAAGCATAGTGGGACAAAAGCGAAACCAATTACTTTTAAAGCCTACAAAAACGATAAAGTGGTCCTTAGTGGAAAAAGTCTAAAGGATGTTGAAGGGGATACTTCCTTAGTTACGATTAATAATAAAAACTATATTACGATTAGCGGGTTAACAATTCAGGACTTAACGACTGACCTAACAGATGAAACGGTAATGGGGATTTACGTAACGGGCTCTAGCAGTCATATTACATTAGAAAATAATCATGTCCAGCGGATTAAAACGCATGCAGATGATGGAAATGGTCATGGGATCGCTGTATATGGAACTGGACCAATGAAAGACATAAATATTCTGAATAATATTGTGGGAAATTTGCAACTTGGTTTTAGTGAAGCCCTTGTCCTTAATGGAAATATTGATGGGTTTAAGCTGGAAAATAACCTTGTTCGTCATAACGATAATATTGGGATTGATCTAATTGGATATGAAGGTATATCTACAAATAAGAAAAACGACTATGTGAGAAATGGAGTTGTAAAAAATAATCAAGTTTATGAAATATCCTCATATGGAAACCCAGCCTATGGGAAGGATTATTCTGCTGGCGGGATTTACATAGATGGCGGGAAAAATATAATCATCGAAAAGAATACGATCTATAACTGCGATATCGGAATTGAAGCAACTTCTGAACATGCAGGAAAATATGCTGATCATATTAATATTAGAGACAATCTTATTTATAACAATTTTTACACGGGAATATCAATCGGCGGGTATGACGAGAAACGGGGAGGGACGATCCATTCTACAATCTCTCAAAATATCCTTTATCGAAATGACACGAAGGGCCTGGACGGGGGCCAGCTTTTATTACAATATGATACAAAAAATAATGTAATCGAAAGAAATATCTTGACGGCAGGACCATCTAGCTTGTTGATCGTCAACTATTTTACAACCAATCAAGCAAACAAACTACAAGAGAATGTATTCCATAAAGAAAAAGGAAAAACGGCTATCTGGGTGTGGAAAGAGGAAGAATACACATCTTTTCCTGAATTCAAAAAAGCTTCGAAAAGTGATAAGAAATCTAGTTATATAGATCCGAAATATGAAGATGAACAGAAATATGATTTTAGACTGAAAAAGGATTCACCGGCAAAAGATATTATAGAATAATCTTACTTTTGGGCCTGACGTGAACAGTTGAAAAAGGTTGGAGTCATAGGGAGCAACCAACTTCAAGAATTCAAGGCGAAAACGAGAATGGTAAGTGGGGGGACAACTGCCAGTAAATATCCGATTGATTCAGGCCTGCAGGCTGCAGGTCACAAAGGCTTCAAAATAAAGCAGAGAGTCAATGTGAGATGAAGCCCCCATTGATTTTCTGCTTTATAATGTAAGAGTTAAATCAGCCGATTTCTTCTGTAAGTTGCTCAATCTGGTCAATCAATTTTCCGATATAAGCAATGGTATCGCTTAGAGGCTTGGTCGTCGTAATGTCGATCCCGGCCATTTTAGCAAGTTCTGCTGGATTTTTGGAGCCACCGGCTTGGAGAACGGAGAGCCAATCATTGACTGCCGGTTTTCCCTCATTTAGTACACGCTTTGCCATTTCCGTGGATATGGTCAAACCAGCGCTGTATGTGTAAGGGTATAAACCCATGTAATAATGGGGCTGACGCATCCAAGTTAACTCGGCTCCTTTGTTGATAACAACCGTGTCACCCCAAAATTCTTCTAGAACACCTCGTTTTAAATCATTTAAGATCGTTGCATTCACATTTCCGCCTTCGTCAATTAAATCATACACCTTTCGTTGATAGGCTGCTTCGAGAAGATGTGTCACGAAATTATGATAATAAGTTCGTGAAATAATCGAAGATAGTACCCACCGTTTAAAGCGGGGATCATCTGAGTTTGCCAGTAGATGATTTGCCATCAACATCTCGTTCATAGTAGAAGGTGCTTCAATAAAATACATAGATGGTCTAGCGGTAAATGCATTTTGGTGTTGGTGTGCATTATAAAAATGTCCTGCATGACCTAGTTCATGAGCGAGGACAAATACATCCTCCATGCTTCCAGTCCAGGAAATCAGGATATAGGGATGGCTCCCATAAGGACTGGAACAGAATGCACCGGTTGATTTTCCAGTGTTTTGGGCGAAATCAATCCAGCGTTCTGAATAGGCTCGGTTAACCATATGGATGTAATCTTCCCCCATAATGGCAAGTGCGTCGTCTATATACTCTTTCGATTTTTCGATCGTGACAGTTGGTTCATAAGTTGGATCAACAGGGATTTTTAAGTCAGCAAATGTCATTTGATCCAATTGATATATTTTTTGTAAAAGCTTTGCATATCTTCTCATATGAGGGGACAATTCATCCATAATCACATCAATTTGACGATTGTACATTGAGCGATCGACATCTTGTCTCATCAATAAATAATCGATTACAGAATTGTAGCCTCTAAGGTCAGAGGTTGTCTTTTCCGCTTGCAAGTGCATATCGTATGTCTTGGCTGTTGTATGTTGATAGTCTCGCAATTTAGCAGAAAAGGCATCAAAAGCGCCACGCCTTTTGGCGGTATCAGGTTCTGATTCCCAGCTTCCTTCGAATGACCCATAACTGAGTGGATAGTTCTGGCCTTCCACATTGAAATCTGGAAACTGCATATCTACTAATTTTGTTGTATTGTATAGACTATAAGGTGCTTGGAAGGTAGAAGAAAATGCCGCTAGAGTTTTCTCAACCTCTGGCTCAAGTTGGTACGGCTTTTCTTTAATCGTTTTTTCCAATAAGGTAGAGAAGTCCTCAGATTGTTGACTTGCTTGCTGCAATGTCTCAGTAGACAGCTCCGATAATTCACTCATAACAAACGATGTTTGACTTGCAATCTTAGCTGCCAACGAACTAAACTTACCACTGCGCATTTGCGCTTGATCATTTGTTTGATCCTCGCTCACTGACAAGGAAGCATAAGTCCTAATAGGAATTAACTGCTCTTGTAACCCTTGATAAGTCTCCAATGCCTTAATGGCAGAACCCGCATCTCGAATAGTTCCCTTATAAGCGCTAGTAAATGTATCCGCTTCCTTTACTACAGCCACTACCGCTCGTTCATATGCCTCCTCACCCTCAAACAAATCCACTAAATTCCAAGTCTCCTCCACCTTCACCTCTGCGCGCGCAGGTAAACTCTTTACCAATTGCATCCACTCCTTCATTATAACGGTAAATTTAAGTATAACATACGGGGACAGGCCCCCGCTCTGATAAAGCGTTAAAGATATATCGCGATTTTCAGGAGCTGCTTTTAATCATCCATTTTACAAAGAGTATGTGAGTCACATACTTCCTATGCAATATATTTATATTGAAGGAAAAATATCATTTCATCAAATAAGAGGGAACAAGGCAGGGGGATCGGATTATGGTCCATAAAAGACATTGTCTCTCACCTTGGTGCTTTGGAAAAAAGATTAATCAGTTGGATTGAGGAAAGGGAGAGGTGTCAATTACATCAGAACCAGGCTATAACTGGAGCCAAATCGATCAGATGAATGCTGATGAACTTAAAGGATCTCCCATGGGAAGCAGTTGTGGATGATTTTGAAAAACTCATCAAATGGTTGAAACTTAATTAAAAACATGAGTTTAGAAGAGTTAAACGATCCTACATACTACAAGTTTACAAATGGTCAACCATTATGGGTGGATTTTGGGTTCAATCCATTTGACCATTTTCGTCATCATTTGCAACCAATATATGATTGGCTTCGTTCGCATTAAAAGTTTAACCAATTGTAGACAATCTCATTTATCCCGCATTAACAGACTGTTATCCCCCACCTCAAGGCTTTCGAGGTGGGGGATGGAAGAACCACACAGAAACCTTACCTTGTTATATCAATCCATATTAATTTTGCCGGAAATTAAAAATATAAACAAATTGCAAAGGAGAATACGCTAACTGAATAAACTAATAAATTAGAAAAGAGTGTTGATTGAAAAAAATCCATGTGCTATAATCTGTGTAATCGGTTACATGAATAGAGGGGTGATTTGAAAAAAAGAACTTTTCCAGCTTGTCTTCAATCGGTATTGAACATCGAGATGTATCAACGTATTAAAATAGTTTAACTCCATTTCTATAGGTTGTAAGAGATTATGACCAAGAAGAACCTCCCAATAAATTACCAGATTATACATATCCAACATCCCACCTAGGTAATTGAAAAAATCTAAACATAGTATGTAATGAAAATTTAGGACAAAGAATTCGGAAGCTTATTTGCTCTCGTGCAATTGGATGATTTTGTAACAAATGTGTAACCGCTAACACATTTCTGGAAAGTTAAACAATTGAGCTCTAAATAAAATGAGAAGAATATACAAGGAGGATTTTAAATGAAAAAAATATTTCTCAACCTGATATTTTTAGCTGTCATTAGCACATTCATTGTCGGGTGTTCTTCGGAATCAAATCGTGATAGTTCTTCTTCAACAAATACTGATGGTAATAAGGAAGGACCTGTTGAACTAGTCTATGTTTCAACACAAAATGAGGAAAGTATGAATCGGGTTATTAAAGCATTTGAGGAGAAAAATCCAGATATAAAAATTAAAAATGAGGTATATCCTTTTAGACAATTATTTGAAACTCTCGAGGTGAAAATGGGAGCAAAGTCAACAGATGTAGATTTACTTGACGTGGATGTTCCGTTAGTTGCCAGTTACGCTGTTAAGGGATATTTAGCACCACTCGATGATCTTATCAGTGAGGATGCAAAGAGTAATTGGGTTGATTCAGCAATTGAGGCCTCCTCTTATCAAGATCAGCTAATGGCACCTCCAATAAATACTTCAAGTCAAGTTCTATACTACAATAAAGAAATTTTTGAAGAAAAAGGAGTGACACCACCGCCCAACGATGTCGAAAAGAGATGGACCTGGGAACAAGTTGTAGAAGCGGCCCAGAAGTTAACTTACGATCTTAATGGGGATGGGCAAACAGATATTTTCGGGATAGGTTTTGACCAAATAAGCCGACCATATCAGATTTTACCACTTCCGCAAAGCCTAGGTGCGGACCAATTAGATGAGAGTGGGATTGTCTCTACAGGCTATACTAATTCCGCCAAGTCGATTGAGGCAGCACAATTTTATTATGACCTTTTTAATACATGGAAAGTCAGTCCAAAAATACCTGTTGAACAATCAGCAGAATATTTTGCAACTGGAAAAACTGCCATGTTTATTAGTGGTCCATGGGAAGTAGATAACCTCAAGGAATCAGATATTGAATATGGCTTCGCACCGCATCCTTATTTTGAAGGTGGTGAGGTTGTAACTCCGACCGGAAGCTGGCATATTGGAATTTCTCAGTTTTCTAAGAAAAAAGAAGCTGCAGCGAAATTCGTTGAATTTTTAACTATTGGGGAAGGCGCTGATTTGTGGTTTGAAGAGAGAGGAGTTTTACCTGCTCATTTAGGTATTTTACAAGAGATAAAAGAATCGGCGGATTACGAGGAATTTCCAGCTAATATTAATCGTTTAGCCGCTTATGAAGCAGAAAATACAGCAGTACCACGGCCGATCACTCCTGGATATCTAGAATGGGAATCATTAGTAAACAAAGCATATGAAGATATTAAGAACGGATCTGACCCGAAAGAGTCCCTTGATGATGCAGTTCAACAGATTGATAGACAATTAAAGAAATATGAATCAGTAGTCAATGGAAAATAGCTGTTAAAAGAGGCTGAGACATAATTAAAACGCTAAACGTCATTGACGAATAATGCATTACCTGTCAGTCGCCTGCAGAAAGCAATGTATATTTCCAGTGCGGAGGTATTGCAACCTAGTCGTTTTGGTTTTTCTATAGTGAAAATAATTATGTCCCAGCTTCATCCTACCTTTTTTGTAAGGATGTGAAAAAATGATAAAGGAAAGATTCGTGCCTTATTTGTTTTTAATCCCGGCTTTAGTTCTAATTTTGGTTTTTAAAATATACCCAATCTTTGACAGTCTAAAGGAAAGTTTATTTATTCCCAGCTTTTTAGCTGGTGAAAAGATATTCGCAGGCTTTGATAATTATCTCATGTTATTTGAGGACCCCGTTTTCTGGAACTCTGTCAAAGTTACGTTGTATTTAAACGTATTTATTAACCCGCTTCAGATTATATTGGCGTTTTTACTCGCTATTTTTTTAAACCGCCAAATGAAGGGCATAGGAATTTTCAGGGCTATCCATTTTATTCCAATCGCAGTCTCTATGCCAATCGCATTAATTATGTGGAATGTCATGCTTAATCCTGAGCAAGGAATTTTTAACACGATCCTAGTTGCATTAGGATTCGAGCCTCAACCCTTTTTGGGCAGTAGTGACCAGGCAATGTGGATTATCATTATGATTGCAACTTGGAAGGGAGTTGGATACTGGGCCATTTTTCTTCTAGCAGGGTTACAAGAAGTACCAAAAAATTTGTATGAGGCAGCGGCAATTGACGGTGCAGGTAAGTGGCAACAATTTATAAATATAACTTTTCAAATGATGAAGCGGCCATTAGCTTTTGTTGCGGTGGCGGATACTGTAGCAAACTTCTTACTATTTGCACCAATGTACATATTAACAAATGGAGGACCAAAAAATAGTACGAATGTGCTTATGAATGAAAGTTATAATAGCGCATTTGTTTATTCCGATATGGGAAGAGCCTCAGCTATAAATATTATCATTCTTTTAATATTACTTGTCGTAATTGCGATTGAGTTTAAATTTTTAAAAGCTAAACATTAACAATAAAGGAGGCTCAGAAAGATGGGGAATAGTCGTATTGTCCCGCAAAGAAAACAGTTCCAACAAACGAATATTTCTAGAATAAAACCAAACAAAAGAATTGAGAAAATAACTACGGTTTTACTGTATCTGCTTCATATTCTCTTGGCCGCTATTGTCTTGTTTCCTATACTATTTGCTGTAGTTTCTTCTTTTCGTCCATTGGAGGATATTTTTAGGTATGTCTCTCCTATATCTTGGAAAACGTTTATCCCCACTGAAATTACTTTTGACGCTTATATGAATCTATTTACTGAAAGGGGTTTCGGGAGAGTTTTCCTCAACACATTCTTTGTATCAATTGTTACTGTGGTCTTTGCTGTGTATATTAATTCAATGGCGGCGTTTGCTTTTGCGAAATTTGAATTCAAAGGAAAAACTGTATTGTTTTTGTTAGTTTTATTAACTTTTATGATTCCATTCGAGGTTATCGCAATCCCTTTATATAACATTGTAGATGGTCTCAGCTGGCTCGATTCATATTATGGACTTATTGTACCCGGTATTGCAAATGGGATCGTTATTTTCTTATATCGGCAATTTTTTACTGATATCCCAGATTCCTTAATAGAGGCAGCAAAAATTGATGGTGCCTCATGGTGGAAAATTTATTGGAAGATTGTCATGCCTCTCTGTAAGCCGGTTACTGTGAGTGCAAGTTTACTAGTCTTTATTTTTTCTTGGGAATCCTTTATGTGGCCTTTAATCGTTACACAATCAAAAAAGTATAAAGTTCTTCAGGTGGCAATGGGGGATTTTGTTACTGAACATGCAACATTTTGGAATGAAATGTTCGCTGCTTCTGTTTTAGGTATAATTGTCCCCGTGTTGCTCATTTTACCAATGCAAAAGTATTTTGTTCAGGGGATTTCAAATACAGGAGCAAAAGAATAACCATTTTCATAAATCAAGGAGGATTATTTTTGAAGAATGTAACTGTTTTAGGAAGTATAAATATGGACATCGTTACCCTGGTAGAAAAACATCCCATTACAGGAGAAACGGTGAAGGGATGGGGGACTGATTATTATTGCGGCGGAAAAGGGGCAAACCAAGCTGTCGCAACTTACTTGGCTGGAGGAAATATCACCTTCATAGGGGCAGTTGGTAACGATATATTTGCAAAAAAACTGATGGAGAATTTTGCTGAAATGGGTTTGCCGACAAAACATCTGCTCCATAAAAATACTAATTCCGGCTTGGCGTTTATAACAGTTAATGCACAAGGAGATAACAATATAGTATTATCCGAGGGGGCGAATGCAGAGCTATCCATTGAAGATGTAACGAGACTTCTGTCTATTATTAATCAATCTGATATACTCCTGCTACAAAACGAAATTCCTTGGAGCACATCAAGATATGCAATAGATAAGGCGCATGAAAAAGGAATAAAAATCATTTTTAATCCAGCTCCAGCTAGTAATATCGAAAAAGAAATTTTGTCGAAAATTGATGTGCTTATATTAAATGAAAATGAAGCTGAGTTTTTGACCGGGATAGGTATCCATAATTTACGCGATGCACAAGAAGCAATCAAGGAATTAATAAACATTGGAGTTAAGGAGGTGATTTTAACACTTGGTGTTAAAGGGTCCATTTATTTTAATGAAAGTGGGGAGCGAATTTATACACAGCCGTTTAAAGTTAAGGTGGAAGACACAACCGCTGCAGGAGACACTTTCATTGGAGCCTTTACAGCACAAATTGCAGCAAATAAGACTATAAAGGATGCATTGAAGTTTGCCACTGCTGCCGCCGCGATAGCTATTATGAAGAAGGGTGCACAATTATCAATCCCTGGTCATGAAGAAATCAGCAAGCTTTTACAATCTAACTATGAGACTCATAATAATTTATTCATTAAAGGAGAGTGTGAAAATGAGTTTTCCAAAAATGAGTGAAGACATTTTATTAAAAAAATTAACCCCTCCTGATCCGCATTCAAAAGTTCGTATGGTTCTAGATACAGATACATTTAATGAAATCGATGATCAGTTTGCTATTGTGTATGCACTTCAATCACAAGATAAATTGAATGTGGAGGCGATTTATGCAGCGCCATTCCATAATAATCGCTCATCAGGACCTGAAAATGGAATGGAGAAAAGTTATGATGAGATTTTAAGAATACTCAAGCGTATAAATGTAGTCTCAGAAGGCTTTGTCTATAAAGGGTCTAGGGGGTTTCTAGAATCTAAAAATGACCCATATCGTAGTGAGGCAGCTTTAGATATAGTGGAACGCGCCATGTCAGCAACAGAAGACGAGCCCTTGTATGTAGTAGCGATAGGAGCGATTACCAATGTGGTCTCAGCAATATTAATTGAGCCAGAAATTATTGATAAGATTGTGGTTGTATGGTTGGGAGGTCATGCGTTTCACTGGTCAGATGCGAAAGAATTTAATTTGAAACAGGATGTCTTAGCTACACAGATACTATTTGACTGTGGAGTTCCACTAGTACTTATCCCTTGTATGGGTGTTACATCCCATTTACTTACAACCCTTTCAGAGATTGAAAAGTTTGTTGTAGGCAAAGGAGAAATTGGCGATTTCTTAGCTAAAAGATTTGCAGAATACCATCAGGATCATTATGCTTATTCAAAAGTGATTTGGGATATTTCAGCAATCGCTTATCTTCTTAATAGTGAAGAGGCTGTGCTTACTCAGATCGTTCACAGTCCTATATTGACTGACCAAGTAACATGGAGTTTTGATTCATCCCGACATTTTATAAGATATGCCCATCATGTAAATCGTGATGTGATCTTTAAAGACTTGTTTACAAAGCTGGCCAAAGAATCAAGCGTTAAAATGTAGGAAAAGGCAAAGGCAACCATTCCCAAAATGGATAATGAGTTGCCTTTTTCGTGTTTTTAGCAAATAACCTGGGGCAAAGAACGCCTTTCTTTGTCTCAGAACATTTGCTTGTCACCGATAGGCGGGCGCCTTGCTCTTTTGTTCTTATGACTTTCTTAATGTTGTAGCTCTTTGCACAAGTTGTACTTCCAACTCTTGGGATAATTCCTCGGTATCCTGTTTATTGTTAATTTGGCTAATAAGTTTTTTAACAGCTAACGAGCCAATATCATAGATTGATTGAGCGATAGTGCTTATTTCAGGTTCAACCGCAGTGCCGAGAGTGATCCCATCAAACCCAATTAAGGCAATATCCTCGGGAATCCTTTTTTTAAGACGAATTAAAGCCTTAAGCGCACCGACAGCCATTAAATCATTAGCAGTAAAGATACCATCTATATCTGGATGTTTTTCTAATAATGCGTATGTATTATTAATTCCACTTTCAATTGTAAAGTCTCCCTCCCTTATAAGAGATGGATCAAATAATCGGGTACTGTCTAGTGTATCGACATACCCTCTATACCTTGCAAGTGAAGTATTAACATGGAGTGGACCACTTATATGGGCAATTTTTTTGCAGCCTATGGATAGCAGGTGTTGTGTCGCCTTCCTTCCTCCATCATAATTATTCACACTTATAGAAGTTATCCCTTTGGAATTCACAGCTCTATCAAGTGCAACGATTGGTATTCCTACCTTTTGTAATTGGGTTATATCCGCTTCTGGAATTTCACTAGATGAACAGATGATGCCGTCAATATAACGATTAATGAGATTTTCCAGGTAGTTATTATTAGAATTAGCATTAAATTCCGGACTAGTGAGAATTAGACTATAACCAAAACCTCTAGCGGTATCTTCGATTGCTTTTGCTAACTCAGGAAAGAAAGGATTCGTTATATCAGGAACAATTAACGCCAAACTCTCCGTCCGTTTATTAGCTAAAGCCCTTGCAACAGAATTAGGTTTATAATTTAACAACTCCATACTCTTTCTTACTTTCGATTCCGTATCCTTATGCACATAACCATTCTGATTAATTACCCTTGAAACAGTTGCTACAGATACATTAGCCAACCTTGCCACATCTCTTATCGTAGCCAATAAAATTTCCCCCTTTACAAATAAGTCTTTATCCATATTTAAACAATAAAACAACCCTCACTTAATATGTAACCGGTAACATGTTAGTTGCAATAATACTACCATACCAAAGGATATTTGACCACTTCGGGGACAGTCCCCCAGTAGGGTACAGTGATAGCGTGGTAAAGGAAAGATGGTAATAAACTGCCACTTCAAAGCTATATATGAGTAAGATTTGCGATGAAGTAGTTCTTTTATGCTAAACATTTTGTTGAAGTTAAACAGTTGGAGGAATGGGAGAAATTAAAATTCGAGGAACGCCGGAGAAATCTAGGGAATTGGCCTCTCGTTTTATTATGAGCTAGAAGAGTTTGGGTGTCTTATGTTCTTTTCTATATTTTTCATCCATATATATATAATGATTGAACGAACTCTCAGTATACAAAGGAAGAGGAATAAGCTTTGGAAGAGTTCGTTCACTCATTCATATGTGAGAAAGATAGCTGCCTAAATGTTCTAGCGGGAAAGATAAGGGGGGAGACGGTAAAGTAGATTTTTCTGATGGAAAGAGGAAATAACTATCGATACTGTTGTTATATGTCAACAATGAAAACTTACTGCTAGGACATTTTATTTAAAAAATGATATTCAATTATTAACATAGGGGGCGTCTTATTGAAAAGGAAATCGCAATTCGCTGCATTTCTACTCGTGATTGTGCTGCTTGTCACTGGGTGTAGTAGTTCTGGCTCAAACTCAGGATCAGCTTCTAATGACGAAAAGAAAATTGAATTGACTATGTCTGCATGGGGAAATCCAGCAGAAATTAAGGTGTATCAAAGGGCTTTAGATGAATATGAAAAGCAAAATCCAAATATAAAAGTGAAATTAATCCCTGTTCCAAGTGACAATTATGAACAAAAACTGTTAACTCAATTGTCGGGTGGTCAAGGAAACGATGTTTTTTATGCTGGAAGTGAAACGATCTCAAAATTGATCTCAACAGGAGTTATTGCAGATTTAACAGATTTCCTTGATAGTTCCTCAAGTTTTGTGAAACCGGAGGAGTTCTCAGAAGGAATGTGGGGGCCGGCGGAACTAGATGGAAAAATATATGGCGTAAGTGTTGATGCAAACCCATACCTAATGTATTACAACAAAAAAATTCTTGAAGATGCTGGTATAGAAAAGACACCACAAGACTTATACGAGGAAGGGAATTGGAATTGGGACACCTTCGAAGAAATAACAGGTAAAATTAGGGATGATGGTAAAAAGGGCTTTGTAGTAGACAATAATAATGAGGTTTTCTTTTCTTGGGTATGGTCCAATGGTGGACAACTTTATGATGATAATGGGCAGTATATTTTAGAAGAAAACGAGAAAGCACAAGAAGTTTTCACATATCTTGAAAGGTTAATCCAAAATGATCAGGCTATCTATGCTGGTTCTTTACCAAAAGGGCAGGGTGCTGATGCCATGTTCATGTCAAATCAAGTTGGATTTATCAATGCAGGGAGATGGCTCACACCAATGTTTAGTGAAAATAAATCATTGGAATTTGACTACATTCCTTGGCCCACTAATACCGAAAATAAAATGGAACCTACTTCTATTGGTGTAGCATTCATGGCTGTGAACAAAGAATCAAAACATCTAGAAGAAGCTATGAAATTTATGTCCTTTTACACTTCGGAGGAGGGACAAAAGGTGCGCCAGACGGAGAATGGAAATGCGATCCCATCCGTAACTGGAATTGATGAGCTAGTCCAGGAAGCGAAAACTCCAGATCACCCTGAATACCTTATCGATGCACGCGATATTGGGAGAATTGAAGATCAGCAAACTCGAATTCCCGGTCTAGGCAAAGAAGTAACCGACATCATGGACCTTATGTATCTTGGCAAACAAGATTCGGAAAAAACGATGAAACAAGTTTCCAAGAAAGTAAAAGAAATAGTAGAGAAACATAAGCAAGAGAACTAGATGAAGGAACGGTCATAAATAGGGGAGATGATATTTCTCTCTTATTTTTGATGGAGATCATGGATAAAGCAGATTTTGTTCTTTTGGAGGGATTAGAGAACATGAGAAAAAATAACACGTTTTGGGGCTATTTCTTTTTAACCCCGCAATTAATAGGTCTTTTGGCTTTTTCCGTAGTTCCGCTTGTTTTCGCTTTTGTCCTCAGTTTTACAGACTGGGATGGATTTGGAACAAAAAACTTTGTTGGCTTCAGCAACTTTATCAGTCAATTTCAGAATAGAGTGTTTTGGAAGGCTATATGGAATACAGCTTTGTATACAATTTTATATGTTCCTATAGGAATTGCGATTTCCCTGTTATTAGCTATAACACTAAATAATATTAAAGGAAAAGAGTTATATCGGGTCTTTTTTTTCATGCCTGTTGTGACAAGTTCTGTCTCTGTTGGAGTCATTTGGATGTGGATTTTAAACGGTGACTTTGGCATTTTAAACCAAGTGTTAGAGGTGATTGGGATTCAAGGTCCACAATGGTTGACTGATACGAAATGGGTGATGATTTCGATTGCGATGTTAAGCATTTGGTGGCAAGTGGGATATAATATGGTGATTTTCTTGGCTGGCCTCCAGGGGGTATCCAAAAGTTATTATGAAGCTGCCCAAATCGATGGGGCATCTAAGTGGCAGCAATTTCGTCATATTACATTGCCATTGATATCACCAACAACTTTTTTCGTCTCTATCATGGCGATCATTAGTTCATTTCAGGTATTCGATCAGGCTTTCGTTATGACAAGTGGAGGTCCCGCAAAAGCTAGTTATACCCTTGTATACCACATATACGAAACCGCATTTGTTAACTTCCGAATGGGCGAAAGCTCGGCTGTTGCAATGATCCTGTTTGTCATTATTTTGATTTTCACACTTATTCAGTTTGGTGCATCGAAAAGGTGGGTCCATTATGAAAGCTAATACAGTTGAAGTCAAAAATCCAATACTTAAAAGAAGTAGGAAGAAAATGAACCTATTTACATTAATCATCCACTTTTTGGTAATATGTGGATCATTAATTATGATTTTCCCTTTTTTGTGGTCAATCAGCAGTTCCTTGAAAGATATTTCACAGATTTTTATCATTCCTCCGGAGGTTATTCCTAACCCATTTGTTTGGTCAAATTATCCAGACTCCTTACAAGCGATGCCATTCGGGAGGGCTTATTGGAACAGTTTCTATATTACTTTTCTCGTTGTTGGTGTTTCATTATTAACAGCATCGATGGCTGCCTATGCGTTTGCAAAAATTAAATTTCGAGGATCGAATTTCCTATTTATCTTCTTTTTGGCAACCATGATGGTTCCCAACCAAGTTACGATGATTCCTCTTTATATGATTATGGATAAAATTGGTTGGTTGGATACACATTTATCCATTATTGTGCCGGGCGCATTATTCAATGCATTTGCGGTATTTTTACTAAGGCAATTTATTATGGGAATTCCAAATGAGTTAGAGGAAGCAGCTATCATGGATGGAGCTAATCCAATCAAAATTTATTGGAAAATTGTTTTACCGCTAGTTAGGCCGGCACTAGCTGCAGTTGGGATTTTCTTATTTTTGGGCTCGTGGAACAATTTTCTACAGCCATTGATTTATTTAAGCACACCAGAGTTATTTACCGTGCCGTTGCTTCTCAACTATTTTAAAGGTCTTTATGCAACAGACTGGGCATTAATGATGGCGGGCTCAACAATCTCCGTAATTCCAGTCTTAATTATTTATATTATCGCTCAAAAACATATTATTGAAGGAGTTGCTTTAACTGGTATTAAGGGGTAAGGAAGGTTTCGAAATCCCGAATCCTTAGAGGTTAATTGCTGAAGGAAGTTCCAGTGGTCAATTAGACTTCTGGGACTTTTTGCGAATTCCATATTTGCGATTTTAACAGCCCGCCGAAAGAAGTCCTCTTCCTCAGGGAGCTAAGCGAACAGGGAGGAGGATGGGTCATTGTAAACAGAATTTTTTTTATTTTCTTTCTATTTATACTTGTTGTAGAGAATATATGTTTGGTATACTATACATAACGTATAAGTGTGGAGAGGTGACGATCATGAAAAAGAAGGTTGGAGAGAAGTTCACATCGGAAACAGAGATACTTGTGAACGATCAAGGAGGGGTTGTTCACTTAACGGTTTAACCTAAGGTGGATTAAAATAGAATTTCCAATGGATAAATAAGGAGAGGATGTAAAAATGCATGTAGAAATGGCGCTGCTTCGAAGTACTCCGGAAGAGAAGGGGGTTGATTCTATCACAATTTCTCGTTTTTTGGAGCGAATCGAGGAAGAAAAGATCGAACTTCATAGTTTTATGATGGCCCGTCACGGTTCTGTGATTGCGGAGGGATGGTGGACCCCATATAAACCCGATTATAAGCATATGCTTTTTTCAATGACGAAGAGTTTTACGGCATTGGCGATGGGGTTTGCTATTTCGGAAGGATTGGTATCGCTAGAAGAAGAGGTGCGTTCCTTTTTTCCAGGAATGAAGAAACGAGCCAAAAGTAAATTTAGGGAAATAAGAGTGAAAGACCTGCTAACCATGAGTGTTGGGCACACGAAGCCAACGATGGGTGGAGAATTACGTCAGCTGCAAGGAAGTTGGGTAGAGCACTTTTTTCAGTTAGCTGTCGAACATGAACCAGGCATCCACTTTCAATATAATTCGCTTGCCTCTCATATGGTATCAGCCATCATACAACAGGCGACAGGACTGAAGATGGCTGATTATCTTCAGCCAAGATTATTTGATCCTTTAGGTATTATGAAACCAAGTTGGGATACCTCTCCAGAAGGGAATACGACAGGTGGAGGCGGATTAAGCCTTAAGACAGAAGATATAGCGAAATTTGGTCAGTTTATACTGCAGAAGGGCTCATGGAAGGGAAAGCAGTTGTTACCTGCTGCTTGGGTAGAAGAAGCAACGGCATGTCAGATTACAACCGGAGATTCTTTAGAGGATCAACAAAGTTACGGTTATCAATTTTGGCGTTGCCGGCATGATGCGTATCGGGCGGATGGAAAATTTGGTCAGCTATGTATTGTGATGCCTGCCCAGGATACAGTGATAGCCATTACAAGTGGATGTGATAATGCCGGGAAAATATTGGATCAGGTATGGGAAAATCTATTCCCAGCAATAAGAAATCAGCCCCTACAGATAAATGAGCAAGGACATAAATCTCTAATAACTAAAATGAGTCATCGGATTTTACCGATTCCATCTTATCCAATAAGCACTTCTCCGATATCTTCTAACGTGTCTGGGAAGATTTTTAGAATGGATGAAAATCTGGATCATGTAGAAGAGATCGTTTTTGTATTTGGAGCAGATTTTTGCCAATTTAGGTTGAAGGATGATCAGGGAGAACATGAAATTTTGTGTGGGTATCAAACATGGCTAGATGGAACGACCACGATGACCGGGCATAACCTTCATCATCACTATCAACCTGATCAATTAAAGGTCAGTGCCAGAGCAGGATGGAGGAATCAACATGAATTAGAACTGACATGGTGTTTTGTAGAAACTCCCTTTACAGATACGGTTGTTTGTCATTTTCAAGGAAATCGGCTCAGCTTAAATCGCTCAGTCAATACAGATAAAGCAGTAGAACGTCCTACTATATACGGAAAATGGATATGAAAGGACATTGGAGCGTAAGTTTATGAGAAACTGTTGGGGACAACTGTTGGGGACAACTGTTGGGGACAGGCCCCCACAAGGGTACTGCGTTAAAGCGATGAAGAATGCTCTTCTCTAAATGAGGAGCTTCAAGATCATATAGAGTATACGGAAATACAAATTATGAGATTTTGTAGGACCTTTTCTATCAGTATTTGGAGAAATATCTTTTAATACCGCTTCATTTAGAACCTGTTAAAATAAATATGAAATTAATCGTTGTATATGTAAAAATAGATATATGCTGTTATAGAGAGGGGGTCTGTTTGGCAAGCGCTTTGCCAAATTTGCCCATGAAAAATAGATATATTTTATTATCGCTTGTACTTTTTATCATTCTTCTAGTAGGTGCACGAATGTTATGGACGGACTCATTTCATGATCAGCAGCACTCGACGATTAAAAAGGGTCAATTGGATTTACGTGATTGGCATGGGGAAGAGGATGGAATCCTTTTGCTAGATGGGGAATGGGAGTTTTATCCGTCCGAACTATTGATGGATGATGAGCAATCATTGAATGTTAGCAAGAACTCGCAACAGTTTATTCAGGTACCAGGGAGATGGAATAGAGATCTGGATGACAAGAAGTCAACTCCCTATGGATTTGGAAGCTATCGTTTGCGTGTGCATGTTGATTCGGAAAAAAACTATAATTATAGTATTCGTGTACCAAGTGTGCGCAGCTCTTCAGAAGTATATGTCAATGGACGATTGTTGGCTAAATCTGGGCAGGTGGGAAAAACAAAGGATGACTATGTAGCGAAAAATTTGCCTTATTCAACAACATTTACGGCAGATGAAAATGGCATAATTGAGATTGTGGTTCAGGCGACAAATTTTACTGATGCTCGTAGTGGTGGGATTGCTCGCTCGATTAAATTTGGTACTGAAGCAACCATTATGAAGGAAATGAAATTATCGTATATGATGCAATTACTAGTTGCCGTTATTTTTTTGATGCATGCCGTGTATGCCCTTATTTTATTTTTTCTAGGAAATCGGGAAAAGCAGCTGCTATATTTTTCATTGCTAGTATTTTGTATTACATTAATGAATTTAGTAAGCAATGATGAGAAGTTATTCCATTTACTATTTAATATTGGCCATGAATGGGATTTTCGTTTGGCGAATTTTCCGATTACAATCTGCTGTTATGCATTATTGCAGTGTATGAAAGGGCCGTGGATGCCTTCATATTGGCGGAAAATTTCTCCCGTATATGGATCCGTACTTATTGGAATGGCTATAATTACATTATTTTTGCATCCCACTCAAATTATAAAACTATTTCCAGTTTATTATCTGTTGGTTGGGATCACCCTTACAGTTACGATTATTACAGTTTTTAAAAGGCTTACTGATAATAGAGAAGAAAATACTTTACTACTTTTTTCCCTTACAGCAATCATTCATCATTTTATATGGGAGATAGGGTGGAAGGAAAGTGGCATTAGTGGTGTCCATTATCCATTTGATAAGATTATTTCGATCGGTTGTTTTGCATCAATTTGGTTTAAAGGTTATTTTGACATGCATGCTGAAACAAAGGAGCTTGCTTCGACTTTGCAAAGAATGAATGATCAAAAGGATCAATTTTTGGCTAATACAGCACATGAATTTAAAAATCCACTCCATAGTATTCTTAATATGTCACAATCGCTTTTAATGAGAGAACAACCTGCATTGCGGAAAGAGAGCATTCGGGAACTTGAAACAATATTATCTGTTGGGCAACGGTTGACGGTCATTTTAAATGATTTACTTGATGTAGAGAGTATTCAGGCAGGTACACCACGTTTACAGAAAAAAGTTATTTCTCTAGAGCCGATCGTGATCGCTGTTATGGATATGCTGCAATTCATGGTAGAAGTCAAATCAGTGAAGTTTGTCAATCAAATACCGGAAGATTTACCCCCTGTGATAGCAGATGAAAATCGATTGACTCAAGTTGTTTTCAATTTGCTTCATAATGCGATGAAATACACGAACGAAGGCGAAATTACAATTCAAGCTTTTGTTAAGGAGAAAAAAGCTTATATTGTTGTATCAGATACTGGGATTGGGATGGATAAAACCATGATTCAGCGCTTATTTCACCCATATGAGCAAGCAGACTTCAATGAAACAATGATGGAGGGCGGATTTGGATTAGGGTTAAGTATAAGTAAACAATTGATAGAACTCCATGGAGGTACTTTAAAAGTGTCCTCTGTATTAGGAGCAGGATCGAAGTTTACATTTTCGTTAGAATTAGCTGATTTAAATGCGAAGAAAAAGAATACTGAAGTTTATCGATCTGAACAGTCAATCACACAAAGTCTGTCTGTTCATCATATTACAGCTGCTGCAGTTGATGCTGATGAAATGAAAATCTTGGCATCTACAACAGATACTTCGCAACGGGAGATGGATACAGAACGTCTTTCTATATTGGCTATTGATGATGACCCCGTTAATCTTCAGGTACTAGAATCCATCCTGCCAGAGGAGGAGTTCGATGTAATCACTGCAACAAGTGGACAAGCAGCTTTGAACATCTTAGATGATAGAGAATGGGATTTAGTGGTTTCTGATATTATGATGCCGCAGATGTCTGGATATGAGCTAACCCGAATCATTCGCGAACGATATTCTTTGACGGAACTCCCTATATTATTGCTTACTGCAAGGAGCAAACCCAAAGATATACAAGCAGGATTTTTAGCTGGAGCAAACGACTATGTTATGAAGCCGGTTGAAGCTTTAGAAATAAGAACCCGTATCAAAGCACTCACTACTGTCAAACAAGTGGTTCAGGAACAACTGCAACTAGAATCCGCGTGGTTACAAGCTCAAATCCAGCCTCACTTTTTATTTAATGTGTTCAATTCTGTTGCGGCTTTAAGTGAGATGGATCTGGATAAAATGCGCGATTTATTAAATGAACTAAGTCACTTTTTAAGAAGCAAATTTCAATTTCAACATTTTGATGAGTTTATTCCAATTGAAGAAGAGCTCAGCATTGTACGTTCTTATCTTAAAATAGAACAAGTTCGATTCGGAGACCGATTACAAGTCGTTTGGGAAGTCGATGAGGATAAAGAAGTAAAAATTCCCTTCCTGACAATCCAGCCATTGGTAGAAAATGCCATTAGACATGGCGTTATGAAGCGTAACAGTGGGGGAAAGGTTTCTATCTGTGTTTCTATATATGATACTTATGCTAATATCACGGTTGAAGACGATGGAGTTGGAATGGAAGAAGCTAAATTAAACAGCTTATTAGCAGGAAAAGCAAACCAGAAAACGGGAGTTGGCATCATCAACACCGATCAACGACTAAAACGCCACTTTGGCACAGGGCTTCATATTATAAGCACACCAGATATAGGCACAACCGTCACCTTTACGGTCAGTATCCCACCACGTTAATACGTTTCTCAGGATTTTTTAAAAAAGGACTTAGTTTCATAGAAACGAATCGTTAGGGTTCAATGATTGTTAAATTAAACACTAGAGACCCAAGGGGGAACAGTCACCAATTCAATTTTGATAGTCTAAAATCTCTCATGATTTTCTAACCCTCAACAACAGGCTAACAACGCAAATCTCGCGCTGTTAGCCTCCTATTTTACACTTTTGATTTAAGTAACAAGAAAATAAAATACGGCACTCCGATTAAGGCGACGATAATTCCAACTGGTAATTCAGCGGGCAGGACAATGGTTTTGGCGATCAAATCAGCGCAGATGACGAGTATAGCCCCGATGAATCCACTAATTGGCAAAACAAATTGATGTTTCAAACCAACGAGTCTCCTGGCGATATGTGGGGCTATTAACCCAATGAAGCCGATATTGCCTGATACAGATACACATGTAGCAATAATCGCAATACTTGTTAGTAAAAGAATGATCTTCTCTTTTTCAGTTCGAACCCCAAGATTGATGACGGATTCTTCGCTTAACTGAAATAAATCCAGTGTATGAGATTTAATAAATAGAATCGGTACAAGGATTAAAAGGATTGGTATGAGAACGAAGACAAAATACCAGTTTGCATTCCAAATGGTCCCAGTAAGCCAGATTGTAGCCGCGTCGAAATTACTTGCGTCCATTTTTAAGGATATATATAAAGAAACAGCACTGAACCCCATCCCGATTGCAATTCCGACTAGAATTAGTCGTTGCGAGTCCAATTTTCCTTTGTCCCACGTTAATAAAAAGATGGAAAGAGCTGCAATGAGTCCACCGATAAATCCAAATGCAGGCATGAGCAGTGCTGCAAACCAGCCTTCATAGGCAATCTCCCCTAAAAAGAGGAACATGAATAAAACGATCGCAAAGCCTGCACCAGCGTTAATGCCTAATATACCAGGATCAGCTAAACCGTTTCTCGTAATCGCTTGGATAACTGTTCCAGAAACCGCTAGTCCAAAACCAACTAATCCAGCTAAAATAATTCTTGGCATGCGAAACTCTAGTAGCATTAAATCAAGTTCGTGAGATGGATTGATTCTAAATAGGGTGTGGTATACGTCTGCAAAACTTGCTTGATAAGCCCCGCTTACAAGACTAATATAACTAGCGATGATCCCCCCGATCACCAAGATGACCAACACTTTCCAGAAGCGGCGCTGTTCCGGGCTATGCATATCTTTTTCCTCCTTTTTTCTTTATTAGATAAAGGAAAAAGGGGACACCGATAATAGAGGTGACAACACTGATCGGTGTTTCAAATGGATAGTTTAAAAACCGGCTACCTACATCTGCTAATGTTAAAAATAAGCCACCTAAAACGCCTGAAACCGGCACAATCAATCGATAATCTGAGCCAATAAAAAAACGTGTGATATGGGGAATGATTAACCCAACAAAAGCGATTCCACCGGCAAGGGCCACCGAAATACCAGTAAGGATGGAGACAGCAATAATAACTAGCACTTTTGTCTTGAATGTTTTTTCACCTAATCCAACTGCAACTTCTTCTCCTAATGAAATAATTGTCACGGATTTGGAGACAAGAATGGCTAGCCCAACCCCGATAATCGCAAATGGGATACTTAATGTAATCAGCGTCGGATCGAGTTGATGCAACCTGGCATTATACCAAAAACTGACTTGTTGGGTCACTTTGAAGTAAATTGCCAATGCACTCGCAAGGCTGCTTAAAAATGTCCCGATAATGGTCCCAATAATAGCTAGTCGGACTGGATGGAAGCCATTTGAGATGACAGAAGCTAATCCAAATACAATTACCACACCAAGAAATGAACCGATCAACGAATAAAGGATGAGTGAGAATGATCCAGAGTTAGGAAAAAAGACGATACAGATCGTAATGACAAAACCAGATCCAGCCGTTACACCCATAATCGAAGGGGATGCAAGATAATTCCTTGTCATCCCCTGCATTAAAGAACCGGATATCGCCAAAAACATGCCAATCAAAAAGGAACCAATCGCTCTAGGAAACCGCGAATAGGTAATAATATGGTGATCTGCATTGTCTTTATCAAAATGAATAAAGGATTCTAAAATGGTTGTATATGGGATCTGCTTTGTTCCAAATAACATTGATAAGAGGATCACTAAACAGATGAAAATGGGTGCTAGTAACAAAATAGTGATTGCTCTTTTTCTGTTTGCTGTAACGGTTGTATTCCTCAACGTCACTCACCTAAATTTTCTTTAATGGCATCAAGAAGTAAACCGCGACTATAAATCGGTCCACCTTCTAGAATTGGATCAATGGTATTGACAAATACCTTGTCTTCTTTCACTGCTGATAGACTTTGCCAAATAGGATTATCCTCTACATCCTTTAATAATTGGTCTTCATTTTGAGCCTCAGCATTTTGCACGAAAATAACATCAGGATCGACTTCAGATAATTTTTCTAGTGAAATCGCCTCTTGAGCTTTCGCTTGTTTAATCACATCGGGAATAGGTAACCCAAATTCATGATAGATCACTAAATTCAAAAAGACATCATCTGGATAGACGTACAGTTCTCCACCTCTTATACGGATGGCAAGAACATTTAAATCTTCTAAATCAGAAAGTTCTTCTTTGGTTTTAGCAAGTTTTTGATTATATTCTTCAATTGCTTGTTCAGCTTCTTCTTTTTTACCTGTTATATCAGCGAGTGTTTTTAAATTATCGATTCCATCTGTAGAAATATGAGAAATCTCTACCATCGGTGCTAATTTTTTTAGTTTTTCTTTCGTTTCATCAGGGAATTTCGTACTTACTAAAATAACATCAGGTTTTAGCTGTAAAATGATATCTAGATTTGGTTCGGTTTTTTCTCCAATAGGTTCAGCCTCTTTGACGACATTTGTAAACACTTCGGGAAATTCCCCGCCAATCGTATTGGCGCCAACAGGGTGTAAGTCCAGTACTAAAGAATCTTCAAATGATTCCATCGCACCTACAATCACGATTCGTTCGGCCTTTTCAGGAATTTCATATTCTTTCCCAAGATGGGTGATAGTCCGCATCTCTTGCTTTTTATCACTCACATTATCTGTCGAAGCAACAGTTGCCTCACTTTCTGTTTTATTATCACTGCTGCAACCAACTAAACCTAACACAATAATCAAGGATAAAAATATTGTCCATTTTCTAAGCATGATGGTTCCTCCAACGTATTTAATTTTAAATGAAAATGAAATTCATTCTCAATTGAAGTGAAGTTTTTTTCCCAGCAATAAGGGATATTAGTTATACAAATATTGTTTATTTTTCTCTTTAAACGCGTCATTGTGTGATGAGACCCGAGCATATGCATAGGCGTCTGGCTCAAGGAATTTCTTTGCACTGTTAATAGCATTGACAGCATCTTGAAAAGCCCCAGCGATTAAATTTAACTTACCTTTATAGCTTAAAATATCACCAGCTGCATAAAGTCCGGGAATAGTCGATTCCGCTGCTGCGTTACCTTCCACAAAATAATCATCCTTTAAGGCAATATCTAAATTGCTTTCTCTTATCAACTTTTGATCATGCTGATAACCATGATTGACAATAATTGCATCGACTTCTAACCATTCAGTCGACATTTTTTGATTATTTAATAGTTTGACTGTATGAATCTGCCCATCTTGGCCTAGCAATTCTTCTATCTGTGTATGGGTATAATAATTGATATTGTTTTCTTTCAAACGTGATATTTCTTTTTCATGGCCTTTCAGAGATTCACCACGATAAATTAGTGTCACTTGTTGTGCGATTGGAGCCAGCTCATTCGCCCAATCGACTGCTGAATTTCCTCCGCCAGAAATCAATACCCTCTTATTCTGAAAGTCCTTGAGCCTTTTTACGTTATAATGGAGATTTCCAAGTTCATATTCATGGGCATTTTCTATATCTAACTTGATGGGATCGACAATGCCTCCTCCTACAGCTAATAAGATTGTTTTTGAATAATGGACTGTTGATGAAGTGTGAATATGGAATATCCCAACATTGCTTTTTTCGATGGATTGAACCGTTTCATTTAAAGCAACTGCAGGGGAAAAGGTAAGGCCTTGTTCAACCATTTGATCAATCAATTGCATACCAGAAATAGGTGTAACTCCGCCAACATCCCAGATCATTTTTTCAGGATACACATGCACTTTACCACCAAGTTTTGAATGAGTCTCGATGATTTTGACCTTCATTTCTCTGAGACCGGCATAAAAGGAGGCGAATAATCCAGCAGGCCCACCACCAATAATCGTAATATCAAATATTTCTTTATTCGTGTTCAACAATCATCTTCCTTTCTATTATTCACTCATTTTTGGAAATAAGAAACGGACGGCTTTTGGAAAATATGTAATGAAAAACGAATGCAGATGTTCTCCATTTTCCTCCGTCATCATGGTGATATCGGATGCTTGATGGACAAGTTTTGTTTGTAAAAGTTTATAAGCGATTTTATTATTAGGAACCATCAATTTTAAAGCATTGTCACGGTCCTTGCCCTCTCTTTTCCCAACATACATAAACACCTTTGTTTCATGCTCAAGGTCTGGTTGCTGTTCTACAAAATGAATAAAATTTTCATACCATAGAGAAGGAGAGAGGAGGCAAAACTTACTGAAATACTCTGACTCCTTAAATAATGCATAAAGTGATACGAGAGCGCCAAAAGATGCACCCGCCATTCCGATATCTGTTTTCTGATATGATATCCGATAGTTACGGCGTAAAAAGGGCAATAACTTCTGAACAAGCATCGTTATATAAGCATCAGCATTTCCGCCACCATAACAATTACCAGCAGAATCCTCCATTTTCCACGGAGTATATTCTTGATCGCGATTAAGAGAAGTGATGCCAACAAATATGATTTCCTCGGTAATTTGGTCATGGATATTTTTTTCAATTTCTTGTACAGACTCTAAAAAGAGATACCCTCCATCTTGAACGATGACAGCGGGATATTGCTTGGATTTTTTACGTTGATATGACGGGGGTAAATAGATCGTTAATTCTCGTTCATGCCAAGAGAACTTTTCTATTTGACCTGTCTGCACTTCATTCACCTCCGAAAGTATTGCATAATTAATGATCATATGCTGCTATTTTTAAACCACTCGTGGCATCGTGTAATTGATAGGACAAACAAATTGGGTTATGACTGTATGGACAAGTAGCAAATTCTGCATCAATATTAAAGATTTGTTGTAAATTTTCATATGTCATCACTTTATCTGGTGTACCTTCCGTAATTAACTCACCGTCACGCATCGCAATTAAGTAATCGGAGAAACGAGAAGCATGATTTAAATCATGCAACACCATCACAATGGTCTTACCTTCCTCTTTATTAAGCTTTTGCAATAACAATAAAACATCCATTTGATGAGCTAGATCTAAATAAGTGGTTGGTTCATCTAATATTAAAATGTCTGTTCCTTGCGCTAATGCCATGGCAATCCAGACACGCTGTAATTGTCCACCAGATAATGCATCAATAGTTCTTTCCTTAAACTTTTCTAGACCTGTTACTTGAATAGCCCAATGTATATAATCATAATCGGTGTTTGTTAGGCTTCCGAAACCACGCCGATGGGGAGATCGACCATAAGAGATTAATTCAAAAACAGTCAATCCATCTGGCGCTTGAGCGGTTTGTGGCAAAATCGCCATTTTTTTCGCGATTTCCTTTGTATGGATTGTTTGAAGTTCTTTTCCCTCCAAAAGCACAGTACCATGTTGAGCTTTCAAGATCCGTGCAATAGTTTTTAAGAACGTTGATTTACCACAGCCATTTGGACCGATAATGGTTGTCACTTTATTCTCAGGAATAGAAATCGAAAAATCTCTCACAATCAGGTCTTTTGAATACGCGACATTAATTTCTTCTGCCTTAAGCACAAACATTCGTTTACACCTCCGCAATTGAGAATCACTTTCAATTACTAAGTTTATTGAAAATGATTCTCATTGTCAATGATTATTTAAACAACATATTTTTTTAATGACAACAATATGACGGTGGGCTCTAGAACATTATCGGGAGGATAAATAAAGCGGTTCATTAACTATTGCTTGATTTGGTATGATAAGATTAATCTGAAAATAAATGCAAATCTCCATTTCATATTTTTATTAGCGGAAGGAGCTTATTGTTGGGGCGCAGCAATGTGTGAGATCCAGCAGTATCTGAGTTATATAATCAGTGGTGCGAACCTGAAGCTCACATAAAAATCCTAGGAGATTCGCACCTTCCTACCTTAATTGGTTCGTACATTGATCTAGCGGGATTTACAACTACTTGATAGATACAGAGGAATTGGTTACACACATCAGAACTAATCTTATCTCAGAGACTCGCACTTTTGGGTGTGTAAACCATTGATGTACATGCTTGGAAAACGGTCGGAGTCGCACCTTACTTAGGTGCGTGGATTGAAATTCTGACCAGTTTGTAATAATACGTTGGTTTTCCTCGTCGCACCTTACTTAGGTGCGTGGATTGAAATTACTGTCCTATCGGCGATTGTTGACGTCATTTTTGTCGCACCTTACTTAGGTGCGTGGATTGAAATAATTCAAGTAAAAAAGGGTAATAAAAATGATATCGTCGCACCTTACTTAGGTGCGTGGATTGAAATGAGTGGGAAAAGAGTTTTTTTCAATCCCACCCTTGTCGCACCTTACTTAGGTGCGTGGATTGAAATATCTCGAAAGGTTGCCATCGCCCACATAACAAAGGAGTCGCACCTTACATAGGTGCGCAAATTCAAATTTCGGTGGTGTACCCGTATTCATAAAACGCCCGTTGCCCTCCTCATGAGTGAGCAAATTGAACTTTACATATAGTTTACTAATTAGGGATGTATATATAATAATTCTCGTAGTATAGTGCGAGTACTATTATGACCATCATAAAAAATCATCTCTTGAATATAGTGGAAATAAAAGCACCTATTGGAAACATTGGATATTTCATTGCATCCCTTAAAGGAATAACCTAGTATATATAGTAGGTATGAAAAAATTGCTAGAAGTCAGAAATGCTAGAATGGTTTAAGTAATCTCTAAAATTTGGTTTTCAAAATGCTTGGAGATATAATTTGCAACTATACTAATGTAAGTAAATGGTTGTGAGACGAGTATGCTAAAATAGAAATATGGGGGTATATAAAAATGGAATTATATTTAATTCGACATGGAGAATCAGTTGGAAATGCGACAGGTAAAGATATTCCTGATTGTACCTTAACAGAACGTGGAGAAGAGCAAGCAAGACTCGTTGTTCAGTCCTTAATAGACGCCGATATTACGCACATTCTTGCTAGCCCGCTCATAAGAGCATTACAAACAGCTCAGCCTTTTGCTAGAGCGATAAATAAGCCTATTATCGTAATGAAAGATGCTTATGAAGTGAGACATCTTGAATCATGTAAGGGAGCAGTATTAAGTGACTTGTTGGAGCAATTTCCAGAAGCGGAGTTTGATGAAGACTTTGAGCCAAATGGGTGGCTTTATAAGGGAAATGAGAATCCCTCGATCATCATTGAAAGAGTAAGCAAAATCACCAAACAATTGAAAGAATATCATGAGGAAGCTAAAATCGCGATGTTTGCCCATGGTACGTTGAATCAATATCTTATTAGAGAATTAATTGGTCTATCCGATTCTCAACACGTCCATTTTTATCAAGAAAATACCTGCGTGAATTGGTTCACGATTACGAAAGATTATATTAGGGTAAATAAAATAGGAGATATCCACCATTTGCAGGAGCTTGCTAATATAAGTAGATAAATCGAGTAAGGATTATTGATTTGAGGATAATCTCCCAGTTAGATGCCCAAACAATATAAGAACAGAGCCATTAGATTTTGAGATGACTTAAAATCTAATGGCTCTTTGTTTAATCTTAGTAAATGCCTCTTCCTAGTAATCTATAGGAGAGCACCTTTGTAAGAGGGGCATTGTATACTCAAACATGTTTGAAAAAAAGGATAAATTTTGCTCATGTTAGTTCTAGGTTTAACTCCAATGAAGCCTATGTTGGCAGGCCCTAGAAAGTTTTTTCAAGAAGAATCTGGAGTATATACGGACAAACCATGATATTTATCATGGTTTGTCCGTGACATCTATGCCTTTTATCGCTTTTTCCCTGCTTTTATAATTAGGAGAAATGATAGCGAGAAAGGTGACGTGAATCCATGTCTCAGCATGATCATCGAAATTTAAAAAAACAAATTGCTCATTATGAAAAGTCCAGTACGAAGAATAGTATTTGGCAGGTTATCAACACACTTGGCCCGTTTTGCCTTTTATGGTTTTTTGCGTATAAGAGTCTGTCCATATCCTATTTTCTTACATTTGCACTCTGTATCATTGCGTCTGGATTTTTAGTGCGGATCTTTATTATTTTTCATGATTGCTGCCATGGCTCTTTTTTTAAAAAGAGAAGGGCGAATCAAATTTGGGGGACAATTACAGGGATCTTAACTTTTTGTCCCTATGAACAATGGAAACATAGTCATTCCATCCATCATGCCACAAGTAGTAATCTGAATAAGCGTGGTACTGGTGATGTCTGGGTGATGACGGTCGATGAATATATAGCTTCATCTAAATTGCAAAAATTAACGTACCGTTTGTATCGCAATCCGTTTGTGATGTTTATTCTGGGTCCGATTTATATCTTCCTGATTTCTTATCGTTTTAATACGAAAAACGCTAAACCGAGAGAGAGGCGCAACACATATATTACGAATATTTCAATCGTTGTGGCCATTGTTCTATTATGTTGGTTAGTCGGTTGGCAAGCGTTTTTATTAATTCAAGGACCCATTTTTTTCCTTTCTGGCTCACTTGGAATTTGGTTGTTTTATGTTCAACACCAATTCGAGGATTCTTACTTTGAAAACCAAGATAACTGGGATTTTGTTAAAGCCGCTATGGATGGGAGTTCATATTATAAGCTTCCTAAAGTCCTCCAATGGCTAACGGGAAATATTGGTTTTCACCATATCCATCATTTAAGTCCGAGGATTCCAAACTATTATTTAGAAGAAGTGCATAATCATCACAAACCATTGCAAGAAGCAACAACAATTACACTTTCAACCAGTCTGCGTTCTCTTCGTTTTCGCTTATGGGATGAAAAGAACAAACGATTTATTGGATTTAAAGAAATAGAAAATGTGATAGAAAAAAACAAGGAAGAGAAAATACCTACCGTGCTTCCAACTGTTAAAAATTCATAGAAGTTCACGAGTTCCTTTGTGATATGATGACAAAGGAACTTATTTTATTTGGGATATGAGTGAGGGTAAAGAGATGAAAAGGATTATGCAAAGATTAAAAAGTTCAGGCATTTCTCCTTATATATGGACGATTCTAGCGATTCTTCCATTTTATTTCGTGTTCCAATCGTCTTCTGTTGTAGAAGTCATTGTTGGAATTACTTTAATTATTATTTTCTTTGTTGCTTTACGTTTTGCCTATGTGTCAAAAAAATGGCCTGTCCATTTATGGACGCTTATTTTAATTGCGATTTCAATGGTAATGTCTCTACTTTTTCAATATATTTATTTCGCTTTTTATATAGCCTACTGTATTGGTCATATTAAGTATCGCATGACCTTTATAACTTTATATGTTCTTCATTTACTGTTTACCGCTACTTCCATCATTCTGATTGCAATCTATCATAATAATTCATTTTTACAAGAGTTTCCATTTATCATTATTCTATGTTTAAGTGTGATTTTGTTGCCGATGAATATTTATAACCGAAAACGACAGGAAAAATTAGAGCAACAATTAGAATATGCCAATAATAAAATTGCTGAACTGGTGAAACAAGAAGAGCGACAACGAATTGCACGTGATTTACATGATACATTGGGGCAAAAGCTTTCCATGATTGGGTTAAAAAGTGACTTGGCTAGAAAATTAGTCTATAAACGGCCAGAGCAGGCAAGGAATGAGTTGAGTGATATTCAACAAACGGCTAGAACTGCTTTAAATGAGGTAAGAACAATGGTCTCGCAAATGCGAGGGATTAGATTAAGAGAAGAATTTATCAGGGTTCAGGAAATTTTACAGGTAGCACAGATTGAGTTGATTACAGACCGAGATATTAAACTGAAAAATGCATCCGTTTTTCTGGAAAATATTTTAAGCATGTGTGTCAAAGAAGCTGTCAACAATGTGGTCAAACATAGCCAGGCAACGACATGTTGGATCATAGTTGAGCAATCGGATAAAGAGATTCAAATCAAAGTAGAGGATGATGGAATGGGCATTAGTGATCATCGTTACTTTGCGAAGGGAAATGGATTAATAGGGATGAAAGAGCGGCTGGAATTTGTCAATGGAACATTAGACATTACAGAAGGGAAGGGGACAATCCTCACGATGACGGTGCCGACCGTAATGAAGAAGGTAAAGGAGGAAAATACATGATTCGAATCGTAATCGCAGAGGATCAGGGAATGATGCTTGGTGCACTTGGCTCACTGCTTAATTTAGAAGAGGATATGGAAGTAGTTGGAATGGCTAAAAGTGGAGAAGGAGCTGTTCAGTTGGTCAATCAATTGGCACCTGATATTTGTATCATGGATATTGAAATGCCGGGAAAGTCTGGATTAGAGGCAGCAGAGGAACTGCAAAGTTTAGACTGCAAAGTGATCATTCTTACAACCTTTGCACGCTCTGGGTATTTTCAGCGTGCCATTAAAGCGGGTGTTTGTGGCTATCTACTAAAAGACAATCCAAGTGAAGAATTAGCAAATGCCATTCGCCACGTTACGACCGGAAGAAAAATCTACGCTCCTGAACTAATGGATGACTTGTACAGGGAAGAAAACCCACTCACAATGCGAGAAAAGGCAGTATTAGAATTAGTCGCCGATGGAAAAAACACAAAAGAAATTGCAGAAAAACTCAGCATCAAAACCGGAACAGTCCGAAACTACATTTCGCAAATCCTCGACAAACTCGAAGTCACCAACCGAATCGAAGCCATCACACAATCAAAGAAAAAGGGATGGTTCAAATAATGGGGCCTGACCCCCAACCTGGTAATGCGTTAATACATTGGGGGTCAGGCCCCACGTAAGATGTTTTGTGTTGACTTTGGAAAATGTGTTTATTATGATGAAGATATTAATCTTTGAAAACGCTGTCATATTGGGTTTGATTTATTATAAAGAAGGAAGGCGATGGAGTGCAGAGAAAGGGATTTATTATGAAGGTTTATGCTGATAAACACGAAGAATATGAGAAAAGCCATAATGAAATTTGGCCAGAGATGGTTGAAGAGCTACGCCGACATGGAGCACGGAATTATTCCATCTTTTTAGATAAAGATACAAATCAACTATTTGGCTACATCGAGATTGAGGACGAGAAAAAATGGAACCAGATGGCAAAAACGGCAATCAATCAAAAATGGTGGGAATTTATGAAACCATTAATGGAAACAAATGCAGATAATAGTCCTGTTACGGTTGATTTAACGGAAGTTTTCCATATGGACTAGAGTCATTGATTCATATGGTTCTCATATTCGATCTATACGTATTAAAAGAAGGTGCTTGGAATATTTCCAAGCACCTTCTTTTTTATGTTCTAGGAACCTCTAAAATCCCAGCCTATGGGAAAATCCTAACAGGAAGGGCTGACATCCAGCTAGCAATGTAAGTAGCCCCTTTGATCGGCGTGCTTTTCGAAAGGAAGGCCTTCTCTTTTTTACTAGTATTTGTCGAATGAAATTTTGCAGATAGCTAGATTTTTTCTATTGATCTTCCCCTATTACTAAATTCAGGAATTCATTTAATTTCACTCTCGCTTCGGGGCTCAAGGTTTTCACTGTATTGATCAGTTGAATTAAATCAGGTGGGGTGTTATTATGCTCGGATGTGAAAAACGATGGTAAGTCAGAATCTAGCGCATGCAGAATTCTGGCAAGCATGTCAACATCGGGAATAGCTTTATTATTTTCAAAACGACTAATATAGGATTGAGAAATATTGACTTTCCCCGCAAGTTCTTGTGTCGTAAGACTCCTAGCTTTCCTTAAGTTTCTTAACCTTTCACCAATTTCAATCATTTAAAACTTCTCCAACTCTCTTTTTTCTTTATTTTACCGTGACTCGCACTAAAACACATGAGTACAATATTTTTAGAATTAATAGTTATAATTATATTGACAATTATTCCTAATAGTCATAATATGAGTGATGTGGTAACTACACCTTACGGATACTGAAAAGAGTAGTTATATAGACCTGCTGTGCAACTAAAGGATAAATAGTAGTAATCTTTCTATCATGTCCTTCATGCAGGCTCTTTATAGAAAAAGTAGAGGGTAGTTATCAGCAAATATTCATTGCTCAGGTAAGAAAGATGTTAGTTGTAAAGAAAACACATAAGGGGGGAAGTAGTTCAACATTGGCCATCTATGTGATTTTTCAAAATGAAAAGGCTTACTAAAAAGTATTCTAGCTAGTTTTAAATAAAAATTTGGGGGTGTCAAAGTGAGTAAAAGGGTAAATAAATTCGGACAATTTATGCTTATTGCTATGCTTACCTTGTTGTTATTTTTATCAGGCTGTTCTTCAAATGAAGGGGCTTCATCTGGTGGAAAAAAGGGAGACGATGACAAGACGGAAATTACGTTTTGGCATGGTAGTACAGGTATCGGATTAGAAGCAATGGAGGCATTGGTAAAGAGTTTTGAAGAAGCACATCCTGATATTAAAGTGAAAATGGTTTATACGGAGGCGAATGAGGGAGCGGACCAAAAACTTCTGACTTCCGTCACAGGTGGCAATCCTCCTGATGTTGCAACATTTGATCGATTCAAAGTTGGATCATGGGCAGATCAAGATGCGCTAACGGATTTAACAGATATGGCTGCTGCAGATGGTATCTCCCGCGATCGTTACTACCCATATGCGTGGGATGAAGCGAGCTACGAAGACAAGCTTTATGCAATTCCCTATTCAACAGATTCTCGTTTACTTTATTATAATAAAGATCATTTTAAAGAAGTTGGGCTCGATCCAGATGACCCGCCTAAAACGATTGAAGAATTGGAAGCAGCTGCTGAAAAATTAACAATCAAAGAAGGTAATCGTTTTAAACGAATTGGTTTTATTCCTTGGTATGGACAAGGTTGGCTTTATAGTTGGGGATGGTCATTCGGAGGTGAATTTTACGATGAAAGTACTGGGGAAGTCATTGCCAATGATCCTAAAATTGTAGAAGCTTTGGAATGGATGGTTGAATTCGGAAAAAAATATGATGTAGAAGATATTTCTGGATTTGAAAGTTCTGCGGGTAGTGACGCTTTAGATCCATTTATTTCAGGTCAGCTTAGTATGAAAATAGATGGAAACTGGACGGTGACAGGAATAAGCAAATTTAAGCCTGATCTAAACTACGGTGTTACGCCAATCCCGACACCTACTGGTACTGACTTTACTACTTGGTCTGGTGGACATAGCTTTATTATTCCTAAAGGAGCTAAGAACGTTGAGGCTGCGTGGGAATTTTTGAAATATTTCGGTGGTCCAGAAGGAGCAAAAGCTTATTATTCCAAGCTTGAAGGGGACTTCTCTGTTCAACCGCTTGTAAACGAAGAACTTGGGCGCGGTGATGATCCGATTTTAAAAGAATTTGTGGATATCCTTCCAAATTCACATCATAGACCTGTTATTTCAGAAGGACAATTGCTGTGGAATGAGCTTGCAACTGCTGTTGAAAATTCGACAAGAGGTAATGGTACACCTCAGGAAAATTTAGATAAGGCGACTGAAGCAGTAAATAAAGCATTGAAAAAATAATAAAAAGGGAGACTTTACCTCCCTTTTATTTATGAAAGGGGTTGCCTAATTTGACGGAAATTCAAACTTCAACTGTCTTAGAACCGAAAAAGAATAGTGCTTTTACTTTTAAAGCGAATTTGACTGGTTGGCTCTTTGCATCACCTTGGATAATTGGCTTAATTGTATTCTTTGCTATACCTTTATTTTCCTCTATTTATTTTAGTTTTACAACGTACAGTGTTTTACAGCCGGGAGAATTTATCGGACTTCAAAATTATAAAGAACTATTTCACGATGAATTGTTTTGGAAATCAGTCTATAATACAGTTTATTTCGCTGTCTTATTTGTTCCCTTAAGCATTATCTTTGGGGTAGCTCTTGCGATGATGCTTAATATGAAGGTAAAGGGATTGGCTGTATATCGAACTATTTATTTCTTACCTACACTCGTTCCCCATGTTGCTCTGGCAGTTCTATGGATGTGGCTATTAAACCCTGGGTTTGGTCTTATTAATGGAATGCTTGACTTAATCGGGATTGAAGGGCCGAATTGGTTAGGTAGTGTAAAGTGGTCGAAGCCTTCGTTGATCTTAATGTCACTATGGGGAATTGGACAGGCTGTTATTATTTATTTAGCTGGTCTCGGAGATATACCGGAAGAGCTTTATGAAGCAGCGGAAGTCGATGGTGCAAATTGGTTTCAAAGAATGAAGAATATTACATTGCCATTACTTACACCAGTCATATTTTTCAACTTAGTTATGGGCATCATCGGGGCATTTCAACAATTTACTCTACCGTATACGATGACACAAGGACAAGGATCGCCCGCAAATTCACTAACCTTTTATGTCATGTATTTATATGATAATGGATTTAAATTTTTCAAAATGGGTTACGCATCAGCAATGGCTTGGATTCTATTTGCTGTCATTATGGCTTTAACCGCTTTGATTTTTGCAACATCAAAAAGATGGGTTCACTATCAAGGTGAGTAGAAAAGGGGGGAATGGAATGCAACCAATCGTAAAAAAAAGAATTCAATACTCATTAGCGCATTTAATTCTCATTATGGCTTCTATATTTTTTATCATTCCATTTATTTGGTTAATGTCGACGTCATTGAAACCACTCACACAAATTTTTACTTTTCCGCCAGAATGGATACCTAGACCATTTCGTTTTCAGAATTACCTCGATGCAATGTCGTATATCCCGTTCTTCACTTATTTGAAAAATACGGTGGTGATTACGGTTTTTAGTACAATAGGTATTCTTATTTCGTGTCCATTGGTGGCGTATAGCTTTGCAAAACTTCGCTGGAAGGGACGAAATGTACTCTTTATCCTTACAATCGCAGTCATGATGATTCCGGGACAAGTGACGATGATTCCCTTATTCTTAATATTCAATAAAATCGGGTGGGTTGGAACACCATTACCGTTAATTGTTCCCGCATTTTTTGGAGCACCGTTTTACATATTCTTGTTGCGCCAATTTTTCTTAGGTCTTCCAGATACATTAAGAGATTCGGCAAAGATTGATGGTGCTTCTGAATTCAGAATTTATTTGCAAATTATGCTCCCTTTGGCCAGACCCGCCCTCCTTGCGGTCGGACTTTTCCAATTCATGGGCAGCTGGACAGATTTCCTTGGTCCTTTGCTTTACTTAACAGATGAAATGCAGTACACATTATCATTAGGACTTCAACAATTC
Organism: Bacillus sp. J14TS2; assembly: GCF_018333015.1. Lineage (NCBI taxonomy): Bacteria > Bacillati > Bacillota > Bacilli > Caryophanales > Bacillaceae > Bacillus > Bacillus sp. J14TS2. The sequence goes on along the minus strand of NZ_BORE01000005.1, from coordinate 52,252 downwards.
CAAAACCAAATGGGAACAGAATGGGGCTTAATGATGGCAGTTTCTACAATGATGACATTGCCCATCATCGTCATGTTCTTCTTTATGCAAAAGACATTTATTCAAGGAATTACTTTTAGTGGAATTAAATAATTGTGTCGGGGCCTGTCCCCCAGTTCGTTAACGTATTACCAAACTGGGGGACAGGCCCCAAATCTTTTTATGAAGAAGAGCTTTCATGGGATGAATTCTTTTCATTGGGGGCTGTTTTCCCCGACATAAACCATCCAATTATAGCGATTCCTAGTAGGACTCCCCAGAAGGCAATGGTCCAGCCTGTGCTATGGGGAAAATGTTCATCTAATATAGCAACTTTTTCATGACTAAGTGTGATAACTGCTAGCTTTACTCCTACCCAAGCAACGATTAAATACGCTGTTGTTTCGAGGCCGGGGCGGACAGCTAGAAGTTTAACAAATAGGTTTGCTGCGTATTTTATCAATATCAGTCCAGCAATCCCTGCTATTACGACAATTAAGAATTGTCCGCCATCCATACCACCGATGTGGGGAAGTGGTGTACCAGGCAGAACGATCGCAAGTGCAACAGCTGCAAGGATGGAATCAATGGCAAAGGCAAGGTCAGCTAATCCAATTTTGACCACCGTTGGCCAGAAGCCTTTCTCATTGGAGCCCTTTTTCACGTTATCTTTATTATCCTTTGATGAGGTAAACATGTCTTGAATTACATGTTTTAAACCTAAATAAATTAGATAAGCTGCACCAATTGCTTGTACTTGCCACACATTGGCAATAAAGGAGATTGCGAACAGCGCTAAGAAACGGAAAAGAAAGGCGCCCAAAATTCCGTAATTGATGGCCTTCTTTTTTTGTTTTTCTGGCAAATGTTTGGCGATTACGGCCATAACCAGTGCGTTGTCAGCAGATAAGATCCCCTCTAATCCAATGAGAATAATTAAAGTCCATCCGTATTGAATCCATAATGATTCCACTTAGTGATCTCCCTTCTGAAATAAAAAAATAGAGGCTTTTACCAATGAATGGTAAAAGCCTCTAAAAAATAAAAGACCTTTACCACATTGGCAAAGGTCTTGCTAACAACGTTAAAGTTGCCCGTAAAGCCGAGAGTATGGTCTATACTCTGTAATGACGACTTTACCGTTAAAGCTACTCCCCTTTGAAACTACCAAAAATATATCATTGAATGGTCTATTTGTCAATAAGTTTATAATACTGCCAGAAGTAGTGGCACGCTTGGATTCTTTGTTGTGTATCACCTAAAGGAGTTACATAATTATCATAAAATTGTCGCTGTAATGTAAACTGGCCACCCTGAAGAAATCCCCGAAATAAGGTGAGAACATTAATGGAAGAAACATATAATGCCGGATAACAATAGGTTAGCGAATGAAGCCTGGAATGAAGAGGCTTTTTTTATTTAGAGAGCTATAAAATTCCTATGCTTGTGGATAACTAGCTTAGGTTGAGGTCGACATCCAGCTCCAGTGTCTAACCCCGAGAGGCTGGCAGGAGCGAGTCCATTGGCGAAGATATGCGGAAGTGGCGTCCTTAGCCGATGTTCCACTAAATAACCCTGAACCTATGAAGGCCCTTCCTAGGTTCAGGAACATTTGCTTGTCGGAGGCCAACAGGATGTTGGTCAGAAGGGCGTTGCGCCAGGACGGCGCGTTTTTAGCTGTTCATCCTTACTATGAAAGTTTGTACGTCGCTAAACGGGCGTCTTGCGATTTTGTTCTGGGATGAGCCCATTTACAATTAAATACTAAAGTATAGTTGACAGGTAGGAATTATATGAATAAAATATAATAAAATAACATACTATATAACAAAAATGCATACAATTTCGGAGGGAGAAATATGCGGCAACTGATGCTTTTAGCATTCATTGGTTTTCTGGCACAGTTAATAGATGGCTCTTTGGGGATGGCTTATGGCGTAACATCTACATCATTGCTTCTAGCTTATGGTATGACTCCGGCGGTGGCTTCGGCATCTGTTCATTTATCTGAGGTATTCACGACAGCTGCTTCCGGCGTATCTCATATCAAGTTTAAAAATGTTGATAAGCAAATGGTTTATCGACTTATTATTCCGGGGTCGATTGGTGCTTTTATTGGGGCAACATTTCTGAGTAATTTGCCCGGTGACATCGTTGCACCGTATATTTCCTTATTTTTACTGCTGCTGGGTGTATATGTGTTGCTTCGCTTTCTATTTATTCACAAAAAAAATGAGGAAAGTAATGAAACTCGGTTATCTACAAAGCAATCTGTGCCATTGGGGTTGATTGCAGGTTTTTTCGATGCAACCGGAGGGGGAGGCTGGGGACCAATTTCAACACCAATTCTCTTGTCTAAAAACGGTATGAGTGCTCGGAAGGTAATTGGCACTGTTGATACAAGCGAATTTGCTATTGCCGTTTCCGCATCATTGGGTTTCTTTTTTTCACTTGGGACTAATGCTTTGCCATGGACTTTGGTAACTGCATTGATAATAGGAGGTGTAATTGCAGCACCAATTGCAGCTTGGTTAGTTCGAATTATTCCAGGTAAATTAATGGGGGTATTAGTTGGAGGGTTTATTATTCTGACGAATACAAGAACATTACTCATAACCTGGGTTGAAAACGAATCCTTATACCCATTATTCTATGGAACCATCATTATGGTTTGGATGATTGCGCTTACCTATGCCGTTTTTAAATTTAAACATGAAAAAAGGATAGAAATTGAGAATGTGGATGGTAAGATTTCATAAAATTATAAAGCTATAGTTTCACGGATAAAAAGGAGTAAATCGATAAAGAGAAAAGAACTGATAAGTAATTATCTTCATCTGCTATAATGGATAGTAGCAGTATACTGATGAGGATGATTTTATGAATATTGATAATCTGAAACTTTTTTGTCTGGTCGTTGAAGAGGGAAGTATTAGCCAAGCAGCACGGCTAAGCAATGTTTCGCAGCCGGCGGTTTCCAGACAGATACATCAGCTTGAAAATAAATATGGTACGCTTCTATTTGACCGGATAGAAGGAAGATTAAAATTAACTCAGACGGGGCATGCTCTCTATCCTTTTGCAAAAGAAATTGTAAAGGATTATCATCGTTCAAAAGAAACGATCCAGCAAATTGCCAGAAATTATGACAAGAAGCTTAGCGTTGGTGCTACATTAACCATTGGCGAATATTTATTGCCTGAAATACTAGGAGAATTTAAAAAGAAGCATCCACATACAAAATTGATGCTGGATATCGGTAATACACCGACGATTTTGGAAAAACTTGCAAATGACGTTATTGATATTGCCCTTGTGGAAGGAGAAGTAGACGATAAGGGCCTTGATATACAGAAATTTGCAGAAGATGAACTTATCCTAGTCTGTCCTCCTGATCATGAGTGGAAAGAAAAAAAAGAGATTGATATTCAATACTTAACGGAAGCAGATATGATTTGGCGTGAATCAACTTCAGGAACAAGACTAATCGTTGAAGCAGCTCTAAAAAAATACAATGTATTTGAAAGCATGGAAAGTTATATGGAACTAGGCAGCACTCAGGCAATCAAAAGTGCTGTGGAAGCAGGCTTAGGCGTAAGCATCCTTCCTAGAATAACCGTAACGAAAGAGTTAAAGCATGGTGATTTTGCGGAAGTAAAGATACATGGCATCAGTATTAATAGAAATTTATGGATGGTAAAAAAAACACAACGTTTTCCCAAAGAAAGTGTGGATACATTTGTCGATTTTATAATGAAAACTTAATAAACAGGTGAGGGGAATTTGCAGTAAAAAGCGCGCTCTTATTTGGAATTTTATTTTCACGGGGTACGTTCACTCGCATATTTGGTAAACTTTGGCCTGGGGGATCCCCAGATGGATATCCAATAATGTAGATTGCCAGTTATAGTTAAGAAGCTTTGTGTACTGCACTCCAAACATTAGATGGCTAAATATAGTGAAGAAGCTAAAAAATGGTGGTGAAGAAATTCATTATGGGGTTCAATCTTTTGGCTTTTTTTGTTAAGATAAAATGAAACATTTTATAGAATAGAAAGAAGATGAGAGGGAGTATGAGGAAAATGTAGGCAATCATTGAATTTTAATTGTAATGTTTCATTATAATTAAAAGCGGGTAATATGATATACTGAATCGATGACTCTCTTTATGTATTAGGAATGTATAGAAAATCAGTCGGAAATATACGGAATGAGAATTTTATGAGGTGAAACATAATGAAGAAGTTTCTAATGTCCAAAACTGGTTTCTTTTCCGTTATCGTCCTTTGTTTTTGGATAAAAACGTATATAATTTATCAGGTAGAGTTTGATCTAGGGATTAATAATTTGTTGCAGCAATTCTTGCTATTTTTTAATCCATTGAATTCAGCTCTTATCTTCCTAGGACTTGCATTATTTGCAAAAGGAAGAAAAGCTGGCGTTTGGCTTTTGACTATTTATACAACTTTAAATGTGCTTCTTTACGCGAATGTCGTGTTTTATCGTTTTAATAGTGATTTTATTACAATACCAACACTCACTCAAACAAGTAATTTCGCGAGTCTTGGGGGAAGTATCGTTGATTTAGTCGCATGGCACGATCTGTTTTATTTGATTGACTTTATCTTGTTAGTGACGTTTTTTGTTTTGACAAAGGCTCATTGGTCTACGGAACGTTTACCAATAAAGAAACCTTTACTTGTTCTTGCATCTGGTGCCATCTTGTTTACGGTCAACCTAGGCTTGGCTGAAGTCGACCGTCCGCAGTTATTAAAAAGAACATTTGACCGAAATTATATTGTGAAATACTTGGGTGCGTATCATTTTATGATCTATGATGCTGTACAAAGTTTTAATTCATCGAAGCAACGTGTTCTTGCTTCAAGTGATGATATAACTGAAGTAGAAAATTATACGAAGAGCAAGTACGCAGAACCTAATCCTGACTATTTTGGAGTAGCAGCTGGTAAAAATGTGATCAAAATCCATCTAGAATCTTTTCAATCATTTTTGATAGATTACAAATTAAATGGAGAAGAAGTGACTCCATTCATTAATTCACTTGTTCATGATTCAGAGCAGAATTTTACGTATTTTGATAACTTTTTCCATCAAACAGAACAGGGGAAAACTGCGGATGCTGAATTGATTATGGATAATTCCTTATATGGTTTGCCACAGGGTTCAGCCTTTGTGACAAAGGGAAATAACACATATCAAGCATTGCCAGCGATATTACAACAGCAGCAAGGATATACAAATGCTGTTTTTCATGGAGATTATAAATCATTTTGGAATCGTGATGAAGTTTATAAGCAATTTGGAATCGACGATTTCTATGATGCTAGCTACTATGATATGGCTGATGACAAGGTGATTGGCTATGGCTTGAAGGATAAGCCATTTTTTGAGGAATCCATGCCTTATCTTGAATCATTGCCACAACCTTTTTACGCTCATATGATTACATTGACGCATCATCATCCTTATTTGATTGATGATGAGGAGGCAACGATCGGCCCAGCCACGACAGGAGATGCTTCTGTGGATCGGTATTTCCAAACCGCACGTTATTTGGATGAATCAGTGGAGCAATTCATTAATAGTTTAAAGGAATCTGGGTTATATGACGATTCCGTGATCTTCTTGTACGGGGATCACTATGGGGTTTCGACAAATCATAATCGTGCGATGTCTGAGTTACTTGGAGAAGACATCACCAAACTAAAATCAGCTGAATTACAGCGTGTCCCTTTCATGATTAAAATACCAGGAGTAGAAGGTGGAGGAATTAATCATGAGTATTCAGGTCAAATGGATGTTGTTCCAACACTCCTGCATCTCCTAGGCATTGAAGCACGCGACTATATCCAATTCGGAACAGATCTATTCTCTGAAGAACATAAAGACTTTGTCCCATTTCGAAATGGTGACTTTTTGACAGACAAATTCAGCCGAGTGGATGGTGTCTACTATGACTCCGAAACCAAAGAAGCCATTGAAGAACCAACACAAGAAATGGAAGAACTGCATGAAAAAGTCATAAACGAACTCGAACTATCCGACCGTGTCCTATACGGCGACCTGCTAAGATTTTACAAACCAGATCAAGACTGGACACCTGTCGATCCCAAAGAGTATATGTATGGGAAATAAGGGGACTGTCCCCCGCTATGGTAAAGCGGTAAAGAATTAAGGATCTGGCTTCTATTCGTGAATAGAAGCCAGATCCTTTTTTTGTAAGAGAGTATTTGCAAAAATTAAATGGACTTTTTGGACAGTCCATCGAAAATCAATTGAAATTTGTTGGTGTTACTTTTGGTTCTCAGCTTAGGGTTTAAACATTACGAATTTAACTTTTTGTTCAGTGGATAGTCGGGTTGAAGTCCATACTTCCATGCCAGCAGCTTCCATTTCTTCCATTAGATTTTCAACTGCTTCGATGATCGCCTGTTTAGGATCAGGGTGGTCCCCCATTCCATCAATGCTTTCTTCTTCCCAGAAGTAATAGCTAGCATAAGCTTCTGTATGCTTCTTATAAATATGATAAGTCACTTGAATTCTTAGACCTTTGTGTTGAATCCAAAGTGTCCCTGCACCATTTAGTAATGGTTCCATGTCTGTAACCTCCTCAGCATATAAAATATGTTCTATAAAGTGTGACTACCATCAGTGGAAATGTAAGCCTACAAGGATATAGGTCATACAGACGTTGCCACAGGACGAGGCGAACTACGTCTGCGTTTCACTTTCCACTACAGATGGCAGCGAGACTAATCGGAGTTAGCGTCCGTTATCCCCCTTAGACTTCTTTGGTGTCGCATCATCGTCTTGAAGTAGGAGTCATACGGTCGGTTGCACCGAGATAAATTGAAAAGATGTAAAGTGTTAATAGAAGTACCTGTATTATATCATTGAGAAGTGATGAGTGTCTATTTGACTGGGATAGAAGATTTTATGGGAAACAACTCTCAAAATTATTTGTGAATATATTCACAAACTATCGAAAACATGTTATGATTAAAGTATAAAATATAGATTATTTCAGAAAGGAAGAGGAAGATGGCTACTACAATTTTTGTTTCACCTAATAAATATGTTCAAGGAAAAGGAGCACTTAAAGATCTTGGTTCTCATGTGAAAAATATGACAAAAAAACCTCTTATTATTTCGGATCATATTGTTTGGGGGCTTACGAAAGAGACGATCACAAAAAGTTTTCAGGAAGAGAGACTTGATTTCCATTTTGTAGAATTTAATGGTGAAGCTTCTTTGGGTGAAATTCAACGGATTGTTGAAGAAGGAGAAGCCAATCAGGTTGATTTAGTAATTGGAGTGGGGGGAGGAAAAACACTCGATACAGCAAAAGCGATTGCCGATGGATTAGATACAGGCGTAGTTATCGTCCCAAGTACCGCTTCAACAGATGCTCCAACAAGTGCTTTATCTGTTATTTATAGTGATGATGGAGTATTTGAATCCTATAAATTCTTTGCTAAGAATCCGGATTTAGTGTTAGTCGATACTGAAGTTGTTGCGAAAGCCCCGGCCCGATTATTTGCATCAGGGATTGCCGATGCGATGGCTACATGGGTGGAAGCGAGAGCAACCATTAAAAGTAACGGCACTGCCATGGCTGGTGGAAGAACAAGTATTGCAGCAAAGGCTATTGCGAAAGCCTGTGAGGAGACCCTATTTGCATATGGTATTCCCGCCTATCAAGCCGTTCAAAAAGGTGTTGTGACACAGCATGTTGAAGCAGTAGTCGAAGCCAATACGTTGCTATCTGGTCTTGGGTTTGAGAGTGGTGGCTTAGCTGGTGCACACGCGATTCACAATGGTTTTACCGTTCTAGATGGAGAGATTCATCATCTCACACATGGGGAAAAAGTAGCCTATGGAACGCTTGTCCAACTGATGCTAGAGCTTCATCCAGAAGGGGAATTAGTAAAATACATTACGTTTTATCAAGCATTAGGCTTACCAACAACATTAAAAGAAATGCATTTGGATGAAGTAACCTATGAAGATCTTCTTAAAGTAGGACAAGCTGCTACACAAGAGGGAGAAACAATGGGGAATTTATCCAAAGACATTACAGCTGAAGATGTGGCCAATGCGATTATTGCAGTGGATCAGCTAGCCCGATAAAGCTATGGTTCAATTGAATAATGATAAAAAATTCTTTCGCTTCGTGCGAGAGAATTTTTTGCTTTTGTCAGAATATGGATAATAGAAATTATGATATATTTTTTATCATATCAAATAATTCAAGTTCATTAATAAGCCTAACTATTTCAGCTGTATTTCTCTTGTTAAATTTTTTTAAGAGACTACTAATTTGCTTTTTAACCGTTTCCATTTCAACGCTACGTTCTCTGGCTATTTCCTTTCGTTTTAGACCTTTGCACAATAACTTTAAAACTTCAAGTTCAGAAGGGGTAAGAATAGCAATAATTTTAAAGATTTCTGTTAAGTGATCCTCAGATTTTTTTATACGAGCAAATTCTTGTCTGATTTTTTCAGCAATAAATGGCCGAATTGGTGAGCTGTTATTGGCCGCCGAATGTATGGCCTCTAAAATTTCCTCAATGGGGGCTGATTTTACTAAATAATCGACAATCCCACTTTGAAAGGCCGCGAAGATGTTATTATTATCTTGGTGAATGGTGAGCATGATGATTTTCGTTTTAGGTAAGATCTTATGTATTTCTGATGCCGCAACAATCCCTGCAGTTGGACTTTCCATTTCAATATCGAGAAGAACAATATCGGGCTTTTTTAGGGCTGTGAGGGCGACGGCTTCATAGCCACTTTTAGCAGAAGCAACTAATGCGAATTTCTCTTCTTTATTAATTAATCTTTCCAATCTTCTACGATGAGCTTCCATATCGTCAGCTATCAAGAGTCGTATAGTTTGCAAATTGTTTCCCTCCCAAAAGGTTTACTTATGTTTTACCCCGTAAATCGTTGAAAAATAATAAAGAGAATTAAAGATTTAGCCACTGTTTATGTGGGAGTAAAAATACTTCCACTCATTCCCCAACATGAAATCCCTTCCACTAATTATACATTAATGTGGACATTTTGAAAGAGGAGGGGATATTGTAAATCATATCATTATAGAATCCAATATTGATGGGAAGAGGTTTCAGTATTTATAAAACGAGACTTATCGTTGTGTTACCATCCGTTATCTCGTCTTAATGTGATTGAAATGATCCCCCAGACTCGCTCTTTAGGGGTATTATTTATACCCTCCTGACGAGAGGCAATAATATATCAAATTGTGTCTTTTTACCTTTTTCACTGGTTACTTCGATTTTTCCATTATGAGCTGTAATGACTTTATGGCAAAAGGAAAGACCAATGCCCCAATTTGTAATCGATGATTTTGTTGAGAAAAAAGGGGTGAAAATCTCATCCACATTTTCAGAAGGGATTCCTGGGCCATTATCTCTAATTGTAATCGTTCCCCATTGCCCAACCTCTTTCGTTGTAATCCATATATCTCCTACTCCGTTTGTAGCAGCTTCAATAGAGTTTTTCAGGATGTTATAGATCGCTTCCTGGATGTATTCTGAATCAATATAAACCATACCCTCCTGCTCATTTCTATGATAATGAATGTTGACATGTAATGTGTTGGAATGAAATCGTTCCACTGCTTTTTCAATTGGTATATGTAAGGGAGTAGCTTTCATATTTAATGTAATTGATTTTAATTTTTCGTTTGCATCATGAATACTTCGAAAAGAATTTTCACAAGCAACGATCATTAAATTCAGGCTATATTGAGCCTCTTCATCGTCTGCAAATTTTTCTTGTAAATATTCAGCCTCCGAACGGATGGCAAGTAAGTGATTTTTAATGGAATGTGTAAATGCACGTACCCCGAGTGAAGCTGTATCCATTTTCTTCTTAGTATTAATATTAATACTGGAGTACTTTGCTTCGATTGATTTATATTTAAAAACATTGTAAATCATTATGATAACAGCAAATAACACGATAACTGGAAAAAAACGATACTCCATTAGAAAAGGGTGGATAGGTGGCTGTAAGTAATTAATATAGCTTTGGCTGAATGTGACCCTCACGAAATTTAATGGTGCCCAATAAAAAATAAAGAGATGAACACTAATAAGAGGAAAAAGTCCAATGACATTATAAATGGTGAAATGTCTGATATATCTTAAACGGTAATACCGAACAAAATGATAAGTAAACAGAGCCAATCCGCCGATTAAAAAACATAGATTTATAGCATGGAAGAACAGATGAATAATCTGACTATACTCATGATATTGTTGTAAATTCCCTATTGATGTGACATGGTTTTGCCATAGCAGATGGACACCTGGATCATAATATATGAATTGAATGAAACTAAAAATACCTAAAATCATATATGTATAGACGTTTTTTTTCCTGAATCTCATTGTGCTCACAAATGAGATTGCAAAAGCCAAGAAAGAATAATAAAACAGAATAATACCAAAGTGAAAAAGGCGGATTAATGTATCGGTATCAAAGTTTTGGAGAACAAGATAATTCCAAGTGCCTGGGCTAAAGTCAATAAATTGATTCACAACATTATAGAAGTAGTTAAATTTTGATAGGTAGAGTGTGAAAGATACATAGGCGAGAATCCACCCGATTGTGAGCGTACTTAAAAAGAATACAGAGGAACTTTTTAAATTTCGAGAAATAAAAAAGACCAAAATAATAATGCAAACTAAAAATAAGAAAATCATGATGTCCACTCCTTAAAGGGGTATAAAATTTAATCCTTATCCTCATAGTTGAAACCCCTTACAATGATGATACACGAAAATAATCCATTTATTAAGGGGGCTTATTGTATGAAAAAGATTTGGAGCATTTGTCTTATAATGATCGCTTTTTTAGGAATAGTTGCAGGTTGTTCAAGCGGAGCGGTAAAAGGAGAAAATTCAGATGCCAATTCCTCTAAAAACGACAATGAAAAAGTTAGTTTGAAAATGGCTGTCTTCCCGGATGATGAGGCTACATTTGAAAGAGTATATGAGGAATTTACTAAAGATCATCCTAATATTGAGATTACCTTTGAATCCTTTCCACAACAGCAGTTTTACGAAAAAATTCGAATGCAATTATCAGGAGGGGAGGGCTACGATTTATTTACGGGACAAATGGATCAAATGATCGATACAGGTTTACTTGCTTCGCTCGATGAGTATATCAAAGAAGCAGATGTTGATGTATCAGGCTATGGCACTTTATATGACACATATAAGCATGAGGATGAGGTGAAAAGTTTACCTTATCGTAAATCGAACACAATGCTTTACTATAATAAGACTTTATTTGATGAACAGGGTGTCGATTATCCGAGTGATGATATGACATGGGAGGAGTTCCGTGAATTGGCAAAAAAATTAACAAATGGTAGTGGAGACAAGAAAGTATATGGTGCATTTATTCAACCGTGGCCGCAATTATGGTATATGAGTGCCGTCCAATCGGGGGTATCCATTATTGATAAAGATTTGACTCCTTTTACTGCTGCTTTGCAATTACGACTTGATATGGAAAATGATGGGTCGATTATGAAATGGTCAGAACAAGTGACATCAGGCGCACATTATAATGCAGCCTTTCAGAAAGGAAATGTTGCGATGAATATTATCGGTGACTGGCATGTCTCACAACTTCGTGAAGCGGAAGAAGAGGGCGATATTGACTTTGATTGGGATGTTGTCCCAGTTCCGCATCCAGAAGGAGTAGAAAAAAATACAACAACCGCCTTGCCAGTGACGATCATGATGAATAATAACACAAAATATCCAAAAGAAGCATTTGAATTTTTACGTTATGCAACAGGGAAAGAAGGAGCAATTCAATTTGCAAGTGATGGGTACTTAACAGGATATATGAATGATGAGGTAAAGGAAGCATACATGGGTGATGGTTCACAAAAGCCAAAGAATCTTCACTATTTCTTAGAGGCGAAGGAATACTCCGAGTATCCGATGCTACAAGGAGTTAAGAATATAGTGGTTGAACAAATATTCAAGCAAGAAGGAGAACTAGCACTAATTGGTGAGCAATCAGTAGAAGAAGCGATTGAAAATATTACGAAACGGGTGGAAACCGATTGGGCTAGTAAATATGGGGATGAATAATTTAACTTCATAAGAAGTGGCTGGGACATAATTAGCGGTCGATTTTGGCAAGACCTCGAAAGACGAAGCCTGAGGAGGCTTGCCATTCGTCCTTGGAAAGCGAGATAGGGTATATAGATCCTAGTAGTTCGGTTTTTATTTGGTGAAAATACTTATGTCCCAGCCTCTTATATTTTTAAAGGAAGGGGCTGTAACAACATGAAGCGATCCAAAAAAACAAAATCAAAGATGGTTAGACGAAATCGATTGGTTGCCTATACATTTCTCCTGCCAAATATTATTGGCTTCCTACTCTTTATCCTTATTCCTGTTATTGCTTCCTTTATAATGAGCTTTACCTCATGGAATGGTTTTGGAAATATTGAGTTTATTGGATTGGATAATTATAAAAACTTATTACAAGATACGAATTTTAAAGTTTCTTTTGTTAATAGTATTCTCTTCACATTAATTTCTGTGCCTGTCACGATATTTTTATCGATCCTTATTGCAGTAGGATTAAATAAAGGAATTCGTTTTGTAAAGGTATTTCGAACAGCAGTATTTTTACCATATGTAACGGCCACTATTGCTGTTGCTGCGGTATGGCAACTTATCTTCAACCCTTCGATGGGACCAATAAATAGCTTTCTTATAACACTCGGAATTGATCACCCTCCAGGATGGCTTTCTTCTCCAAGTTGGGCATTGGTCTCTGTCTCAATTGTTTATATATGGCATTCGGTCGGATATTATATGGTTCTATTCTTGGCAGGATTACAAGGGATACCGAACCATTTATATGAAGCAGCAGAATTAGATGGGGCTGGAGCTATTTCTAAACTTTTTCATGTGACGATCCCGATGCTTGCACCAGTTTTGTTTTTCACTAGCATTATTGGTGTGATCAATTCCTTTAAAGTATTTGATCTTATATATGTTTTAACAGGAGGAGGGCCAGGGAGGTCTACGCATGTACTTGTGTATGATATTTACAATACAGCCTTTAAGCAATTCGAATATGGATATGCTTCATCAATGGCTTATGTATTATTCTTACTCATTATCTTAATTTCCTTTATCCAATCCAAGATACAGAAAAATGGTCTCAATTAATAACCGAAACAATGATAAAAATTAAGAAAGGAGTTGGAGTTTTCAATGGAGATTGCTAGTAAAACTTCAAGCTACACACCGATGGAAAAAGCAAGAAAACTAAAAATTAGCCAAATAATTAAATATGTAGTGATCATAATCGTCTCATTAATGATGATTTTACCATTTATTTGGATGTTATCAGCCTCCTTTAAAACAGAAGCGGAGATCTTTGGATTCCCTATTAAATGGGTTCCGGAGACCTTTCAATGGAGCAATTATAAAAAGGTATGGACACAGGTACCGTTCCATTTATATTACTTAAATACGTTGAAGATTGCTGTAGTGACAACCATTTTACTTGTTATGAATAGTTCACTTGCAGGATACGCTTTTGCGAAAATTAAGTTTCCAGAAAGCAAACGCTTATTTGTTATCTATCTAGCCACGATGATGATTCCTTACCAAGTTATGATGATCCCTCAATTTATGCTGATGAAAGAACTAGGACTTGTTAATTCGCATTGGGCACTGATTTTACTTGGCTCATTTAATCCATTTGGCGTATTCTTATTCAGGCAATTTTTCTTATCAGTTCCAGATGAATTATTAGAAGCTGCTAGGATTGATGGGCTCAATGATTTTGGGATTTATTGGAGAATTATTATGCCGTTATCAAAGCCGGCGATTGCGACACTCGTGATATTCACCTTCATGCATGCTTGGAATGATTTTCTTGGACCGTTGATTTACTTAACATCCGATCATTTATATACACTGCAGCTTGGTATTCAGCACTTTATTACTGAATATAACACGGAATACGCATTACTAATGGCTGCTGCTGTTTCCGCAATTATTCCAACTATTATTGTCTACTTCCTAGCACAAGATCACTTCGTGGAAGGGGTCGCCAATACAGGGATTAAATAATGGAAGGAGGGGAAATCCCAATGAAAAAGAAACCTAATCTTATTTATATATTTGCCGATCAATGGCGGCGCCAAGCTGTGGGGTATGAGAAGGAGGATCCTGTTTACACACCAAATATAGATGCATTTGCCCAAGAAAGTACTGTATTTACGGATGCTGTATCGGTTTGCCCTTTATGTTCACCACATCGAAGTTCTTTATTAACAGGCAAATATCCGATTAGTACAGGAGTATATACAAATTGTAAAGTGGGGGCTGATGTCATGCTTAGTCCTGAAGAGGTTTGTATAAGTGATGTTCTTGCGGCATCAGGTTATAAGAACGGATATATAGGGAAATGGCATTTGGATCTATCTGAACTCAATCATACAGAAAAACCGAAATCTGGTGCAAAAGAATGGGATGCATTTACACCACCAGGCCCTAAACGCCACCAATTTCACAATTGGTATTCATATGGGGCTTGGGATGAGCATTTGACTCCACATTACTGGCGTAATAGCCCAGAGAAAATTAAGGTGAACCAATGGTCTGTAGAACATGAAACAGATCGCGCGATTGAATTTATTAAAAATAGAAATGAAGATGATCCTTTTGCATTATTTGTTTCATGGAATCCTCCTCATAGTCCCTTTGAGCAAGTTCCTGAAAAATATCGAAAGCTTTATGAGGGAAAAGATTTATCATTGCGTCAAAATGTGCAATCCTCCTTTATGATTCACACGGGAGAAGAGGTGGCTGGCGGGATAGCGAAATTAAGGGAAAACCAACTAAACTATTTTGCGGCTGTGTCGGGTATTGATGAACAGTTTGGTCGTATTTTACAGACATTAAGGAAAGAAAAATTAGAGGAAGAGACGATAGTTGTTCTAACTTCAGACCATGGCGAAATGATGGGATCACATGGGTTGATGGCTAAGCATGTATGGTATGAAGAATCGATTGGTATTCCTTTTGCCATACGTTGGCCGCAGATCATCCCGCAAGCAAAATCCAATGTATTACTTAATACAGTTGATATTATGCCAACTTTACTGGGATTACTACAAATTGACATTCCAACATCTGTAGAAGGCAAGGATTTATCAGAGTGGATTATTCAGGCTGAAAATGGAGGACCAGAAGAGGCTTTTATTTGTGCATATCCTGGGCGAGTACAAGCTATTCAACAGTTTCGGGATGCTGGGTTAGATAATCGGGCATATGGTTGGAGAGCCATTCGTACACATAAATACACTTATGTCATACATCACGGTTATGCGCCAAATCAAGAAAGCATTCGGTTATTATACAGCCTAAAAGATGATCCACTGCAGCTGGCTTCAAAATATATTGAGGATCCGCAGGCACATCCAATTGCAGGAACATTGGAGGAAAAATTAAAAAAATGGTTTACAGAAGTTGAAGATCCATTTTTACTGTAAATTAGGGAGGGGGAGAGGATGGGCCTTGTTGATAGTAAAATTTATAAGAGTTTAGAGTTTATTATGACATTCTTTGTATTAAATCTGATTTGGCTCATAATGTGTCTTCCTATTTTCACAATTTTCCCTGCTACAACTGCCATGTTTGGTGTCGTTCGTGAATGGAAAAGGCATGGGGACACACCAGTGTTGGCAACATTTTTTCGTATTTTAAAAGAGAACTTTATCCAGAGCTTTATCGTTGGTAGTCTATGGACGGGGGCTGCCATATTACTCTTAGTCGATTTCATGTTTACGAACCAGCTTACCAGTGATATAAAATATCTTTTATTTACTTTCTTCTTTGGATTAACCTTGTTCTTTATATTGAGCACAGTTGTTATTTTTCCAGTACTTGCACATTATAAGGTAACCGCCATTACAGCAATAAAAAAAGCCTTAATCCTATCTATTCGGTATTTGCCAAATACATTACTATCCCTTGTAGTACTAAGCGTCATTATCGCATTGTGTTTTTATTTCCCAGCAGCAACATTGTTAGCTTTTAGCATTGGTGCCTATCTAATTTATAGTATTGCTGAACTGGGATTTAAAAAATTTGGGAGGATGGAAGTTTCCAATAGACTATGACATCAAGAAATTCGTAGCACGGAGAAGGGGTTACACCTCTAGACATTTGAAACAGGAAATCTGCTGGGAGAGATTGCTAAGACTGATCCTATCTTGTGGCAACGCTAACTTAATAGGATGTATATGTTAGCGTTGCCATAGAAGGGTATTCTCAGGTGTTTTCAGCATTTATAGATGAAGCATCAATCCATCATAAGCTACTTGAATTCCGTATGGTGTGAAGGCCTTTACAAAATCATCGTGCAAAAACCCTGAATTATGAGAGAAGTGAGTAACAATGATTTGTCCATTGTCTTCAAGCATTTCTTCCTGTTCAAAAGTATTCTGTACTTCCAAAATCGTCTCGATACACATATGATTACGGCTACGCTTAGTTCCGTTAAAGCTACCTGTGCAATCCAGAATGGCCAAATCAATTTTCTTCCCTTTTAACCATTCCCATGTTTCCTCAGGAAACCAACCTGTGTCATTCCCATACAGAACTTTTTTACCGTCTTTTTCTATATAATAAAGCAGGCATGTTTCCATTTGATCATGGTCCGCTAATAAGGGTGTGATCTTGGCTGTTTGCGTTTCCGTTTCTTTAAAGGGCAGTACGCGATGATAGGAGAAACGTTTGTCCTTTTGAGATGCTGGTAAGGTTTGTATAAGACCTTGCATAGCTAAATCATTCCCATATATTTGCAATGGTTGGTCAATTCCATGGGCAAAATCTTCAATCCGATTAAACAAATCCCCTGGTTGAAAATGATCATAATGCGTATGGGTAAACAACAAATCCTTAACTAAAGACAAGTCTATCCCATGATAAACAGCATGATAAAAAAAGTCTGGCGGAAAATCTACCTTTAACACATCATCAAAAATGACGGATGTACGGGAAC
This sequence comes from Bacillus sp. J14TS2, assembly GCF_018333015.1. Taxonomy (NCBI): domain Bacteria; kingdom Bacillati; phylum Bacillota; class Bacilli; order Caryophanales; family Bacillaceae; genus Bacillus; species Bacillus sp. J14TS2. Next base: position 35,122 of record NZ_BORE01000005.1, on the reverse strand, counting down.
GAATATTGCGCCCACCTAGCTTTCTTGCTTTTTGACAAGGCTCACATAAGCAAAATGGGTTTGGAAACCCTTCCGCCGCTGCAGTGCCTAAGAAATGTACCTTCATAATCAATCACTCCTTTTTAATTACCAAAATCATCAGCTGAAAAGACATGATTTTAGAAATTCCTCAATTATTACATAGTTTCCTAGTATTGTAATAGTTTAGGAAAGAATTTGCAAAGGGATCCTGCCTGCATTATAATTTTTCGTTGTTTAACTGATCACTTGTCTTAAGGAAATGTATATAGCAAAATACCCTCTATGACAAGAAATGATCTATCATAGAGGGTTATGCTCACATCAAATTTATAAGATTAAGACCATTTCTTAACCAATGCATTCGCGTTCGCCTTAAGTATGTTATAGGCGTTCTCAGAAATTAATTTGTTATCTTTTTGATATTCTAGCAATTGTTCAAAGCCTTTCATATGTTTGACGATCTTATCAACAGCTTCTTGTTGTTCGAAATGCTCGACCCCTGATAAATGGATATCTAAGGCACGGGCAGCTGCATCATCCGTAATTTTACCTTCTTCCTTGAAGCGTTCAACAAGTTCCTTCATGATAGCGGCACTTGAAGCAACTTCATCTGCCTTATACATGGTTAAATAATCTAAATTCACATTCCCAATAGAACCACTGTCAATCCGATAACTGATTACATTTGTACCCTCTTTTAAGTGTAAACGTTCAGACGTCGTAAACCATTCATCCCAGCTAATTGCTGTTTTATCTGGTGCAATTGTTTTTTCATGTGTACCATTTACATATACATTGATTTCCGCTCTTGCGGGGAGCTGGGTCGTAGGATAATTTGTTGATTCCCCATCCACTTCTACACCATAAGCATAGCTTACACCTACTATATAATCACCGTCTTCTCTAGCCTTTACTACAAAACTTGCCTCTGCACCAGGTGTCTCCGGTAAGTTAATATAGCCAGCTCCTTGGTAATTGGCAGAGCTATTTTCTTTAGTAATATCACCATAAAGAATGGCATCCTCTGCTTGGTACATATTGCCTTGACCCAAATCACCAGACGGTAATGTCTGCCATTCATCTGGTGAAATTGGTTCACCAAAATCAGGTGTTCCGTCTTCATTCCAACCGAATTTCTTCAAATTGACTTGACGCCATCCATTATCTTGCGTGTCCTTATATACACGTGAGTGGTAGATCATCCAATCTTCTGTTCCGTCAGCCGATTTTATAAATCCAGCTCTGGCAGGACCAGACACATCTTTAGTAGAAGCAAAGACATCGCTTGTACGGTTCCAAGAATCTTGGTTAAGGAAATCTTTATCTGTGTTCGTATAATAAGACAAACGATAGCCGTCTGTGGCAAAAGCGCCATCCGATACTGTAATAAACACTTTTCCATCTTTCTGTAAGACCCGAGGGCCTTCCCCACCGCCTCCTATAATAGTGCGATCTGCTGTGATTGTATAAGGGTTATCCATTGGAGCAATTGCGGGGCCTTCTGGTTCCCCGGTACCTAAAGTACCCCAAACAGCGTATAGTTGCTCATTATATTCAAAGACTGTAAAGTCATTTGCTTGCTTATATTCCCCATTTTTGCCAGTATATAGGGCTCCTTTGTCCACATATTCCCCCTGAGGATCATCAGTAACAGATTCTAAAACGGTTGCCATATGTCTATAATCATAATCTTTTAAGTCGGCACAGTAATAGATATACCACTTTCCATCAAAGAAGAATATTTCGGGAGCAAAAATACGAGTTTGTGTTCCTTGTGAATCAAATACCATTACCTTTTCTCCTTGATCTGTTAGTGTACGAGATTTGGACACGTAAATTTTGTTGTTAGAGTCTAAGTTACTAGAAGATACAAAGTAATAATATCCGTCTTTATAAGTTACAAATGGATCCTGTCCCTGATATAAAGGATTGTTAAATTTGTCATGTACGGAAGAATTTTGGACCCCCATTTCTTCCATAAAATTGGTGCGAGCCATTGACCCGGCCTCAATCGCTTCTATTAATAAAGCGGCTTTATCTCTATCATCAATCTCATTATCATCAATCGTGTCAAGCAGTTCCTTCATAGAATCCTTTTTTACAATTAAGTTATTTAATGCACTTTCGCTTACCTTATCAGCAAAATTTTCCTTTAAATAATCCATCTTTTGGATTTCTACCTTCAGGTCATTCCTTTTCGTTGTTACAACATGATCTGCTGGCAAATAAAGTGCTGATTCTGGAACTATCTCCCTTTCCTGACTTGCACTTTCCCATTCCATACGAAGCCATGCACCACCCCACCCTTGTAAATATTCAATTTTAATATCATAATGTTTTCCGGCTTCCAATGAAATCGGGCTGCTAACTTGTGGGATCTCCCATTTTTGTTCCCAAAAGTCAATAATCATCACGCCATTAATCCACAGTCTAAATCCATCATCCCCTACCATATGGAAGGTATAATCTTCGGTATATTCCGGTACTATCGTGCCCGTAAAACGCGCCGTATTATAATCAGGGCTTCCTGTAATTTGTTTAAAAATACTTGTAAAGGAATCTCCCTTTAAATTTCCAATCACCTTTTCTCCCCGAAAATCATCAAAGTTAAATACGCTAATGTCTTCTCGATCATTTGGATTTGGTTCATTTTTAAAGAATTCACCTAATAACCCCTGACTATCCATAGTTGTTTCTACAGCATAAACATCTTTAGGTACATTAACCATACCTGCAATTAAAATGATCCCCATGAGTACTCCTATTACTTTTTTCATAATTATTCCTCCCTCATAAAATTGATTTTCGACTATCGCATAGATAGATCCTCCTTTTTCTCATATTGTTATATTTAAAAATTAACACAATTCGAAAAATATATATTTGTAAATTTAAGCTATTTTTTACAATCTTTTATGTATTTCGGAGGAGACTTCAAAACAGAAAACTGAAATTTACAAAATATTGGTTTTTTTTATAAATACTTCTTGTATCTTTTTTATTAAACTTAGAAACAGTTAGTTTAAATTTTAAAAAGGGGAGAATAAGATGAAAAAAACAAATAGGCTTATGTTTATCCTGTTTGCATCATTAATATTATTGTTCTTACTTGCCGCTTGTGGACAAGAAAGCTCTAGTAAGGGGGAAACTGGAGGAACTGCAACAACTGGAAATGATACAGAGAAGAATGGTACTCCAGGTAAAATTGTTGTAGGCTTTTCTCAAGTTGGTGCGGAAAGTGGATGGAGAACAGCAGAAACAGAATCTATTAAAGAAACTTTAGGAAATAGTGATGAATTCGAATTAAAATTTTCAGATGGACAACAAAAACAAGAAAACCAAATCAAAGCACTCAGAAGTTTTATTGCGCAGAAGGTTGATGTCATTGCTTTAGCACCGGTAGTTGAATCTGGTTGGGAAACGGTTTTAACAGAGGCTAAAGACGCTGAGATCCCAGTCGTCCTCTTGGATCGTGGGATTGAGGTGGAAGATGAAAGTTTGTATACAAGTTTTATTGGTTCTGATTTTGTCCTTGAAGGTGAAAATGCTGCTGAAGAGCTAATCAATCTTATTGGGGAAGATGTAGAAACAAATATTGTTGAGCTTCAAGGCACGGTCGGTGCAAGTTCAGCAAACGATCGTATGGAAGGTTTTAAGAATGTGATTGATCAAAACGATAACTATAAAATTATTAAATCCCAAACGGGCGATTTTACACGTTCAAACGGTAAAGAAGTAATGGAAGCATTCTTAAAATCTGATGGTGATAACATTGACGCTGTTTATGCACATAACGATGATATGGCATTGGGGGCAATTCAGGCAATTGAAGAATATGGCTTAAAGCCTGGTGAAGATATTAAAATTGTATCAGTTGACGGAATTGGAGATATTTTCGAAGCTGTCGCTGAAGGAAAGTCCAATATTATTGTAGAATGTAACCCGTTACTTGGGCCACAGCTTGCTCAAGCTGCTAAAGACCTAATGGCTGGAAAAGAAATTGAAAGATGGATCAAAACGGAAGAAACGGTCTTTGTAGGGGCGGAAGAAGCGAAAGCCGCATTGCCTGATCGACAATACTAGATAGTGAAATAAAGGGTATCGAGATTGTAACTTACAGTCTCGATTTCTTGTCGTTTCGAAAATTATGAATCGTAGCTTGTGAAAAGTTGTATGATGTCACGTTTGAGTCTGCCGCCAGGACGGCGCATTTTTAGCTGTTCATCCTTACTATCAAAGTTTGTAAGTCGCTAAACGGGCGCTTTTGTTCTGTTCTAGGAAACTATAAAATTCTTGGCTTGTGGATAAGTTGTAATTTTGATTTTTGTCGTCTAGCTCCAGCGCCCAGCGACTAGCAAACTTTCAGCTTGTAAGTCAACATCGGCTCATTCTTCGCCGTGCTGTCTAGCTCCAGGCGCCATCGGCTCGAGGTCAAATAACCCTGAACCTATGAAGGGAAAAAGCCCCTTCCTAGGTTCAGGAACATTTGCTTGTCGGAGGCCAACAGGATGTTGGTCAGAAAGGTGTTGCGCCAGGACGGCGCGAATTTAGCCTTTCTTCCTAGTTCAAGGCGCTTGCGCTTTTGTTCTGTTTAAATAGCTTGTATAATTGGTTTATTGTGGAAAATATGCAAACTCACTGTTAATTAAAGGGGAGAAAAAAATCAATGTGACTAGATTACGAAATTACTTCAATAATAAAAGTATTCGTTTTAAACTTCTGTTTTACTTCTTTATTATCATTATTTTGTGTGTTTCTACATTAAGTATAATTGGGGGGAAAACGTATAAAGAATCTTTGGAAGAAGAGGCTAACCTGCATACAGTGCAGATGATTGATCAAGTATGGAACAATATTGAAATGTTAATTCAGGAAAACGATAATATTATGGATTATATAACTAATGAAAAAGAAGTAGCACAATTTATGGAACGATCAACACCTTCTGAGAAAAGCGCAAGCATTATCAAGGATAAAATTAGTATTTACAAGCAAAAGCATCCCGAAATTGCGGGGATATTACTTGTTAATCAGTATGATAAGCTTGCAAGCAATGAAATAGTACGTGTTTCTAGGGATCCACTTACAGAGGAATCATGGTACAAAAAAGCAATACAATCCCCCGAAGATATTCAACTTATTAGTAATCCAATTGGCAGAAATATAAAAAATAAAGTGAATTATCAAATGAATTATGTTTTATCATTAGTAAAGGCCGTAAAGAACCCTGAAACAAATCAAGTAACAGGTGTTATCTTAATGGATTTAAAATTGGATTTTATAAAAAACGTTATTGAATCGATAAAAATTGGAAACAGCGGCTTCATATTTATAACGGATAAAGAGGGGGAGGTTGTTTATGCACCAGTAAACTCCATTGTATATCGCATACATCCAAGTTTACTACATGCAGAAAATTCACCACCCATTGAGAAAAATATTAATGATGATAAGTATCAAATTATTTATAATACTATCCCAGATATAGGTTGGAAAGTTGTTGGGGTGTTTTCATTAAATGAAACGACAAAAGTTGTAACAGAGGTTCAACACTTCACAATTGTAATCGCTATCATAACGCTTGCTATAGCTTCGCTTGTATCTGTGTTTTTTGCAAATATGATTACCAAACCGCTTAATAAGCTTAGAACATTAATGGGAAATGTAGAAGAAGGCCGTTTTGATGTCCGTTTTAACTCAAAATATAATGATGAGGTTGGGCAACTTGGTAACAGCTATAACAAAATGGTTCAAGAAATAGATCGCTTAATCCAATTACTATACGTTAAAGAAAAAAGTAAAAGGGAGGAGGAGTTAAAAGTTTTACAAGCTCAAATTCAACCGCATTTTCTTTATAACACACTCGATACAATCCAATGGATGGCATATGAATATAAGGCTCCCAAAATTGCAGAGTTGGTCAACTCTTTAACAACTCTATTTCGGATTGGGCTCAATAAAGGGAAGGAATTTATTAGTATTAGAGAGGAATTAGAGCATGTTAGAAGCTACTTGACTATTCAAATGACCAGGTATGAATCTAAATTAGAATATGATATTGAAGCGAATGAAGAAGTTAAAGACTATCAGGTTCTTAAATTAATTTTACAGCCACTAGTAGAAAATTCAATATATCATGGTATCCGCAATAAAAGGGGGAAAGGAAAGATAACAATTACTGTAACTCAACAGGAGGAAAATCTTATCCTATGTGTGATTGACACGGGCAAAGGAATAAAAGAAGAAACGGTAAAGCAGTTAAACGATTCGCTTAAAAAGTTAGAAACAACAGATAGAAAGGGTTACGGTCTTCATAATGTCAATGAGAGAATAAAACTATCCTATGATGAGAGATATGGAATAGAAGTTTTTAGTGAGTATGAGCATGGAACAAAGATCCAGGTGGTACTTCCCATTAGACGTATGTAAAGCATATTGAATACGAGGAGGGGTATGAATGTGGAAATTACTCATTGCAGAAGATGAAACAATTATTAGAAGGGGATTAAAGAATTCGCTTAACTGGAAAGAATATTCGATAGATATTGTGGGCGAGGCGGAAGATGGCGAAATCGCTCTAGAAATGGCTATAGAGTTAAGACCAGATATTATGTTTATCGATATAAATATGCCATTTTTAAATGGAATCGAATTAATGAAAAGGTTAAGGCACGAGCTCCCTCATATTATATTCATTGTCATTACTGGTTACAATGAATTTAGTTATGCACAGCAAGCTATAAAAATGGCTGCGTTAGATTTTCTCTTAAAACCTGTAAGAAAGGAAGAGTTAGAGACTACCGTTAAAACTGCAGTTGATTTATTACAAAAAAAAGAAAGAAATTCAAATTTATACTTACAGTTCAAGGGAAATAAACAAATATTAAAAGAACAATTTTTGCTTAATTGGTGCTTAGGTCAATATACAGAAGAAGAGGTTAAGATCCAAGCACAATTATTGGATATAAATCTTCGAAAGAGTATAGGCATATCTATATTTGAAGTGATAAAAGATATTAATATTAGCGGATCGGAACAAAATTGGAGCGAATTATTGTTAAACTTTGCAGTGAAAAATATAATTGATGATATTCTTTTAGATTATTCAAATGTAGAGATATTTGAAGATCAAGGCGGACATATCGTTTTATTGATTCAGAATATTGAAACTGAAACTTTATTAAAGTTAAATAGGGATATTATTAAGCATTTAGAAAGAGTTATTGGTAAAGTCGTTGCTTGTAATGAGACTGTATTAGAATCCTCTTTAGATATTCCTTCTGCATATAAGAAGTTAATAAAAGACATGAAATCAAGTCAGAGCTTAACACCTATTGTGATACTTGCTAAAAATTACATTGATCAAAATTATGCTGAACAATCAGTATCCTTAAAGCGGGTTGCCTATCAAGTTCAGGTAAACCCTACTTACTTAAGCAAACAAATAAAGAGTGATCTGGGTGTTTCGTTTGTTCATTATTTGACTAATGTAAGGATCAATAAAGCTTTAAAGCTTATAAAAGACCCCTATTTAAAAATCTATGAAATAGCTGAACTAGTAGGCTATAGTAGTCAACACTACTTTTGTAATGCATTTAAAAAAGTAGTCGGTATATCACCAACAGAATTCCGGAATGGAGTAAAAAAGCATTGAATAAGTTGTATTACTATCGGGCAGTTATTCTGCTAATTATGCTCCTTATATTAGCCATTATTTTATATCAAGCTCTAGTCAAAAATGCAAATACAGACACGGAGCCTTTAATTGATTTTGTCATTGGTGTGTCTCAACCAAACTTGCACGAGCCATGGCAAATATTGATGAATGAAGAGCTTCGTGCCGAAGAAGCAAAGCATGATGATATTCGTGTGATTTATGCAGATGCAGCGCAAAGTACAAAGCAACAAATTGAGGATATTAACACATTAAATAAATATGGGATTGATCTATTAATTGTATCGGTTGAAGATTCATCAGCACTTACACCAATAATATCAGCAATATATGAGGAAATACCGGTTATTGTACTTGGGCGCGGGGTTGAAGGGTATAATTATACTTTGTACATTGGCTCAGATCATCATTTTATAGGTGAAATGGCTGCTGAAGCCGCTATTGAACTATTAGGAGTTGAGGGTGGTAGGGTAATAGAAGTCAAAGGTATGGCAAGTGCTCTAAAGGCAGAGGAACGAAGCAGAGGTTTTAGAGAGAAAATATCTGAAAGCGGAAACATAGAGATAATTAATTCCGTTGCAGCTAACTGGCAAAGGGATCAGGCAGAGGACGAACTAACCAGTTTGCTAAAGCGAATTAATCAAAGACCAGATCTTATTTATGCACATAATGATGCAATGGCATTTGGCTCATACCGAGCACTGCAATCACTTGGACTTGATGGAATAAATATAATAGGGAGTGATGGGGTTACGAATCCTAAGGGAGGGCTGCAACTTGTAAATGAAGGAATTATTGATACTACATTTATCACACCAACAGGTGGAAAACAAGCATTTCAGTATGCAATCGATATTTTAGAGAAGAAGTCAGAAATACCAAAAAAAGTCATTTTGAGAAATCATAAAGTATCAGAAAAGGACAATATAGATCAGTACTTAAATGAGAGCAGTAGTATAAGCGATAAAGATGGAAGAGAAAAGGAACTAACATTAGGCTTTGCCCAAGTTGGAAGTGAAAGTGCTTGGAGAAATGAAAATACAGCTTCAGTTATTAGTTCAGCAGAACAATTAGGTGTGAACCTTATATTTAAGAATGCAGATAATGATCAACAAAAACAGATAGCAATCATCCGGGAATTTATTAATCAAGAAGTAGATGTTATAGCATTTTCTCCAAAAGTAGAAAATGGGTGGGAAAAGGTATTACAAGAAGCAAAAGATGCTGGTATACCGGTTATTCTTTCCGATCGGGAAATTGATGTTAATGATAGTACGCTATGGACATCTTTTATTGGCTCGGATTTTGTGGAAGAAGGGAGGCGTGCTGGTCGTTGGCTAATAAATGAAATGGATAAAACAGGCCTAAAGGCTGTAAATATAATTGAATTAGAAGGAACAAAAAATTCAGCTCCTGCAGTAGGTAGAAAGCAAGGATTTGAAGAGGTTCTGTCAGATTATCCTAATTATCAAATTATCGACAACCTATCAGGTGACTTTACGTTAAGTAGAGGAAGAGAATTAATGGAACAAGCGTTGGACTCTTATGGAAATAAAATTGATATTGTTTACGCACATAATGATGATATGGCAATTGGAGCGATAGAGGCAATAGAGGATTATGGATTAAAACCAGAGATAGACATGAAAATTATTTCCATCGATGCTACAAAAAAGGCATTTAATGCGCTAAGTACGGGGAAATTAAACTATACAGTTGAATGTAACCCTTTATTAGGCCCGCAAATTATGCAAGCCGCTAAAGAATTACATGCTGGAAAAGAAATACCCATGAAAATTATTACTTCTGAAGAAACATTTACGCAAGAAGAGGCAAAAAAGGAAATGAAAAAAAGGCACTATTAAAGTCGGCATGCAAAAGTCAAATCCCTATATGACTTTTGCATGCCTTTTTCTTGTCTTTAATATCTTTTCCTCCTATATACGTTAATAGACTCTCGGAATTCACCAAGTTAGATGGTACAAGGTTTTCTTGTACTATTTTTTTAATTCTTCTCCTGAATTTTTAGGGGATATTTCCCTTTTTTTTGTAGAACTTCCATTCTATATTGAACGAGATCATCATCTACAAATGGCGAGTCTGCTAGTCACTGGTGATTTCCGTTCCAGGTGGACGCTTTCCGGAGGCCTGCAGGATGCAGGTCATATACAGGCATTGCGCCGGGACGGCGCGAATTTTGCCTGTGTTCCCTTATAGCGCGGCCTACAGGATGTAGGTCACAAAGGCGTCGCGCCAGGATGGCGCGTATTTAGCCTTTGATCTATAGAACGCTCCTGCGGGATCTCACCTATCATGCTAATCGCCACCTTCCACTCCAATCAACTAAGATATTCTTTTGCTTACGGAAGGCCGTCTGACAATACCATATCCTAAACGATCTTCCCTTTTGATTCTTAAGATCTTATACACACTGGAATTTTGTTCCCATATTTGTCGAAAACACTTGGCTTTTTTGAAAAAACCACAATAACCGTCGGTGAAAGGAGTTATTTTTTTACGAACTGTGATTGAGGTGATTAACATGATGTGGTACGTCAGGATATTTGGAATCATGAGTGTCAGCACATCAATCCTTGGTATGCAAATCAAGACGAGAAACTGAGATTCCTAGAAGGTCATATTTTCTCTTCAATGGCTTACTTTTTTTAATGGATCCAAAGGGATTGTTGCTTAGAAAAACAAAACCTAGTAAAGGTTGATTGGAGCGAAAGTGCGAGACTCCTGCGGAATCGGCAGGACAGGTGAGACCCCACAGGCAACACCGAGGAGGCTCAGCGCCCGCCCCGCGGAAAGCGAGCAATTGTAGCGGAAATCAACCACGCACGATCTTGGTAGACGATGTTTACAAAAACATTTTTTTAAAAATACATTGTAAGCTTTTGTTCATTCGGCGGATTTACACCTTGAAATTCCGAGAGTCTACGTTAAATACTTAATAATGGGATTAAACAGAATATGTTAAAAAAGCACCTTTTTTTCTAAATACATTATTAGTTCAGAATCTTAAAATAGAACCAATCCGACATAAATATGTAATTCTAACTCAGAAAAAAGAAGGTGTCTAGAATGAGTTCTGACTATTTGTTAAGAGCTGAAGGGATCTCAAAGTATTTTCCAGGTGTTCAAGCTTTATCAAATGTAAATTTTCATTTGCGGGCTGGTGAGATTCACTCATTGATGGGGGAGAATGGTGCTGGAAAATCAACCTTCATTAAAGTTTTAACTGGTGTTCATAAAGAGGATGAAGGTTCTTTTTATTTAAAAGGGAATAAAATTGACCTTAGTTCACCACAAGATGCACAGAATATAGGGATCAGTACGGTTTATCAAGAGGTAAACTTATGCGAGAATTTATCAGTTGCTGAAAATATTTTTATCGGCAGAGAGCCCATGAAAAAAGGAAGAATTGATTGGAAGGAAATAAATAAAAGATCCCAACGAATTTTGTGGGAACGTTTAAATATTAATATTGATGTGACAAAAATCTTATCTTCATACTCCACTGCTATTCGACAAATGGTAGCTATTGCAAGAGCAGTAGATATATCCAGTGGTGTATTGATTTTAGATGAACCGACATCAAGTTTAGATAAAAACGAGGTGGAACAATTATTTAGAGTCATGAGAAATTTAAAAAATGAAGGGTTGGGAATCGTATTCGTTAGTCACTTCCTCGATCAAATATATGAAATATCTGACCGAATTACCGTTTTGAGAAATGGACTTTATATTGGTGAATATGAAACAAGAAAACTTCCACGGAAAGAACTTGTGTCCAAAATGATTGGTAGAGAATGGGGAGAGGATTCTAACCAAGTAAAAAAGACTAAAACGCAAGTTAGCAATGAAATATTCTTACGTGGAAAAGGTTTAGCAAGAAAAGGTACGTTAAATCCCTTTGATTTAGAACTTAAAAAAGGAGAAGTATTGGGTCTAGCTGGTTTATTGGGTTCGGGCAGAACAGAAATGGCTAAAATGATTGTCGGGATTGAGAAGGCAGATCGCGGTGTTCTTTATTTGGAAAATGAACAGATCCGTTCAATGAACCCAAAGCTCGCTGTTGAGAAAGGTATGAGCTTCTGCCCTGAAGATCGTAAAGTAGAGGGAATCATAAATGATTTAACCATTCGTGAAAATATCATTCTTGGTTTGCAAACGAAGAGGGGATTACTCAGGCATATACCATTGAAAGAACAAAAAGAGATTGCCCAGAAATATATTGAATTACTGCGAATTAAGACACCGAGTATGGAAGAGCGTATTGATAATCTTAGTGGAGGAAATCAGCAAAAAGTTATTCTTGCAAGGTGGCTGGCAACTGACCCTAAGCTATTGATCCTTGACGAGCCAACTAGAGGAATTGATGTAGGTTCTAAGCAGGAGATAAGAAATTTAATATTAAAACTGGCTAGGGAAGGAATAACCATACTTTTCATATCTGCGGAATTAGAAGAAACAATTGCTTGTTGTGATCGAGTGATTGTCCTGCGTGATCGAAATATAATTGGTGAATTACAAGGTAGTGAGATGTCAGAATCAAAAATCATGGAAATGATCGCAAAAGGAGTTGATAGTAATGAAGCAAGCCTTGCATAAATTTACACATACAAAAATATTTTGGCCACTTGCAGCATTATTATTACTCCTTTTATTAAACCTTATCATTGAGCCAAGATTTTTCACCATTCAAATAAAAAATGGCCATCTTTTCGGTAGTCTTATAGACATATTAAATCGTGTTATGCCATTAATGATTATTTCTATCGGGATGACTCTTGTAATTGCAAAAGAAGGAATCGATATTTCAGTAGGATCTGTATTGGCAATTTCGGGCGCATTGGCAGCGGCACTATTAGAGAATCATTCTGTTTGGTTGGCAATAGGAGCAGCTCTTTTTATAGGTTTAGTGTGCGGTTTATGGAATGGTATTCTCGTTTCTGTATTTGAGATTCAACCAATGATAGCGACCTTGATTCTACTTGTTGTTGGCAGGGGGATCGCCCAGTTAATTACAGGTGGACAGATTTTAACAATCAACAATGAAATCTATTCGTATATTGGGACCGGGTTCCTGTGGGGGCTGCCTTTTTCTATTTATATAGGTGTAGTCATTTTTCTTATTATGATGTTTCTTAAAAAGAGAACAGCAATGGGGCTTTTTCTAGAATCCATTGGCAATAACATGGTAGCAAGTAAATTTGCTGGAATTCAACCTAAAAGGATCATTTTGCTTGTTTATACACTTTGCGGATTATGCGCAGCGATTGCTGGGATCATTGTTAGTGCGAATGTTAGCAGTGCAGATGCAAATAACGCCGGTTTGTGGATCGAGTTGGATGCCATCTTAGCAGTAGTCATTGGCGGCACATCGATGCGTGGCGGAAGATACTTTTTAGGTGGAACGATTGTTGGGGCGCTATTTATACAAACGCTGTCTACAACTATTTATTCAATTGGGATCAATCCACAAATTGTAATGGTCGTGAAAGCAGTTGTTGTCATTATTGTCTGCCTTTTCCAATCCACAGAATTTAGAAACATGTTTACAAAGTTTGGTAAAAAGAAGGTGTCTTACTCATGAAATTCAAATTCACAATAAAAGAAAATTATCTATTTATAATGGCGACTATCCTGCTAATTGTGATGCTATATGGATATGGTTCCCTCTCATTTACCGGTTTCTTCAGTACTCAAGTGTTTTTAAATTTATTTATTGATAATGCTTATTTAATTATTGTTGCTACAGGAATGGCTTTTGTCATTATAGCAGGTGGAATTGATTTGTCGGTTGGTGCATTTGTTGCATTTATTAGTATGGTATCAGCGGCTTTACTTGAGCAAGGGCTAAATGCATATGCAGTCATTTTTTTAATGTTACTTATCGGTATTCTATTCGGTGCCTTTCAAGGGTTTTTAATTAGTCATTATGACATACATCCTTGGATTGTCACATTAGCAGGAATGTTCTTAGCAAGAGGGGCAAGTTTTTTAATTAGTACTGATAGTATCGTCATTACTAATGCAGTATTTAGTAATTTATCTCGTGCGAAAATACCGATTATCGGTGACGGTTATTTATCAATTGGGGCGGTTATCGCCATTATTGTAGTGATCTGTGCCATTTTTATAGCAAAACATACAAAGTTTGGTCGGAATGTATATGCAGTCGGGGGGAATGTTAGTTCAGCTAAGTTAATGGGATTACCTGTTCAAAGAACAACAATTCTCGTGTATGTATTCTCAGGCTTTTGTTCAGCATTAGGCGGTTTTGTGTTCACCTTATATATGTTATCTGGATATGGATTGCATTTAATGGGCATGGAAATGGATGCCATTGCGGCATGTGTAATTGGAGGCATACTGTTAACAGGCGGTTTCGGCTATCTTATCGGTCCAACACTTGGGGCACTAAGCATGGGAATCATTCAAACAATTATTATGTTCCAAGGCACACTTAGCTCTTGGTGGACAAAAATAGCTGTAGGATTCCTCCTTTTAATCTTTATTTTGTTACAACGTCTCGTAGTCATGAATAGACGTAGAAGATCATCTATCGGAACTAAAAACAGTCCCGAGTTACGAAAAGATACAACAGATATTCAAGAGAGTGAAATGAATGCATAAGTTTTTCCACAATTAGATCATTCTATCATGAGTTTCTACCACATTTTTCTACAAGTTCCTTTCTGATATTTCTAATCTGACTTTTTAAAGTAATTATTTTAAAGGGGGTGGTATATGGATGGGTGATCACTAGATTAATAGGAAAGCTACATGGAGAATAAGTACTTGAAGGAGGAGAAATATTGGGAATAAGTAGATGGGGAAGAAACTTTAGTATTATTCTGATGCTAGCCCTCTTTTTTTTGCTGGGAAACCTTTCTTTAGAAGTAAAGGCAGACACTGAAAGTGATACAGAGAACCAACTAATAAATGGTTTGAAGGGTGAATTCTACACAAGTTCACAACCAGGAAGCTTCGACTTTGGAAAGAAAACAGCAACAATTATCACACCAAACATTGAATTCCGAGATTTAAACCCAATTCTAAAACAGTTAACTGGCCAAGATGATCATGTGACTGTGAGATGGACAGGACAGATACAACCTGAATTTACAGAAGAATACAGCTTCTCAATGATTGGAGATAATGGATTTAGGTTATGGATAGATGATGAACTTGTGATCGATCATTGGGTAAATGATTGGGACAATGAACAAATCAGTGATCCAATTGCACTGAATGCTGGAGAATTGTATGATATAAAAATTGAATATTTCGAAGACGTTGGTGGCGCATATTTGAGACTGAATTGGGAGAGTCCTTCCCAAGTAAAAGAAGTTGTTCCGCATAAGCGTTTATTCCTGCCGAAAGGATACGAGCTAACGGGTCCATCCAGCGCCGTTATTAATGAGGATGGTAAAAGCGTAGAGTTGAATTTTGAAGAAGATCTAAACGAGTTGCCGGATAATATTTCTAATCACTTTTCCAAAATAGGAAATAGCAAGATAATCTCAGCTGAATTAAAGAAGGGAGATCAATCAAGTATTATTCTTACACTGGACTATCCAATCACTAGTAAGGATAATCCTACTCTTCTGCTAACTTATGATGGAAAAGGAAAAATTACGACGAAGAAGAATACAGAAATAGAATCATTTAAAGTATTTGCTGACAACCATTCAACCTATTTAATTTCTTCACCTTGGGCAGAAAAGGTAGATAAAGATCATGTACTTCCAGAATACCCAAGACCGCAGTTGGTTCGTGAGCAATGGTTAAATTTAAATGGCACTTGGGAATTTGAAGCAGCATTAGAGGAAGACTCTTTGCCAACAGGAAAAACATTAGCAGAAGAAATTCTAGTACCATTTGCTGTTGAATCAAAACTTTCTGGAATAGAGCGACATGAGGACCATATGTGGTATAAGCGACAATTCACTATTCCAGAGACATGGTCTGGGGACGACGTATTATTACATTTTGGTGCTGTTGATTATGAAACTTTTGTTTATGTGAATGGAACTGAGGTCGGGAAACATAAGGGCGGCTATGATGCGTTCAGTTTTAATATAACGAAGCATCTAGTAGATGGTGAGAATGAGATTATCGTTGAAGTTATTGATAAAACTGATACAAATCAAGCGCTTGGAAAACAAAGATTAAGACCAGAAGGAATCTGGTACACATCTGTATCAGGTATTTGGCAAACTGTCTGGCTTGAACCTGTAGCAAATGCGCATATCAATAATTTGAAAATGACACCGGAAATTAACGGGGAATACTTAAGCTTAATTACAGAAGCACAAGGAAATACAAATGAGACTGTTGAAGCCATTGCCTATAAAGAGGGAGAAGAAGTAGGGAGAGTGAGCGGTAATGTTGGGGAAGAACTCCAAGTCCCAGTAAAAGATCCCCATTTATGGTCGACCACTGATCCTTTCCTATATGACTTAGAAGTTCGCTTAATGAAAGATGATTCGGTTGTTGATAATGTTACCAGTTATTTTGGAATGAGAGAAATTAAAACCGGGATGGTAGATGGAAAACTTCGTCCATTATTGAATGGAGAGTTTATATTCCAAATGGGACCACTTGATCAAGGCTATTGGCCAGAGGGTCTTTATACAGCACCAACAGATGAAGCCTTGAAGTTTGATATCGAACAGGCAAAGAATATTGGTTTTAATATGATTCGTAAACATGCAAAAGTAGAGCCACAGCGATTCCATTATTGGACAGATAAATTGGGGATACTTGTATGGCAGGATATGCCAATGCAATTTAACAACTCACCAACAAAAGCAAATGCTGATCAATTTGAGCATGAATTTGAGGAAATTATCAACGAGCACTATAACTCTCCATCCTTAATTCTTTGGACTGTATTTAATGAGGCATGGGGACAATATGATACAGAAAGATTGACGAATTGGGTAAAAGAGCTAGATCCCACACGTTTAATTTCGAATGCAAGTGGTTGGGATGATTACCCGGTTGGGGATGTTATTGACTTTCATGCATATGTTGGCCCAGCTTCGCCAACACCAACAGAGGATCGTATCGCGGTTTTAGGCGAGTATGGGGGACTAGGACTCCATGTTCCAGGCCATGAGTGGAGTGCAAATGTCTTTAATTATGAAATGCAAAATAGTAAGGAACAGCTAACTAACCGTTATCTTGGCTTAATTGATGGAATTAAAAAGTTTAAAGAAGAACCAGGTTTAAGTGCGGCTGTGTATACACAGCTTACGGATGTAGAAATAGAAATTAATGGTTTATTAAGTTATGACAGAAAACTTGAAAAGGCTGATTTCGATAAACTCCGTAAAGCGCATAGAGAATTAATCGGTATTGTGGATGTTAATGACTTATTAGAAATGATCGCGGAAGCCCAACAGCTTTTAGATAGTGCGAAGATTGGTTCAGAGCCGGGACAATATAGGCAAAATGTTATAGATGATCTGAAAAAAGTAATTACTGATGCACAAGTAATTGCTGATGACAGTTCTGTAACAGATGGAGAATTACGAGAAATGGTAACAGCATTAGAAAAGGCGATGGATGCTTTCAGTGATCAGGTAAATCCACCAATTACTGTTGGTGCCGTGGTAGATCATTTTGATAATGAGAATCTTGCAGATGACTGGTCTATTTTTAGAGAAAATGATAAGAAATGGAGCCTGACAGATGTTCCAGGGAAACTACGCATTAAAACATCTAAGGGTGATTCGTATCAAGAAACCAATAACCTAGTAAATCTATTTCTTAGGGATGCTCCTCAAGGTGATTTTGAAATTACAACTAAGGTGAACGCGCCTATTCGTAATAATCACCAACAGGCTGGTCTATACATTTGGGAAGATGAAGACAATTATGTTAGGTTAGGTCATGTTTGGGACACAACAGTCGCACCAAGTGGTTACAGTATTGAAACTGCAAAAGAAGAAAAAGGAAAATATAGTAAAGCGTCAAATATGGTGTCACACCCTAAAACAGATACGATGTACTTGAAACTGAAGAAGATTGGTAATCAGATAACTTCTTATTATTGGGATGGTAATGTATGGATTCAAGCTGCAGATCCCTTAACTGTCACACTAGAAAACATCCAAGTTGGATTTTATGGTACTTCGACAAATGCAGGGGATATAAATGCTGATTTTGATTATTTTACAATTCAATCCATAACTGATTTATCACAATTACAGGCACTGATCGACAAGGCCAAAGCAATTTCGAACGAAGATGGAAAATATACAGAAGAATCTTTTGCTTCATTACAATCAGCTATCGAGGTGGCGGAAGCAGCGTTAAAGACCATCGAGACAGAGGAAGAATTAGAAATTGCTCTTACTGACTTACAATTAGCCATCGATGGACTTGAACTTGTAAATGGTGGAAATGAACCGATTACCATTTCGGATATTTTGAAAGTGCTTTCTGAACATGAGGAAGAGTTAACACCTGAGACGTATCGAGCATTAGAGGTTCACTTAACAGCTGTTGGTCAATACGAGAAAAAGGCAGAAGCTACTAAAATCATTAAGCATATGAAGAATTTCAATAAATTACTTGATTATCAGTTAGGAGATAACTCGATTTCTCAGGAATTATACGAAATGCTGAAGGCAGATGCCGATTTGCTTATTCAAAAATGGAAAGATGCGTAAAGTAAGTTTTTTATAAAAAAGAGACTGGAACATAAGTATTTTCACCAAAGAAAAACCAAACGACTAGGGTGCATATATCCGCGTCGGAACTTTCTGCGGGCGAGTGGCAAGTCTCCTCTGGCTTCGCCTTCGGGGTCTTGCCGAACTCTCACCCCCGTAGCTTAACGTTTTAATTATGTCCCAGTCTCCCAGACAATTACAGCAATGTATCAATTTCCTATTTTATCGACCGGGAGATGACAATGAATTCTAAACGAAAAATCCTAGAAAGAAAAAGACCGAAAAGAAGAATCCAACAAGTTATTCATCTACTTCTACCTATCTATTTATTATGCTTAATTGGCTCACAACTAACAACACCGACAAGTGCCTCCTTTACTGATATGACGACCATCGTAGGCACATTATCATTGGAGAACGACTTTGGGGAAGAAGAGCAGGTAGATGCTTTCCGTGAAGACGAAGACCTTCCAGAAAATGGTGTGGTGGATGAGAAGATAGAATCTGACTCTGAACAGGAAAAGAAAGAATTAGATGAAATTCCACATACGGAAATTAATGAAGAAAAAGATCAAGAAATAGCTGATGAGAATCCTGAAGAAGTGCTAGAAGATCGAGGAGAGGAGAATATTGAACAAGATGAAGAACAAGATGTAGAGGATGAACTTGATGAACAAAATGTTACTGAACTAGATTCTGAAGAGCATTAGAATCAATTTCTCAAAAATCAGATCTATCGGAGTGAAGGAACAATGAAAGGCAAAACCATTCTGAAATGGTTGGGGAATAGTATCACAACCCTATTTATTATGCTATTAGTCTGCGCAGTTTTTGTGGTTATTTCATCACGAGCAGCAGGGGGAGAGCCTAGCCTGTTTGGCTACCAATTAAAAGCCGTTTTATCGGGTTCCATGGAACCGGAAATGCCAGTTGGATCGATCATTTTGGTTCAACTAACGGATGAAAATAGTACCTTTACAAATGGAGATGTTATTACATTCAGAACAGACGAGAATATATTGATCACTCACCGAATTTTGGAAATTGAGAATGGTGGACAACGCTTTATTACGAAAGGAGATAATAATAACGGACCTGATGTGGAACCTGTTATGAACCAGAATATTGTTGGCAAATACTCAGGAGTGGCGGTTCCTTATGTAGGATATATCTTCCACTATTTGAATACAAAACAAGGTGCCTTTCTACTGCTATTTCTACCTGGCCTATTCTTTCTAGGACATGCACTATTTACTATTTGGCGGGCCCTACGTCTCATTGAATCACCTAATGAATCGAAACTAACTGAAGAATAGTTAACCACTAATTAAAAAATGGAGGGGAAAATCAATGAATCTAAAAAAACAATTAACAACAGGTCTATTGTCCGCGGTACTAGGTGTTACCTTAATAGGAAGTGGAACATATGCCTATTTTAGTGATAGTGCAGAAACAAATAATACATTTGCAGCAGGGACATTAGATCTTTCAGTTAATCCTACACAAATTATTAATGTTGATAATATAAAACCAGGGGACTCCTTTATTCGTGATTTTGAACTGCATAATAATGGTACAATGGATATTGGAAAAGTACTATTAGAAGCCTCCTATACTGTGGTAGACGCAAAGGGAGATAATACAGAGGATTTTGGAGAGCATATTGAAGTGGAATTTCTCTATAATTTGGACAAATTCGATGAAGTCATTTATCAAACCACTTTGGCGGAATTAAAGAATTTGAATCCAGAAGTAATAAATGAAAAAGTTTTTGGTGAAATTTTTGATGGTGAAGGCCTTCCAGTCGGTGGAGAAAATGATCTAGTAGTAAAATTCACCTTTAAAGATAATGGTACAGATCAAAATCAATTCCAAGGCGACTCGCTTGATCTTACTTGGACATTTAACGCACAGCAAAAAGAGGGCGAACAAAGGTAAACATAAATCTATAACAATGCTAAAGCAGTCCCTGCCTGTTCATTTGGTGGGGACTGCTTTGTGTTGTATTTAAGTATCTCCCAAGACAATTACCATATATAGATAAAAAAGTTAAGTCTCATCCTATATACTGTGTTATTATACATTGTGGTAACTATAATAGAATTGGGGAGAAGGAATTTGGACGCAAGAGATTTTCAAAAATGGATCGATTCTTATTACGAAGAAAGAGGCTGGGCGGATTTAGATATCTTTGTACGAATCGGCTTTTTGTCAGAAGAAACGGGAGAGGTAGCAAGAGCGATTAGAGCACTGGAAATAGGTAGAGATCGACCAGATGAAGTAGAGGGAACTTTTGATGAGTGTAAGAAAAATCTAACAGAAGAATTAGGCGATGTACTAGGAAATGTCGCAGTGATTGCCAATAAGTATAATATTGATTTTGAAGATATTTTTTCACAACATCGAAATAAATTGTTTGATCGCTATCAAAAATAGAAGGGGGACGGACCATGAATATTAAAACAATAGCCGTGTTCTGTGGCTCAAATGTTGGAAATAAAGAAATATATCTGGATAATGCCAAAAAGCTAGGAGAAGAATTAGCCGCTAGTGATAGGATGTTAGTTTATGGCGGTGCGCAAGTTGGTTGTATGGGAGCATTAGCTGATTCAGCTTTAAATAGCGGTGGCAACGTTGTTGGAGTTATCCCGAAAAAATTACAGGATGTTGAAATAGCGCATAGGAACCTAACGGAACTTTATGTTGTTGAAACAATGCATGAACGGAAAGCAAAAATGGCTGAGTTGGCAAATGGATTTATTGCCCTCCCAGGAGGTGCAGGAACATTAGAGGAATGGTTTGAGGTATTCACTTGGGCACAGCTTGGGTACCACCAAAAACCATGTGGATTATTAAATGTAAATGGTTTTTTTGATCCATTAATGTCTATGTTGAATTATACTATTGAAGAAGGGTTTATGAATAGTAAGTATCGTGATTTGATCGTGATTGATTCTGAGCCGAAGCGTTTATTAGATAAAATGGAAAATTACTCTCCACCTTTAAAGGCGAAATGGGAATAACTTATCGTGCATAGGGGAAGATGCTAATCCTGATCTTTTTTTCTGCTTTGGAGAATAGGGAGTGGGTATGAAGACTTATTATAAATATGGCCTTTTCTTGCTAGTACTTTTTTGGATGGTCCTAATCTTTACTTTATCTAATCAACCGAAAACAGATTCGAGAGAGTTAAGCTCAAGCTTAACGGAGAAGGTATTGTCAACGATTGAAATAGTTTTACCTGATCTAGAGGTTAATGAAGAACGTTTGCATCATATTATTAGGAAGAATGCTCACTTCTTGGCCTATTGCTTGTTAGGAGTTTTGGTGATTTTTTCCATCAATCGGATGAAACTAGCGCCAATTCGGAGCATTGGACTGGCCATGGCGGTTTGTATCTTGTTTGCCATTTCCGATGAAGTTCATCAACTATTTGTACCTGGACGCGGGGCTGAAGTAAAAGATGTACTGATTGATAGCGCTGGGGCAAGTGTGGGAATAGGATTATATGTATGTATCACCAGATTTCTGAAAACGTCAATGAGTTCTCGAAGAATAGGGAGGGGAAAAGTTTGAAAGTTAGAAAAGCGATTATCCCTGCAGCAGGATTAGGGACGAGATTCTTGCCAGCAACAAAAGCAATGCCGAAAGAGATGCTCCCAATTTTAGACAAGCCGACGATTCAATATATTATTGAAGAAGCGATCGCCTCCGGAATAGAGGAAATTTTGATCGTAACAGGAAAAAGCAAGAGGGCGATTGAAGATCATTTTGATCGTTCTTTTGAGTTGGAGAGTGAACTAGAAAAGCAGAATAAACTAGATTTGCTTGAGCTCGTCCAAGGAATTTCTAATATGATAGATATTCATTATATTCGTCAAAAAGAGCCGAAAGGATTGGGACACGCTATTTATTGTGCACGTACCTTTGTTGGAGATGAACCATTTACGGTGCTTTTAGGCGATGATGTTGTACATAACGAGGAAAAACCTTGTTTGCGGCAAATGCTGGAGGCTTATGAAGAATATGGGACATCGATATTAGGGGTCCAAGAAGTGGAACCTGAAAATGTGCATAAATATGGGATAGTTGCTGGAGAGAAAATGTCTGACCATGTTTATTCGGTACATGATTTAGTTGAAAAGCCAACACTTGAGGAAGCTCCTTCAAATGTCGCAATTTTAGGCCGTTATATTATTAATCCGAGTATTTTTGCGGTGCTTGAGCACACGCCACCAGGAAAGGGTGGAGAAATCCAACTAACCGATGCTCTAAGGGAGCTAGCGCAATATGAAGCGATGTTTGCATATCAATTTGAAGGAAGACGTTACGATGTTGGCAATAAGCTAGGATATTTGGAAGCGACCGTAGAAGCTGCTCTGCGCCGTCAAGATATACGAGATGAATTTCTTCATTATCTAATGGAAGTTGTCGAAAAGGCCAAAGGCTAGCATTTCGTAGCTTTATCCCGCATTAACTGGCTGTAAGACCCCCACTTCAAGAATTCGTGGGAAAACCTGGAATTGTGAGTGGGGGATGAAGGAAAACCCCCACTGATTGTACTTTCAACTAGGGAGATATTGTGGGGATGTTTAAGTTCTAATAAGTATCGTCTCCAGATAAGTGCGAAATACTATTAATAAATAGAGAACAGATTTTTCGCCGAAGTGATAACCGGCTTTTTATGGGCAGGAAGGATGAAAAGTTAGAGATGGAAACATCAGCGCAATTATTAAATGAATTGAAAAAGATTGAGAAATGGGAGCAGTCCCAGAAAGGATTATGGTTTTGGGAGAGGATTGGCCGTCTACCTTTCCAACTTTTAGACAAACTTACACCAACTTTTTTGCAAAGAAAGATGGGGATTCTTCTTGACGAGTTAGGCAAATATATTCAATCAGGTGGAAGGTATTTAAGTTCAGTCTCATCATTAAAGTCCTATTATCCTCGGCAAAATATCCATACGTTAGAAGATTTGGAGTTAATTCCAGTAAAGCAAATGGATGATGCTGTTAAGAGACTGAGAAAGAAGCGAAAGCGATTAGCAACCTTCCAAGGTGCAAGCATCGGAATTGGCGGTTTCATCACTATATCGATTGATATTCCATTCCTATTAGGCCTGCAATTAAAAACTCTTCAAGATATTGCTATTTGTTATGGCTATCATCCAAATGATCAAAAGGAACGATTGTATATATTAAAAATTCTCCAACTTGTTTCATCAGATATTGTTGGAAAGCGAACAATCTTAAAGCAACTATCCGTCATAAATTCTTCTGATGAAGCTGCTCATAGAGAGATTATTTCGGAACTGCAAGGGTGGAGAGAAGTGGTTATGACTTATCGAGACCAAGTTGGCTGGAAAAAGTTATTCCAAATGATCCCCATTATTGGTTCGATTTTCGGGGCTATGACTAATCGTTCCACACTTCATGATTTATCGGAAGCAGGGATGATGCTCTATCGAAAGAGGAAAATTAAAGAACGTTTAAGACAAAACGGATCCAGCATCATTAAAACGGAATACCAATCAGAAAATAAGAGTGAGTAAATCAATAAGACCACTATCCAGTAAGGGAATAGTGGCCTGCAATTTGTTATCCAATTTCGTCGGTGAGCTTCTCGATTTGATCGATCAAATCGCCAATATAGCTAATTGTATCTCGTAATGGTTGATCTGTTGTAATATCGATTCCTGCCATTTTCGCTAGTTCTGCTGGATTTTTAGAGCCACCAGCCTGAAGGACTTTTAACCAATCTTCGACTGCCGGTTTTCCTTCATTCAAAACACGTTTCGCCATTTCTGTGGAGATCGTTAAACCAGCGCTGTATGTGTAAGGATACAAGCCCATGTAATAATGTGGTTGACGCATCCATGTTAATTCGGCACCATCATTGATAACGACATCCTCACCCCAAAATTCTTCTAGAACTCCTCTTTTTAGTTCGTTGAGGATCGTGGCGTTGACATTACTGCCTTCATCGATGAGTTCGTAAACCTTCCGTTGATAGGCTGCTTCAAGCAAGTGAGTAACGAAATTATGATAATAGGTACGCGAAATAATGGAGGACAGTACCCAGCGTTTGAATCTCGGGTCATCCGAATTTTTTAGTAGATGATTGGCCATCAGCATTTCATTCATGGTCGATGGGGCCTCAATAAAATACATGGAGGCATCTCCGTTAAATACACTTTGATGTTTGTAAGCATTATAGAAATGTCCGGCATGACCAAGTTCATGTGCAAGAACGAATACATCTTCCATACTTCCCGTCCATGAAATCAAAATATACGAATGGTTTCCATATGGACTAGCACAGAAGGCACCGGTTGATTTTCCAGTGTTTTGTGCGAAATCGATCCATCGCTCAGAATAAGCTCGATCAACCATATCTGTATAGTCTTTTCCCATAATGACGAGGGCATCATCAATATATTTCTTTGACTCCTCTATCGTTACTGTTGGTTCATAGGAAGGGTCAACAGGAATTTTTAAATCCGCAAACGTCACTTCATCTAATTGATGAATTTTTTGTAATAGTTTTGCATACTTACGCATATGTGGAGCCAATTCTTTCATAATTACATCGATTTGGCGATTATACATCGATCGGTCTACATCTTGCTCCATCAATAGATAGTCAATAACAGATGAGTATCCTCGTAAATCAGATGTTGTTTTCTCCGTTTGTAAGTGCATATCATATGTTTTGGCTGTGGTATGTTGATAATCTCGCAACTTAGCAGAGAACGCAGCAAATGCAGCACGTCTCTTTTCAGTATCTGGATTTGATTCCCAACTACCTTCAAAAGAAACATAACTAAGTGGATACTTCTCATCATTCACTTTAAAATCAGGAAATGTCATGTCCACTAATTTTGTCGTGTTATACAAACTATAAGGTGCCTGGAAAGTGGAGGAGAACGCAGCTAATGTCTTCTCAACCTCTGGATGAAGCTGGTATGGCTTTTTCTTAATAATATCTTTCAGTAATACAGCATAATCTTCTGATTGAGCACTTGCATCCTGTAAAACCTCTACTGATAGCTCCGATAACTCACTCATAAGAAAAGAAGTTTGACTGGAAATTTTCGCAGCCACTGAACCGAATTTGCTATCACGCATCTGTGCTTGATCATCCGCTTGATCCACACTAGCCGCAAGAGAAGCATATGTACCAATTGGAATAAGCTGCTCATACAACCTTCGATATCCATCCAATGCCTTTATCGCAGACCCAGCATCCCGAATCGTCCCTTTATAAGCACCTGCAAACTCTACTGCCTCCTTCCCTACAGCATCCAAAGCCTGCTCATAAACCTCTTCCGTTGCAAACAAATCCTCTAAATTCCATGTCTCTTCTTCCTTAACCTGTGTGCGTGTAGGTAAGCTCTGTACCAAATGGCCCCACTCCTTTATTTAAAAATCCTTTAACTCTACTATTAGTATAATATATAAAGCTGGAAGATGACAAAATGGGGACAGGCCCCCGCTGGTTTAAAGCGTTAAAGGATCACTGATGATATATTTTGTTTTCTCTACAATTGGTTTCTATAAATGATAAAATAAGGACTATAGTAGGATGTTGTAATATGAAAAGTTGGCATTTTTTGCCGTTTTTGAGAGGATTTTGTATATTAAACTAGAAGTATACTGTATAATTCAATTGAGGAAAGGAGAGTTCTAATGAAGAAAAGAGTCATTTTACCTAGTTTGTGTTTTGCAGTCTTATCTACTGTAGCTTTTGAGCAAACAATTCAGGCTGCTGAGCCGCCAAGCGGGATTGAGTCACAGCAGGATGTGAGTTATGTCTCTGTTGATCAGGGTTCTAGTTTAAATATGCGAGCGGAGGC
The DNA here is from genome assembly GCF_018333015.1 of Bacillus sp. J14TS2. NCBI lineage: Bacteria > Bacillati > Bacillota > Bacilli > Caryophanales > Bacillaceae > Bacillus > Bacillus sp. J14TS2. Next base: position 8,877 of record NZ_BORE01000005.1, on the reverse strand, counting down.
TTCCGCAAGTGCTTCTATTGTTAGTAAACTAGCAAATGGCACATCTGTCATCGTGATTTCGGAAGCGAATGGCTGGGTTAAAATTAGTGCGAATGGAAAAACAGGTTTTGTAAGTAAGCAGTATTTAACAACAGGGAAAAAATCAGAGAACAAGCCGGCTACTCCTAAGTCAACCTCTGTCAAAACGGAAACAAAGTATGTCTCTGTGAATGCGGGCTCTACTTTGAATTTACGTAGCAGTGCAAATGGCAGTGCGTCGATCATCGCTAATCTCAAAAATGGTACAGCGGTAAGCGTGGAATCAGAATCCAAGGGCTGGGCAAAGGTAAAAGTGAATGGGAAGACCGGGTATGTGAGCAGCCAATTTTTATCAGGCAAGAAGAGCTCGACACCATCTAAACCATCCACGCCATCAACCCCAGCACCATCTAAAACAGAAACGAAATATGTGTCAGTGGATGCAGGCTCTGTTTTAAATCTACGCAGTAGTGCGAGCGCCAGTGCGTCAATAATTGACAGCCTTAAGAATGGTATCGCGGTAAGCGTAGAATCGGAATCCAAGGGCTGGGCAAAGGTAAAAGTGAATGGGAAGACCGGGTATGTAAGCAGCCAGTTTTTAACAGGCAAGACAAGCACAAATCCGTCCAAACCATCCACGCCATCAACCCCAGCACCATCTAAAACAGAAACAAAATATGTGTCAGTGGATGCGGGCTCGAGCTTAAATCTTCGTAGTAGTGCAAGCGCCAGTGCATCAGTTATCGGCAGCCTTAAGAATGGGATCGCGGTAAGCGTAGAATCGGAATCCAAGGGCTGGGCAAAGGTAAAAGTGAATGGGAAGACTGGGTATGTAAGTAGCCAATTTTTATCAGGCAAGACAAGCACAAATCCGTCCAAACCATCCACGCCAGCACCATCTAAAACAGAAACAAAATATGTGTCAGTGGATGCAGGCTCGAGCTTAAATCTTCGTAGTAGTGCAAGCGCTAGTGCATCAGTTATCGGCAGCCTTAAGAATGGTATCGCGGTAAGCGTAGAATCGGAATCCAAGGGCTGGGCAAAGGTAAAAGTGAATGGGAAGACTGGGTATGTAAGCAGCCAGTTTTTAACAGGCAAGACAAGCACAAATCCGTCCAAACCATCCACGCCAGCACCATCTAAAACAGAAACAAAATATGTGTCAGTGGATGCGGGCTCTAGCTTAAATCTTCGTAGTAGTGCAAGCGCCAGTGCATCAGTTATCGGCAGCCTTAAGAATGGTATCGCGGTAAGCGTAGAATCAGAATCCAATGGTTGGGCGAAGGTAAAAGTGAATGGGAAGACTGGGTATGTAAGCAGCCAGTTTTTAACAGGCAAGACAAGCACAAATCCGTCCAAACCATCCACGCCAGCACCATCTAAAACAGAAACAAAGTATGTGTCAGTGGATGCGGGCTCGAGCTTAAATCTTCGTAGTAGTGCAAGCGCTAGTGCATCAGTTATCGCCAGCCTTAAGAATGGTGTAGCAGTAAGCGTAGAATCAGAATCCAATGGTTGGGCGAAGGTAAAAGTGAATGGGAAGACTGGGTATGTAAGCAGCCAGTTTTTAAAATCAGGAAAAGAAACCGCCGATCCGACACCACAAACGAAATATACTAAAGGTGCATCGGTTTCTGGAATAAGTATGTATACTAAGCCATCAACGAAATCTTCTGTTATGGTTAAAATCGCATCTGGAATACCAGTTGTCGTCTATTCGGAAGAAAATGGCTGGGCAAAAGTTAAGGCATACGGGGAAGAAGGATACATAGAATCCAAGTTTCTTTCTGATACAAATGAGATCAGTAAGGACCATGAAAATGATGCTCAAGAAGATTTACGATATGTGGAAGTGGACCCAGGTTCAAGCTTAAACATGCGCTCTTCTGCTTCTACTAGTGGCTCAATTGTCAGCAAATTATCCAGAGGAACGATCGTAAAAGTTCTCTCAGAGAAAAATGGTTGGGCAAAAGTATCGGCAAATGGGAAAGAGGGCTATGTAAGCACGCAATATTTAACAAGTGAGATTAAAGTTCCAGAGGGACAACAAAAGGAAACAGTCTATAGTCAATATGATTATACCATCGACGAATTTGTAGATATACAGATGAAGGCAAATCCACAAACAGATTCAAAATACGATACTTACATTAGAGAAGATGCATTATCCGTGAATTCTAATGTTGGAACAGTACAAGGATCTGGCTGGAATGTAAGAGGCGGAGCTGGAACCGGATTTTGGACAGTTGGACAAGTTTCCAATGGTACGAAGTTAAATATTCTTTCTTCAGTAAAAGGGACGGATGGGTATACATGGTACCAAGTTGATTTTAAAAAGGCTTGGGTGAATGCAAGTCCAGAGGATGTTAAGTACTATATTGATCCTAATAATTTTGCTGAAGATCCGATTAAATCCCTGCAGTTTGTCAATCTCGCAACTTCCACTAAGGTTCAGGAGAAAGAGGTTAATAACCAAATACTTTCTGGAAAAGGCATATTAAGTGGAAAAGCATCTGCGTTTATCCAAGCAGGGGAATCACTAGGTGTGAATGAAATGTACTTAATTTCACATGCTCTGCTTGAAACAGGAAATGGACAATCAACCTTGGCAAATGGTGTAAAAGTGAATGGAAAAACTGTTTATAATATGTATGGAATAGGCGCTTTCGATGGAGATGCTGTTGCTAAAGGGGCGCAGTTTGCATACAATGCAGGCTGGTTTACACCTGAGCAAGCGATCATTGGTGGAGCACAATACATTTCAAAAGGTTATATTCATGCCAACCAAAACACTTTATACAAAATGAGATGGAATCCAGACGAAGCTAATAAAACCGGCAAGGCTACACATCAATATGCTACAGATATTGGTTGGGCAAACAAGCAAATTTATCAGCTTCACAATTTATATAGTCTTGTAAACTCTTATAATTTAGTATTCGATATACCAGTTTATAAGGCAAAATAGAACAAGGCTCCAATCAGTCGATCTTTTCGGCAGAATGGAGCTTTTTTGATAAGAATGGCTTCATTTTATCGCGCATGAAGGACAGCCGCCAAACTCAAGGTTTTAGATACGGGGTGCGGAACAGACAAGTATGGGGAGAATGCTCTAGTAGTAAAATAGAAACTATGATGGTAATATAAACAGTAATCCGTTTTGCTATTTTATGTAAGCGAAAACAATTTTGTCTTTTTAAAAAGATAATGAAGCATAAAGTTTTTCTTAAGATTGCTTTAAGGCTAGCAGTTGTTGTCCATCTCCCAGCTCCAGGCTCCATCGGCGTTGCGACGTACAGGATGTACTAGTGCAGACGATGCGCCAGGACGTCGCGAACTTAGCCGATGTTTTGCATAATAACCTGAGCCAAAGAAAGGCAAAAAACACCTTTCTTTGGCTCAGGAACATTTACTTGTCGAAGGTAGCGGGTGCCTGCTCTTTTCTTATGAAGGTTTGATCACAGTGGAGGGATTAGATGAAAAGTATCGTTTGTGAAGAGCCCCATAGATTAAGAATGAAAGAGATTCCTTTTCCTACAAAGAAAGTGGGGGAGGCGCTCATTCGTATTAAAAGAATAGGGGTTTGTGGAACTGATCTACATGCTTACAAAGGAAATCAGCCTTATTTTACGTATCCCCGCATTTTGGGTCATGAGTTGAGCGGTTTGATTATCGAAATTGATCAAAATGATGCGGGATTAGAGGTTGGTGATTCAGTGTCTGTTATTCCGTATCTACATTGTGGTAGCTGCATCGCTTGTCGCAACGGAAAAACAAATTGTTGTACAAGTTTGAGTGTGATCGGCGTTCATCAGGATGGTGGCATGTGCGAAGTATTATCTGTCCCAGTTCAAAATTTAGTAAAGGCAGATGGGATTACGTTGGATCAGGCCGCCATTATGGAACCACTTGCTATTGGCGCTCATGCTGTTAGACGATCAGCGGTAAGGGGAGGGGAAACTGTGCTTGTCATTGGAGCGGGTCCCATTGGGCTTGGTGTCATGGCTTTTGCTAAGCAACAAGGGGCAAGGGTGATAGCAATAGATGTAAACGAGGAAAGATTGCAGTTTTGCAAAGCATGGGCACAAGTGGATGCAACGATCCGAGCAGGTGAACAGTCTGTTTCAATACTAGAAGAGCAGACAAGCGGAGATTTGCCTACGGTTGTATTTGATGCAACGGGAAATGTCCATTCTATGGAAGCTGCCTTTCAGTATGTAGCTCATGGTGGAAAATTAATCTATGTCGGTTTAGTAGAAAATAAGATTCGCTTCTTTGATCCTGATTTTCACAAAAAGGAACTAACGCTATTAGGTAGTCGGAACGCAACATCTGAAGACTTTGCCTATGTTTTAAAGAATTTGCAAACAGGTGTTATTAAAAGTAGGGACTATATTACTCACCATTGCTCATTTAATGAAGTCTTGAATCAGTTTAGTCATTGGTTATTACCTGAATCTAAGGTCATTAAGGCTATGATTGAGTTGTAAAATGATGGAGAGATTAATAGATCAACTCCTTATTCATTATAGATAAAATGAGAGAGTGCAAAAGAGTAATCCAAGGTTTTTTTAATAAAACGGATAGTAGGGAGAGTGATTCAGTATGACGTATCAGGCGGAATTAGTATTAGATTTGCAAGCTGCTCTGGGTGAAGGACCACATTGGGATGAAAGTCTAGAAATTTTATATTGGGTTGATATATTAGGTAAGAAATTGCATGCTTTTGATGCGAAGACAGAAGAAAATAATACATTTCAATTTGATCAGTATGTGAGTGCGGTTGTACCAGGAAAAGCCGGCCGTTTTCTACTAGCGATGGAGCATGGCATCTATCAATATGATATTCATCAAAATAATTTGACCTTCATTACGAATCCTGAAGATAGTCTTCCTCATAATCGTTTCAATGATGGAAAATGCGATCCAGCAGGACGGTTTTGGGCAGGAACGATGGCAATGAATGGAAAACTTGAACAAGGAAGTTTGTATCGTTTAGATGAAAAGAAAAAGATCACTCAAATGCTAGCCAATGTGAGTACATCCAATGGTTTAGCCTGGAGTCCTGATAACAAGCAAATGTATTTTATTGATACACCTACGAAAGAGGTTGCTGCTTTTGATTATGATAATGAGAATGGAGATATTTCTTTTCAAAAAATTGCTGTAAAGATTCCGGATGGGATGGGAAGTCCAGACGGGATGACGATTGATCAAGAAGGGATGATTTGGGTGGCTCATTGGGGCGGTGCCCGCATAACACGCTGGAATCCATCAACGGGAAAACTTCTCGATCAAGTACAAGTCCCAGCAAAAAATGTGACCTCGTGTGCTTTTGGTGGGAAGAATTTAGATGAGTTATATATCACGACCGCCAGAGATGGTTTAAGTGAGAACGAATTATTGGAGTATCCAAAATCAGGGGGATTATTTAAAGTAAAAACAGATGTAAAAGGAATAACGGGCTCTCGGTTTGAATGATCATTAATGCTCTCTAGAAAAATATAAATGCAGAATTCTAGCTATTCAGGAAGTTTCAAGCTACAATTTTGAAAGGGGATTCAATCCAAAACTATATACAGAAAGAAGGTTTATGAATGGTCTATCGAGCAATCGAGCAGCGCTATGAAACAATGAAATATAATCGTTCCGGTCAATCAGGTCTATTATTACCGGCCTTAACCCTAGGATTATGGCATAATTTTGGTGGAGTTGATTCATTTGAAAATGGTCGTGCCATTTTGCGTCGTGCATTTGATCTTGGGATTACACATTTTGATCTAGCCAATAACTATGGTCCGCCGGCTGGATCGGCAGAAGAGATGTTTGGACAAATGGTCAAAACAGATTTTGCTCCTTATCGTGATGAAATGGTGATTTCTACAAAAGCGGGTTATTACATGTGGCCTGGTCCATATGGAGATTGGGGTTCAAGAAAGTATTTGATTTCCAGCCTGGATCAGAGTTTAAAACGAATGGGACTTGATTATGTAGATATTTTCTACTCGCATAGACCTGATCCTCATACACCGCTTGAAGAAACAATGCAAGCATTGGATACGGTTGTTCGCCAAGGAAAGGCTTTGTATGTGGGTATATCCAATTATTCCGCAGAACAAACGACGAAAGCAATTCAAATTCTGAATGATTTGGGAACACCTTTACTGATTCATCAGCCTTCTTATTCGCTGTTTAATCGTTGGATTGAGGACGGTTTGCAAGATGTATTGCAAGAAAATGGAGTAGGGTCGATTGCTTTCTCCCCATTAGCACAAGGGTTATTAACAAATAAGTATATACACGGGGTTCCTGAGGATTCACGGGCAGCAAAGCAGAATACCTTCTTGCAAAGAGATCAAGTGACTGACAAGGTAGTGAGTCGTGTTAAGCAACTAAATGATCTTGCAGCCGATCGAGGACAAAGTCTCGCACAAATGGCTCTAGCCTGGGTTTTGCGAGAAGGACATGTGACCTCCGCATTAATTGGAGCAAGTAAAGTCAGTCAAGTAGAAGAAAACGTAGAAGCATTAAACAATCTTACTTTTTCAAAAGAAGAATTGGCAAAAATCGAAAGTATTCTCGCAGATTAATGGTGGAACAACTTTGAGAGGATATACATCTAGCAGCAAAAGCCAAACTCTGCCTTGAACGATCAAGGAGAGTTTGGCTATTCGTTGTGATTTTTGAAATTATAAAACTCTTGGCGGTGTGGTAACTAGCTTATTTAGCGACGGCGCGAATTTAGCCTTTCTTCCTCTAGTTCAAGTCCCCTTGCACTTTTCTTGCCGAAAGAGAAGGGATTTTTATTCGAGATCTTCCTCAGGTTGAAAAAAGATAAACTTAGCTTTTTGATTGGTTGCAGGTCGTGTAGTGACCCAAATATCCATACCCCATTCTTCCATTTCATCTAATAAGCCTTTAATTGCTCCTTTTAGTGCCATACGCAGATTAGTATGTTTGCAAAAGCCCACGAGGCTTTCATCTCCCCAAATATAATAACTGGCAGATACGGAGATATGTGTATCATAAATCTCGTATGAGATTCGAATTCTTAAATCATTATACTGGGTCCAAAATGTGCCGCCGTCCTTAGGTACTGGTAGCATATTCAACCTCCTAGCTGTTTTTATTGGTTTTGTTCGATCCAGTGTACTAAAAAATAGTACGTTTGGATAATTTTAAGCTTTATAGAGGATGTTCAAAAAGTCCGGTAAAAATGACACTTCGAGATAAAGGATCTTCGACTAAGTACCGACACGTCCTGTGTCGAACGTCGAAGTCACCACCTCCTATGGAAGCTCGTTGGCTCGCTTTTCCGCTCCTCATGTACCTACTGTCGTACATTCCGGTGCTCAAAGCTTCGCCGCCTCGAACTTTCGACGTACAGGATGTACTAGTGTCGGTGTTGCTGACAGGACGTCAGCGTTTTTAACCGACTCGGTCCTTTTTATCCTCCTTTTTGAACTGGCCCTTATAAAAAAATTTGGGCACTGCATTCTTAATTGTTTGCCGCTCACTTTTTCCTCCCATAGCAGTATGTTTTATTATTGTATTTAGATTTCCCCCAAATATGTCTGTGATAATCCTTTCATTCTATCTACAACCACCATCAGCGAGGTTTTAAGGACGATTGAACCTGGATAAAGAATAAGCCCATTTTCCCTTGCAGTTTTTATCAGAATATCTTATAGTTAATAAAACCTATAAAAATACTAAGGAATGAGTGTGAAAAAATGACGTCAACGAAAACATTACTAAAAGTAGAAACAGCTGGAAAATGGGAAAGCGGAGTGAAAACGAGCATACAAATTCGCGACTTTGACTCGTTTGTTATTGATGAACCCACTTCTTTAGGTGGAACAGATGAAGGGGCAAATCCAGTTGAATTTGTGCTTGCTGGATTATCAGGATGTACATCTGTAATGATTGCCTTGATTGCTAAAGAACAGAATTTTTCCTTTGATGGGGTAGACTTTAAAAATATTGGAGAAATTGATCTTCAAGGATTAAAAGGAGTAGCAGGAGTATCTCCACACTTCCAATCTGTCACTTTTGACGTCATTGTCAAAACGAATGAAGATGATGAGAGACTTCAAGCTTTGAAGAAGGAAGTAGAGAAGCGCTGTCCTGTGATGAATTTACTTCTTGATGCAGGTGTTCCAGTACAATCCACTTGGAAAAGGGCAGAATAATACGACGAGACCATTACCAAGACATGGCAATGGTCTCATGTTAAAAGGTAAGTAAGTATAAGTTTCGGCTAATGCTTGATCCAGCTCCAGGCGCCATCGGCTCGAGGCTCGCAGGAGCGAGTCCATCGGCGAAGACATGCGGATGTGGCGACCTTAGCCGATGTTCCACGAAATAACCTGAGCCAATGAAAGGCAAAGAACGCCTTTCTTTGTCTCAGAACATTTGCTTGTCGAAGGTAGCGGGCGCCTTGCGCTTTTCTTATGGTTGAGGAAATTATAAAATTGTAGCCTGTGGATAACTGTTTACGTTGCGGTTTGTCATCCAGCTCCAGCGCCCAGCGACTAGCAAACTTTCAGCTTCTGTTTGCGTAAGTCAACATCGGCTCATGCTTCGCCGTGTTTCCTTTATCTCCGGGCTACAGGATGTAGGTCAGAACAGCGTTGCGCCAGGACGGCGCGTTTTTAGCTGTTCATCCTTATTATAAAAGTTTGTACGTCGCTAAACGGGCGCTTGCGCTTTTGTTCTTGTTAAGGAAACTATCACTAGCGTTGCATTAAATTTCCAGCCAAAAGTCAAGAGGAAATAACTATGCCAAAATTATGAATAATGGCAATTATCACTATAAAAGTCCATAAAAAAACCTTATAATTAGGGTATGGTAGTCCT